>CAMKRY010000034.1 GCA_946415345.1 uncultured Bacteroidales bacterium | reverse complement strand
TGGCCGGCGACGTCATCATCACCGCCCCGGTGAACGGTCTCCGCTTCTACAAGATTTACTACACCAACCAGTAAATCCCCATAAAGGGAGCCGGGGGTGATACCCCGACTCTCTTCCAAGAAACAAAACACAAACACTATGACTTTCATCAACGACAACTTCATGCTCCAGACGGAGACCGCGAAACAGCTCTATCACGGTCATGCCGAGCACATGCCTATCATCGACTACCACTGCCATCTCGTGCCGCAGCAGATCGCCGAGAACATCCAGTTCCGTGACATCACCCAGCTCTGGCTCGTGGACGGCCACTATGGCGACCATTACAAATGGCGCGCGATGCGCGGCAACGGCGTGTCCGAGGACTATCTCACCGGCGGCAAGTACAGCGCCTGGGAGACCTTCCAGAAGTGGGCCGAGACGGTTCCCTACACGATGCGGAATCCGCTCTATCACTGGACCCATCTCGAGCTCAGCCGCGTCTTCGGCATCGATAAGCTTCTGAGCCCGGCGACCGCCCGCGAGATCTTCGAGGAGTGCAACGCCAAGCTCGCCACGCCCGAGTTCCGCGGCCAGGCCCTCATCCGCCGCTTCAACGTCGAGACGGTCTGCACGACCGACGACCCGGCCGATGACCTCCGCTGGCACAAGATGATCCTGGAGAACCCCTTCGGCACGAAGGTGATCCCCGCCTGGCGCCCCGACAAGGCCATGGCCATCGAGGATCCGAAGAGCTACAAGGCCTATCTGAAGCAGCTCGGCGAGGCTGCCGACAAGGAGATCGACTCCTATGCGGACCTGCAGGAAGCCCTCCAGAAGCGCCATGATTTCTTCGCCACGATGGGCTGCAAGCTCTCCGACCACGGCCTGGAGAACTTCTACTCCGCCGACTACAAGGAGATTGAGATCGAGCTCATCTTCAAGAAGGTCCTGATGGGCATCGCCCCGAACCCGAGAGAGCTGGAGAAGTTCCGCAGCGCCTTCCTCCACGACCAGGCCGTCATGGACGCCGAGGCCGGCTGGACCCAGCAGTTCCACATCGGCGCGATCCGCAACAACAACTCCAAGATGTTCGCCAAGGTCGGTGCCGACACGGGTTTCGATGCCATCCACGACCAGGAAATCGCCGCCGCGGGCCACAAGTTCTTCGACCGCCTCGCCAGCGAGGACAAGCTCACGAAGACCATCCTCTACTGCCTCAACCCCAAGGACAACGAGGTCATGATGACGATGCTCTACACCTTCAACGACGGCACCGTCCCCGGCAAGATGCAGTTCGGCAGCGGCTGGTGGTTCCTCGATCAGGAGGTCGGCATGCGCCGCCAGATGGACGCCCTCAGCGTTCTCGGCCTGTTCAGCCGCTTCGTCGGCATGCTCACGGACAGCCGCAGCTTCATTTCCTACCCGCGCCACGAGTACTTCCGCCGCATCCTCTGCGACGTGCTCGGCAAAGACGTCGAGGAAGGCAAGCTGCCCGCCTCCGAGCTCGATTTCATCGGCAAGATGGTCGAAGACATCTCCTACAACAACGCCAAACGTTACTTTAACTTTTAATGAAGTACATCAAAATCAACCCCGACGACAACGTGGCCGTCGCCCTGCAGGACCTTTCCAAAGGCGAGGTCGTGGAAGGCGTGGCCCTGTCGATGGACATTCCCCGCGGCCACAAGATCGTCCTCCGGGACCTCAAGGCCGGCGACAACGTCATCAAGTACGGCTTTCCGATCGGCCACGTCACCAAGGACGCCCCCGCGGGCACCATGGTTGACCATTCCTGCATCAAAACGAATTTGGAGGGACTATTAGACTATAGCTATAATCCTAATTTGGTGGAGATTGAGAAGTCCAAGAAAGTACGTACATTTAAAGGATATAGGCGTACAAATGGACAAGTAGGTATCCGCAACCAGATTTGGGTGATTCCGACGGTCGGCTGCGTCAATGGCATATGCGACCAGATTGTTAAGCAGTTCAATGCTGTCATTTCGAGCGGAGCCGAGAAATCTGGAGGCGTGGATGCCGTCGTGGCCTTCCCGCACAATTATGGCTGCTCGCAGCTCGGCGGGGACCATGAGAACACCCGCACCGTGCTGGCGGACATGGTCCACCATCCCAATGCCGGCGGCGTGCTCGTCGTCAGCCTCGGCTGCGAGAACAACCAGCTGGACGCGTTCCGCGAGCTGGTCGGTCCCGTCGACGAGACGCGCGTGCGCATGTTCGTCTGCCAGAAGGTGGAAGACGAGGTCGCTTACGGCGTGCAGCTGCTGAAGGAAATCTATGAGGTCGTCTCCAAGGACGTCCGCGAGAATGTGCCCGTCAGCGAGCTCCGCGTCGGTCTCAAGTGCGGCGGCAGCGACGGCCTCAGCGGCATTACGGCCAATCCTCTGCTCGGCGTCTTCTCCGACTGGATCGTCGCCCAGGGCGGCACGACCGTGCTGACCGAGGTGCCCGAGATGTTCGGCGCCGAGACGATCCTCATGAACCGCTGCCAGGACCGCGCGACCTTCGACAAGACGGTCAGCTTGATCAACGACTTCAAGGAGTATTTCATGAAGCAGGGCATGCCCGTCTATGAGAATCCCTCCCCGGGCAACAAGGCCGGTGGCATCTCCACGCTGGAAGAAAAATCCCTCGGCTGCACGCAGAAATGCGGCAAGAGCATTGTCAGGGGAGTGCTGAAATATGGTGAAAGGCTGAAGGTCAAGGGCCTCAACCTGCTTTCCGCGCCGGGCAACGACCTCGTCGCCTCGACGGCCCTTGGCGCCGCCGGCTGCCAGATTGTGCTCTTCACGACCGGCCGCGGCACGCCGTTCGGCAGCTTTGTCCCCACGATGAAGATTGCGACCAACACCCCGCTCGCCGAAGGCAAGCCCCAGTGGATCGACTTCAACGCCGGCGTCCTCGCCGAGGGCAAGGCCATGGACAAGGTCGCCGAGAAGTTCATCGACTATGTCCTCGCCGTCGCCTCCGGGGAGCCCGTCAACGCCGAAAAGCACAACATCCGCGAAATCGCCATCTTCAAATCCGGTGTAACCCTATAGGCCGGGCGCGTGGCCGTGCCTATCCTCAAAAATGGCCGTTTCTGAGGATGCAATAACCAAAAACGGCCTTCTGTCCTCAAATTGGGCCCTTTTTGAGGATGTAAAGCCCAAAATGACAGACCCATCCTCAATATCGGCCTAATTTGAGGATTTAGAATGGAAATAGAAAGAATTAGAAAATGAACAAGATTCTATCCGTTATGGCCCTGGTGGCCCTCTGCTTTGTTTCCTGCGACAAGACAGAGGAGGGCGGCGAAGAGCCCGGGGAGCAAATCGAGGGCGTGGTGACCCTGCAGAGCGACGCGCAAGTCGTCGTGGGGCCAGAAGCCACGACCGTGACAATCTCCTTCGAGGCCAACCAGAAATGGGAGGCCCATCTGCCGGCCGTTGACTGGCTCAGCGCCGATGTCCGAAAGGGCGAGGTGGCGGTGGCCGGCGAGGCCGAGCGCTGCCAGTTCGTCGTGAACGTCGCCGCCAATGAAGGCCCGGACGACCGCGAAGCGACCCTCAGCATCAACTGCGAGAAGTCCGACGTCAAGGTGACCATCGTCCAGAAGCAGAAGGACGCCCTAGTCCTTGCGGCAAATGCGATTCCCGTCGCGGCCCGCGGCGAGAATATCGAAATCCGTGTCCGCGCCAATGTCGATATTACCTGTACGGTCGATGTCGACTGGATCGTCGCGATCGAGACCAAGGCCATGGTCGAGCATGTCCTCAACTTTACTGTCCTGGAGAATACGGCCTACGAGCCGCGCGAGGGCCATGTCGTCTTCTCGGCGACGGGTCTGCCCGAACAGACGGTGACTGTCGTCCAGGAAGCGACCGAGAAGCCGGAACCGGACTGGACCGATGCCTTCGACGGCGCCCTGGAGATCGTGACGGCCGAGACCGTCTGGGCCGGCAGCTATTTCGACGGCATCATCGCCGCGAAGGGCGGCTCCGAGGCCAAGGAATGGACCTCTCCGGACGGGGAAATCTTTGTCGAGGGCAAGCTCGGCTTCCTCGGCGGCCAGACGACCTCCGTCAATGAAGAGACCGGCGAAGAGACCGTGACGAAGGGTAAGTTCAAATTCAAAAAGGACGAAACGGCCTATACGAACGGCACCAAGATGTCCCGGGTTCAGCTCGGCGGTACCGGCGTGCTGAACGAGCGCAACAACCTCCAGTTCCGCGTGGCCGGCCCCGGCGCCCTGACGCTGATCGGCCGCAGCTCCGGCGACGCCGCCCGCTTCATCAACGTGGCGGTGAACGCGAATCCGCTCACCGAGGAAGGCTATGAAATGCCCGACAAGGCGGCTGACGCCAAGAAGGTCTCTATCGCCGTTGAGGCGGCGGAAGGCGACTTCATCAGCATCTATTCGATGGCCAGCGGCATCAACCTCTACTCCATCAAGTGGGTGCCCGGCGGCGAGCCGGAGGATCCCGACGAGCCCGGTCCGGGCCCGGATCCGCAGGATGAGCTGACGGCCGTGACGACGACCACTTCCTGGGCGTCCGTCTTCACGGAACTCGTGGCCAAATACCCGGCTGATCAATATCCCGACGGCGTGACCGAGAGCTTTGTCTATGGCAATCTCGGCTTCGTCACCGGCGGCGGCAAGTTCAAATTCGGCTCCGACTATGGCGACGACCGTGCGCAACTCGGCGGCACCGGCAATCCCGGAACGAAGAACACCATCCAGTTCAAGGTGGCCGGCAGCGGCGCCCTGACCGTCCTGGCCCGTTCCAGCGGCGATACGGCGCGTCCGCTCAAGGTGGCCGTGGGCGCCAAGGAAATCGGCAGCCAGGATGTCCCGGACAAGACCGGCGAAATCATGACCTGCTCCTTCGAGGTGACAGCCTCCGAGGGTGACCTTGTCAACATCTACTCCGGCAACAGCGGCATCAATGTCTACGACATCCGCTGGGTCCCGGGCGGCAGCGATCCCGGTGGTGATCCGCAGGACCCGCCGCAGCCCGGCGAAGGTGATGAACTCGACTGCCCGAACCCGCCGACGGTGGGGACGGTCGAGCTGGACAAAGTCTACGGCTATGGCGCCGGCGTGACCGGCGGCGAGGGCGCGACCTCCGCCAACATCCTCCACTTCGACAACGGCAAGGCCCTCCAGACCTGGCTCCTGGCCCGCACCAAGAGCGAGAAGAAGGGCGACCACAGCCCGGTGATCATCTGGCTGAGCGGCACCTTCGTGCCGACCGACGGCCGTGACTTCTCCGAGGCCCACCCGTGGTTCGACGTCAAGGATGTCTCCAACCTGTCCTTCTACGGCACCGACGATTTCGTGATGGACCGCATCGGCATCTTCTGTGTCCGGGCGAACAACATCATCATCCGGAACATCAACTTCCGCCAGCCGAAGGCCAACAACGGCGCCGACGCGGTCTCCATGCAGGAGTGCGACGGCGTGTGGGTGGACCACTGCACCTTCACCTCGCTGAACCAGACCAAGGACTATGAGGACGGTTCCACCGACGTGACCCATGCCTCCAAGAACGTCACCGTGAGCTGGTGCCACTACGTCAAGACGCAGAAGAGCTGCCTCGTGGGCCACTCCAACAGCGCCAGCGCCGACGCGGCCATCACGGCGACCTTCCACCACAACTGGTTCGACCAGTCCAACAGCCGCCATCCGCGCGTTCGTTTCGGCAAGGTCCATGTCTACAACAACCTCTACGACAACAACGCGACCTACGGCGTGGGTTCCGCCTACGGGGCCAAGGTCCTCGTCGAGTACAACTACTTCGACGGCGTGCGCCTGCCTACCGATATCTGCACCTACCCGGCCAAGCAGAGCGGCAGCTCCTGGGTCTCCAACCTGACGGGCTCCGTCGCCGGCTATCTCTACGCCACGCAGGATGTCTATGTCAACAAGCCGTCCAACGCCAGCGACCCGTATCCGTTCACGAACATGGCCTACACCAAGTATGGCGGAACGGCCGGTACGGCGCTGACCTATGCCGACTTCAAGCCCGCGTATGATTATGTGGTCACCGCCGCCGAGGATGTCCCGACCGTCGTCAAGGACGGCGCCGGCTACGGCAAGCTCGGCTGGAAGGATGCACCCGTGGCCGTCAATAACGGCGGCATCACCGAGTTCGACGGTACCACCGACGATCCGACCGACCCCGATCCGGAAGATCCCGACGATCCGGAGAATCCGGAAGACCCGGGTGACGGCTCCGCCCATACCTATACCTTGAGCATGCAAAATGGTTCCCCGGTCCAGACCAAGGACGGTTCCGCCGGAGCGAGCTATTTCGACACCTCTTCTTCCGTAGCCAATTTCAGCAAGGATTACAGCGGCAGCTTCACCATCGGTGGGACAACCTATGCCCAGGGCTTCAAGATGGACAGCAAGGGCTATGTCAACTTCACGACTTCCTCCGAATTCACCACGACGGTGCAGTTCTACTTTGCCCGTCGTAAGAGCTCGGATACCGGCGCGAAGATGCAGCTCATCCCCGAGGGAGGGGAGGCCCAGGTCTGGGAGACGCCTTACGATACGTACGGCGACTCCGGCATCGTGACTCTCGAAAAGGGCCATGCCTACACCATCAAGCAGAAATCGAGCGAACAGGCGCTGATCCTCGTGGTTGTCAAGGAAACAGAATAAACTATCAATACTATGGAAAGATTAAACCGAACCTCTGCACCGCAGGCCAAACGGTACACCGAAAAAGTGATCCAGTTCGGCGAGGGTAACTTCCTTCGCGCATTCATCGAGTGGATTATCTGGAAGACCAACCAGAAAACCGACTTCAACGGCTCCGTCGTCGTCGTCCAGCCCATCGAGAAGGGCATGGTCGGCTGGCTCAACGAGCAGGACGGCCTGTATCACCTGAATCTCCAGGGACTGCAGGACGGCCAGCCCGTGGACAGCGTCGACCTGATCGACGTCATCAGCCGCGGCCTGAGCCCGTACGAGGACTTCCAGGGCTACCTGAAGCTCGCCGAGCAGCCGGAGATGCGCTTCGTGATCTCCAACACGACCGAGGCGGGCATCGCCTTCGATCCGGCCTGCAAGCTGGAGGACAAACCGGCCAGCTCCTATCCCGGCAAGCTCACCCAGCTGCTTTACCACCGCTGGGAGCATTTCAAGGGTGATATGAGCAAGGGTCTCATCATCTTCCCCTGCGAGCTGATCTTCGAGAACGGCAAGCATCTCAAGGAGTGCATCCGCCAGTATATCGACCTCTGGAACCTCGGTCCGGACTTCAGCGCCTGGTTCGAGGAGGCCTGTGGCGTCTACAGCACCCTCGTCGACCGCATCGTCCCGGGTTATCCGCGCGACAATGCCGCCGAACTCTGCGAGCGCGCCGGCTATGACGACCATCTTCTCGACAAGGCCGAAATCTTCCATCTCTGGGTCATCGAGGCCCCGAAGGAAGTCGCCGCCGAGTTCCCGGCTGACAAGGCGGGTCTCAACGTCCTCTTCGTCCCCAGCGAGGCTCCTTACCATGAAAGGAAGGTTACCCTGCTGAACGGTCCCCACACCGTCCTGAGCCCCGTGGGCTACCTCAGCGGCCTCAACATCGTCAAGGAATGCTGCGAGGATCCCGAGGTGGGCAAGTTCGTCCACAAAGTGATGTTCGAGGAACTCCTCCCGACCCTCAACCTGCCGGAAGAGGAGCTCGTCAAGTTCGCCAACGCCGTGCTCGAGCGCTTCCGCAACCCGTTCGTGAAGCATTTCGTGACATCCATCATGCTCAACTCCTTCCCGAAGTTCAAGACCCGCGATCTCCCCGGCCTCAAGACCTATCTCGAGCGCAAGGGCGAGCTGCCTCGTGGACTCGTACTCGGTCTCGCCGGTATCTGCACCTACTACAAGGGCGGCAAGAGAGGCGAAGACGAGATCGTTCCGCAGGACGATGAGAAGATCACCGGCCTGCTGAAGAATCTCTGGGCGACGGGCGATGTCCGCAAGGTCGCCGAGGGCGTTCTCGCCGACCACTTCATCTGGGGCGAAGACCTCAACAAGGTCCCCGGCCTGACGGATCTTCTCGCCGCCGACCTCGCCCTGATCCAGAAGGAAGGCATGCGTGCCGCGGTTCGCAGTATCATTTAACAAGATGCCCGATCAGGTCGGGCATGACGACTATTGAATTATGAGTACGCAGAAAAAACTGATGACCAACTGGCGCTGGTGGCTGTGCTCGCTGCTTTTTGTGGCGACGACGGTCAACTACCTCGACCGCCAGGTGCTGTCGCTGACCTATGAGGACTTCATCAAACCGGAGTTCCACTGGACCGACAACGACTATGGTACCATTACCTCCCTCTTCTCCATTTTCTACGCCATCGCCTGTCTCTTTGCGGGTAAGTTTGTGGACTGGATGGGGACCAAGAAGGGTTACCTCATCTCCATCGGTGTCTGGTCCTTCGGCGCCGTCCTCCATGCCGCCTGCGGTATCGCGACGACCTGGTTCGTCAGCGGTGTCGACTCCGTCAGCGCGATGAAGGCCGTCCAGGCAGGCTCGAACGTGGCCCTCGCCGTATCGACGACATCCGTCTATCTCTTCCTCCTGTGCCGGGGCATCCTGGCGCTCGGTGAAGCCGGCAACTTCCCGGCGGCCATCAAGACGACCGCCGAGTACTTCCCGAAGAAGGACCGCGCCTTCGCGACCTCCATCTTCAACGCCGGTGCTTCCGTCGGCGCCCTCGTGGCTCCGCTGCTGATCCCGCCGCTCGCGACGCATCTCGGCTGGGAATGGGCCTTCATCATCATCGGTGGTCTGGGCTTCATCTGGATGTTCTTCTGGCAGTTCATGTACGACAAGCCGGAGCAGAGCAAGCACGTGAATGAGGCCGAGCTCGAGTACATCCATCAGGATGACGCCGAGGAGGCTGCCGCCAAGGCCGCTGCCGCCCAGGAGAAATCCATCCCGCTGGGTAAGTGCTTCGGGTACAAGCAGACCTGGGCCTTCATCGCCGGCAAGTTCTTCACCGACGGCGTGTGGTGGTTCTTCCTCTTCTGGGCCCCGTCCTACTTCAAGAACGAGTGCGGTGCCCCGGTGACGACCGGCTTCGGCCAGGCGCTGATCTTTACGCTCTACGCCATCGTGACCGTGGTCTCCATCTTCGGCGGCTACCTGCCGAAGCTCTTTGTGGAGAAAAAGGGCATGCATCCGTATGCGGGCCGCATGCTGGCCATGCTCCTGTTCGCCTTCTTCCCGCTGGCCGCCCTCTTTGCCCAGCCGCTCAGCGGCATGTCGCCCTGGTGGCCGGCCATCCTGATCGGTATCGCCGGTGCGGGACACCAGGCCTGGAGCGCCAACCTCTTCTCGACGATCGGCGACATGTTCCCGAAGGGTGCCATCGCCTCCATCACCGGCATCGGTGCCATGGCAGGCGGAATCGGCTCCATGATCATCCAGAAGTCCGCCGGCTGGCTCTTCACCTGGTCTGAGGGTCAGGGTGCAGCCTTCACCTTCCTCGGCTTCGAAGGCAAGTCCGCGGGTTACTTCATCGTCTTCTGCTTCTGCGGCATCGCCTACCTGATTGCCTGGAGCATCATGAAGTCCCTCGTCCCGAAGTACAAACCGGTTGAGGTCTGATGAAAAAGCTTTTACTCTTACTGGCCATCCCCCTCGTCGCCCTTTCCTGCGGCAAGGGGGATGAGCCTTCGTCCGACGCGGGCAAACTGGCCGCGCCGAAGAACTTGACTCTCAAGGCTATAACGGAGAACTCCGCGACGATCCAGTGGGATCCCGTCGAGGGCGCGAAGACCTATCGCTGGGATGTGAAGAAGGGGAGTGAGTTGGTGGTCAGCGGCGGCGGAACCAACCGCAATGCCCTTGTCCAGGGCCTTTCCGCCGGCACGACCTATCGCTTCAGCGTCATCGCCGTTGGAGAGGGTGAACACTCCGAAGAGAGTTTCCTGGACTTCACGACGGAAGGTTCGTCCAGCCCGGAAGATCCGGTGGCTGGCGCTGTCTGCGTCGATGCCCCCATTATCCTGACCTTCGACGAGACGCCCGTGCTGGGCACTTCCGGCCTCATCAAGATCTATGATGGCGGTTCGGTTATCGACCAGATCGATCTGGCGGATCTCACGACGGTGGACATCCGCGACGACGGGCAGATGGTTCCCAAAGAGCAGATCAAGGCCGACACGAAACTGAATACCTTCATGGACGCCATCCCGTCCGGAAAGCGCTGGCGCATCGTCCACTACACCCCGCTTCGCATCAAGGGCAACAAACTCGAGATCAAGCCCCATAGCGGCGTGCTGGACTTCGGCAAGACCTATTCCGTCGCTCTGGATGCCGGCGTCGTCGTCGGCCATCCTGGCATTGCCCGCGGTGAACAGAGCTTCACGACGAAGGCCAAGCCGTCCTCCCCGGCAGCCCTCTCTGTCTCGCAAGACGGTACCGCCGACTTCTGCACCATCCAGGGGGCACTGAACTATGCCTCCACGACTACCGGTGCCGTAAGCGTCCTGGTCGCCAATGGCACCTACAACGAGATGCTCTACCTGCGAGATCGGGCGGACGTCTCCATCACCGGTGCCAGTCGCGACAAGTGCGTCATCGCCTATGCCAATGCCGAAGGCCTTGAGACCGGCAGCGGCGGCGCAGCCTCCTCCAAGCCCTCCGTGGGGAATTCCATCGGAGCCGTTGGCGGCCGCGCCCTGTGTCTGTTTGAGAACTGCGACAACCTTGTGCTTACGAATCTGACGATCCGCAATACCTATGGCGCTCAGGGCCAGGCGGAGACCATCTATTTCAACAGCGGCTCCAACGCCCACAAGCTCGTCATTGAGAACTGCGCCCTGCATTCCCTCCAGGACACCTTCCTGACCAAGGGCGTGGTCTGGGTGCACAATTCCCTCATCGCCGGCAACGTCGACTTCATCTGGGGCTATCCCAAGGCCTGCCTCTTCGAGGACTGCGAGATCCGCTGCGAGAAATACTCCTCCGGTTTCATCCTCCAGGCCCGCGTGCCCGGAGCCAACGACAAAGGTTTCGTCTTCCTGAACTGCCGGATCACGGCAGGGGAGGGCGCCGCCGACGGCACCATGTACCTCGCCCGCAGCGGCGGCTCCACGGACTACTACGACAATGTGACCTTTGTCAATTGCCAGATGTCGCCCGTTATCAACGCCGCAGGCTGGTACAGCAATCCCGCGCCGAACCCCGCTACGCCGACCGCCACTTCCGGTTGGAAGGAATACGGCACCACCGGCGTCTCCACCGCCTCCCGCAACAGCCTCGGTCGCACCCTCACCGCCGACGAAGCCGCCGCCTATTCTTCAAAGGAGGCCGTCCTCGGGTGGTAGTCCGTTGACATGTTTTTTGCGATTTTATTCTTATATTTGTCGTCAATAAAGCAGTATGACTATGAAAACTCGCGTTCTTATTCTGGTGACAGCCCTTTCCTTATTGGGATTCCTTTCCTGCAGCAAGCAGGAAGAACCTGTTCCGGAGCCGCAGCAGGAGGAGGTGAAGGCACTCTCCGTCCCGGAGGCGGTCGAAGTCCTGACCAAATCCCTTACCAAAGAAGACTTAGAGGGCCTCAGCCTGTTCCTCAAACAGGGGGAAGCCGAGCGTTCGCTCTATCTCGAGATTGCCAGGGACGGTGAGCCGCTTGTTTCCGGCGAGGTCTCACTCGTGACGGAAAAGGGTTTTCGTTATGTCGGTCTGGATCTGCTGGTCCTTGGGCAGATTCCCGTGACAGGCAATATCGATACCTGGAACCTGGCGCTCTATATGGCCGAAGCCGAGCTGGTGAAAGGGAATCCCGAGTGCCTGGCCAGTGCGCTGGAGAAAGTCAATGCCGCCATCAATGTCAATGTGTTGTTTGCCTACCGCCTCGAATTCCATCCTGTGCAGGACGAGCAGACAGGAGAGATTGCCATTGAACCTTTCCTGGTGGATATCGCGGATCCGGAGAGCATGGTTTCGGTCGTTGAACTGCTGGCTCTTCTCGGTGCTATCGGATTATGATACGGCGCCCTTACCGTTTCCTGAATGCTGCAGCGATTCTCGCTGCGGCATTTCTCATACTGTCTGCCTGCAGAAAGGACGACAAGGAAGCTTCCTCGCAGAAGAAATACAGCCTGACCGAGATGTACCGGTACACGCCCGATGAGTTCGCGGAGCATGTTTTCAATCCGGAGAGCCCGGTTTCGGAGGTACTCGGCGAATTCGTCGTCGCGACCGAGCAGGCCGCCGTCAAGGCGAAGAACCTTGCGCTGGGCGTAAAAATGGCCCGGGAGACGGCGTCCCTTCATCCTGACTGGGGTTACCGGAAGTTCGTCCTGGAGTACAAGAGCAAGGACGCCCGGGGGAAAGACATCACCCTTTCCGAAGTGGTGGCCCTCCCCGTCGGCACCGGCTGGGATCACCATCCGGACAAAATCGTCCTGAGCAGTCACTTTACCCTCTATTCGGACATCGGACGGCCATCCGGCCCCTACGCCGACATTATGATGGCGGTCGCGGCCTCCGATGCCGTTTTCATCAGTCCGGACTTAGAAGGGTACGGGGCGTCGGTGGAACGGGTGCATCCGTTCCTGGCCCATGATGTCATCGCCCGGCAGAGCGTGGACGGGGTTCTGGCGGCGCTTCAGCTGCTTGAGGACCAGGGTATTACGCTCAAGGAAGGGTACAAACTCTTCAATGTCGGTTATTCCCAGGGCGGTTCCTATGCCCTGGCCATCCATAAATATATGGAAAACCGCTGTTCCCGGCGGGAAAAAGACTTGCTCAAGCTGACGAAGACCTATTCCTGCGGCGGGGTCTATGCGCCGAAAGAGACCTTTTTCTGGTACTTGGAACAGGAGCGGATTCTTTTCCCCGGCGCCCTCCCGCTCGTCGTTGACGGCATGCTCTCCGCCCATCCGAGAATCATGGCCGGACTTCGGGAGGAGGACTTCTTCACGCAAAAGTTCATGGATTGCGGCGTTTTCGATCTCATCCACGAGAAAGACACCGGTATGCCGGCCCTCCACGACTATATCCATGAGAAAGTCGGTTGGAATGTCTCCGATATCTTGTCGGAAGATCTCCTCACGCCCGGAACGAAAGTCCGCACGGCGCTGGAACAGGCCCTTGCCGAGGAGGACCTGACCCGGGGCTGGTATCCTGTGAAGCCCGTTGTTCTTTACCATGCCACCGATGACCTTTACGTCCCCTTCCTGAACGCCACCCAGGCCATGCTGGGACTCGGTACCGGCAACATCAAGCTGGCCACCATCCCGCCGCTCAGCGAAAACATGGCCCATTATCTCGCCGGAGTGGTCTATTATTTCCGCGTCATTCTCGGAGAGTTGGAGTAGAGATTTCGTTTTTCCAGAACATCCAGGGCAAACCACTCCTCGGCGGTCTTGATGTCGCCTTTGGACCAGCAGGAGCCGAAGCGGTAGCGGAAGGGTTCGCCGCTGCGTACGGCGCTGATGATGAGCGCATGGTCGAGGGCGAAGTTGATGCCGATGACCGGGTTTTCCAGGTCCGGAGCCGCGATCGCGACGCCGAGCATGCCGTCTTCCGGCTCGATGCTCTGGTCGGAGGCATGTTCCCAGATGGCGATGCTGTGGCTGCCTTCATGGGTGTCGACGACCGTGCCCTGCGCCCCGTGGAGCTTGATGCCCGCGGCGACGGTGAGGACACCGGCCGAATCCGGGAACGTGTAGTAGTCCGTCACATCGGCGAAATAGCTGCCGGCTTCGAGGGACACTTCCTTGCGGAGGCTCACCGGGACGCCTTCGACATCCCAGGCCGGATACTCGAGGGCGAAGCGGACGCGGGTCGGGGTCTCCTCCAGCATCTCATACGAGCGGTAGTTCGTGGCGGGGTAGCGGAGCTCGCCGTCGACAAGCGGGGCCGAAGCGCCGCCGCCGAGGGAGACGGCTACCTTGTAGCAGTCCTTGCCGCCGTGGTCGTGGTGGTAGTAGTTCGGGTCTTCATTGACTGCGTGCTCATACCATTCGTCGGCGACGAGCTTGCCGGGCAGCTTGACCCAGATGTCGATGCCGGGGGAGGTGGGATTGCCCTCGAGGGCCTTGCCGTAGAAACGGCCGGCGATGAGGTCGTTCTCGAAGACGAAATCATCGGCGCGCTCGGGGACGGCGCGGGCCATCACCTTGGGGGCTTCCTCTTTCTTGGGGCTGCAGGCCATGGCGCAGACGAGCGCGAGGGCCAGAAAGATGGATTTCTTCATACGCTAGCGTAGGTCTTTGGCGGCGCACCAGTCCATGTCGTTGTAGTCGTCGTTCTCGCCGCACATGCCCCAGATGAAGGTGTAGTTGCGGGTCGCGCAGGCGGAGTGGATGCTCCACTGCGGGGAGATGACGGCCTGCTCGTTGTGCATCCAGAGGTGGCGCGTCTCCTGCGGCTGGCCCATGAAATGGCAGACCGCGGCGTCCTCGGGGAGCTCGAAGTAGAAGTAGACCTCCATGCGGCGGTCGTGTGTGTGGGCCGGCATGGTGTTCCAGGTGCTGCCGGGAGCGAGCTCGGTCATGCCCATCTGCAGCTGGCAGCAGGGAACGACCTCCTTGACGAGCAGGCGGTTGATCGTGCGCTCGTTGCTCTCCTCGAGGCTGCCGAGGTGCATCACGACGGCGTCCTTCTTGCTGACCTGCTTGACGCCCGTCTCGCGGTGGGCGGTCGCGGAGTTGAAGTAGAAGTGCGCCGGCTTCTCCTGGTCGACGCTCCGGAAGGAGACGTGGCGGTCGCCGCGGCCGATGTAGATGGCCTCCTTATAGGGGATGGTGAACTCCTCGTCGCCGACCTTGACGATGCCCTCGCCGCCGACATTGATGATGCCGAGCTCGCGGCGGGAGGTGAAAAACTCGCTTCGGAGGATCTCCGGGGGAGTGAGGGTGAGTTCTTCCTTCACCGGGACGGCGCCGCCGGCGATGATGCGGTCGAACATCGAATAGACCATATTGATCTCGTCGGCGACCATGATATTCTCCACGAGGTAGTGCTGGCGGAGGGTCGCGGTGTCATAGTGCTTCGCATCGTCCTGGTGGGACGGATAGCGGACTTCGCAGTGGATTCTCATAGATTTCTCGACTTTGCTCGAAATGACAATTATTGCGGCTGCTTGCCGATATAGGCGAGGATACCGCCGTCGACGTAAAGGATGTGGCCGTTCACGGCGTCGGAGGCGTGAGAGGCGAGGAACACGGCGGGACCGCCGAGCTCGCTCGGATCCAGCCAGCGGCCGGCCGGGGTCTTGGCGCAGATGAAGCTGTCGAAGGGATGGCGGCTGCCGTCGGGCTGCTTCTCGCGGAGCGGCGCGGTCTGGGGCGTGGCGATGTAGCCGGGGCCGATGCCGTTGCACTGGATGTTGTATTCGCCGTACTCGGAGCAGATGTTGCGGGTCAGCATCTTGAGACCGCCCTTCGCGGCGGCATAGGCGGAGACCGTCTCGCGGCCGAGCTCGGACATCATCGAGCAGATGTTGATGATCTTGCCC
>CAMKRY010000033.1 GCA_946415345.1 uncultured Bacteroidales bacterium | reverse complement strand
GGGTCCTGCCTTCTACGCCAGCGGTATCCAAAGCTCCTCTAAGGATGTGGTAACGGACACCCGGAAGGTCCTTCACACGACCGCCACGAACCAGCACGATGCTGTGCTCCTGGAGATTGTGGCCCTCACCGGGGATGTAGGCATTGACCTCTTTGGCGTTGGAAAGACGGACACGGGCGACTTTACGCATCGCGGAGTTCGGCTTCTTAGGGGTCGTCGTGTAAACACGCAGACACACGCCACGCTTCTGAGGACAAGCATCCAACGCACGAGACTTGCTCTTTACTTCAATGGTCTCGCGTCCTTTGCGGACAAGTTGTTGAATTGTGGGCATAAATGTTTGTAAATAAATAAGTTATAGTTACTCCCCAAGCAGCGGCTCTTATGTTTCCGCTTTTTTGGGGCTGCAAAGATACGTAAAAATATTTAATTAACAAAGTTTTCAACAGGGCGGAAGGCCCTGTTTTCCCATCATTTACACATACATGGGAATCCAGGCGGCCGGAAAATAATCCACTTCCTGACGGCCTCCGCCCAGCACGACGGAAACGATGTCAAAGAAAGACTCCCCGTTGCCGGCGAGGGGTTTCGGCGCCTTGGGGTCGTTGAGATAGGCTAGGGCCGCATTGGCGAGCCGGCGCCGTTTGGTGGCATTCACCTGCTCCTCCGGCGCGAGGGCGACCGGTTCGATGCGCGTTTTCACTTCCACGAAACGGATACTCCCCTCCCGATCCGCCGTAACAATGTCGATTTCGAGATGGCTGCTGCGCCAGTTGCGGGCCAGGATGGTATGGCCCAGCCCTTCCAGATAGCGACAGGCGATGTCCTCGCCCAGCTGTCCCGCAGCGCGCTTTCCGCGCTGGTTACCCGAAGCCGCTTCCATGATCAGCCGAATTTGACGACGGTGACGCCGGACCCGCCGAAGCGGACATCCTCATCGGCGACGGAAACGACGCCGGGGACGGTCCGAAGGTACTTCTGGATCTCCTCGCGGAGGGCGCCCGTGCCCTTGCCGTGGAGGATGCGGACCTGCCCGACCGACAGCATCAGGGCGTCGTCGGCATAGCGCATGACGTTCTCCAGCGCCTCATTGACACGCTGTCCGCGGACATCGAGTTCGGGAGAGAAAGTGAGCTTGCGGCTCTGGATCGAGGCATCGATCTTCTGCAGCGGGACGCGGCTGGGGGCCGATTTTTTCTCTGCGGCGCGGAATTCGTTGGCGGTGATTTTCTCCACGCGGTCCAGCGGAAGCTTCGTCTGGACATTGCCGACGATGACCGTCACGGCCTTGGTCGAAACCTTGGAGACTTCGCCCACGAGACCGTTGTCCTTGATGCGGACCTTCTCGCCGGTCTTCAGGGGCGAACGGCGGAACTGCTCGAGCTGCTTCTGCTCCTCGGCGCCGGTTTCCAGGACCTCGCGCTCCTCTTTCGGAGCACGGCGGAGGCGGCGGGCCTGCTCGCGAGCCTTGTGCTCCTCCACCTGGCGGAGCTTCTGGTCGAGGTAGGCCTCGCGGTTCTTTTCCTGGACGCGCTTGGTCTCGCCGAGGGCCTGGATGAAATCCTGCAGCCCCTTGCGGGCCTCCTTCGTAGCTTCCTTCTCGGCCTGGGACTCCTTGATGGTCCGGATGGTGTTCTCCACCTGGCGGTTCGCGCCGCGGATGATGCTCTCAGCCTCGCGCTTGGCCCCCTCGAGGATGTCCTTGCGCTGGGAACGGATGTCCTCCAGCTCCTTCTGGTACTTGTCCGTCAGGGTGTCGAGGGTCTTGTCGGCGGCTTTGACCTTCTGGAGTTTCTCATCCAGGGCCCGGCGGCCGCGGGCAATCTTGCGGAGGTTGCGCTCGACGGCGACAAAGCCCTCCCCGGCGCGCTCCTCGGCGTCATGGACGATGGTCTCGGGAAGGCCCATCTTCCGCGCCAGCTCGAAGGCGAAGGAATTGCCAGGCAGGCCGATTTCCAGCTGGAAGAGCGGGGTGATGTTCTTGGCGTCGAAGAGCATGGCGCCGTTGACGACGCCGGTGTCCTGGCCGGCCGCATAGAACTTGAGGTTCGAGTAGTGGGTCGTGATGACGGCATAGACGCCGCGGCGGTCCAGTTCCGCCAGGATGGCCTCGGCGATGGCGCCGCCGGCCGCGGGTTCAGTACCGGAACCGAATTCGTCGATCAGCACGAGGGTCTTTTCATCGGCCCGGGCCAGCATGTCCTTCATGTCGGTGAGGAAGGAACTGTAGGTCGAGAGGTCGTTCTCGAGGGACTGGTCGTCGCCGATGGAGACCATCAGGCGGTCGTAGACCATCAGTTCGGAGGTCTCGGATGTCGGGACCAGCATGCCCCACTGGAACATATACTGCAGCAGGCCCACGGTCTTGAGGCAGACGGACTTGCCGCCGGCGTTCGGGCCGGAGATGAGGAGGATGTGCTTGCCCTGGTCGAGGGTGACCGTCAGCGGCACGATCTCCTTCTTTTCCTTGCGCAGGGCGCGCTCCAGCAGCGGATGGCGGGCCTTGCGGATCCGGACGGCGCCGTCGGTGGAGATGACGGGCATGCCGGCGATCATGTCGAGGGCGGTCTGCGCCTTCGCGAGCAAGAAATCGATTTCGCCCACGAAATCCGCGCTGACCAGCAGGTCCGGGATATAGGGGCGGAGGAATTCCGTGAAATCGCGAAGAATCCGGGCTATTTCCCGGGTCTCGGCGAAACGGAGCTCGGAAAGGTCGTTCTGGAGCTGGACGATTTCCGCGGGCTCGATGAAGGTCGTCTTACCGGTAGCCGACTCGTCCCAGACGAAGCCCGAGAGGCGTTTCTTATGGGCGGACGCAACGGGGATCAGCATCTTCCCGTCGCGGACCACCACGCTGGCGTCGGCGTCGGCAATCCCCTCCTGCTGCGCTTTCCGGAGGATCTGGCCGATGCGTTTGGAAATGTCGGCCTCGGCCTGGCGGATGTCGTGGCGGATCTTATACAAGTCGTCCGAGGCGGTATCCTTGACCTCGCCGAACTTGTCGAGAATCTGGTCGATGCGGCGCGTCACCTCGGCGAAATAGAGCACCCGCGAGGCCATGCGCTTGAGGTTGGGGTAGACGCCGTCCTTGACGCCGCTGAAAAAGGCGGTGATCTTACGGACGGTCTCGACGAGTGTCTTCAGCTTGCCGAGGGACAGGAGGTCGATGGACCCTGTCTTCTCCAGGGGCTCGAGGAAGTCCCGGCAGTCGATGTAGCCGGCCATGGGGAAGTTCTCCTCGAACATCACCACAAGGCGCATCTCGTCGGTCAGCAGCAGGCGGCGGCGGATCTCGTCGGGACGGGTCGAGAAGGTTTCGGTCCGGACACGGCCGTCGGCATAGGCGGTCATCGTCCGGGCCGCGATCATCTCGCGGATCCGGTCGAAACCGAGCTTGGCTTCCAGCCTCCTGTCAATCTCCCCGCCTGCCATATGTGCTTAGGATTTCTGCTCGGGAGCCTTTCCCTCCTCGGAGATGGAGGCACCCAGCAGCAGGTTGAGTTCGTTGATGTTCTGAATTTCCTGCCGGGTCTGTCCGCTGACGAAGAGGATGTGACCCGTTTCCTCCGAAACCACGATGACGTCGGCGTCGGACTCCTCGCAGATGCCGATGGCGGCCTTGTGGCGCATGCCGTAGCTGGCGGGGATGTCGGTCCGTTCCGTAATCGGGAGCGTACAGCGGGCGGCGATGATGCGGTTCCCGCCGATGATCATGGCACCGTCGTGCAGCGGTGAATTCTTGAAGAAGAGATTCATGATCAGGCGGCGGTTGATGACTGCATCGATGCGGTCGCCGGTTTCGATGATGGAATCGAGGCTGTTATTCCGCTGCAGGACGATCAGGGCGCCGGTCTTCTCGGCGGACATGCGGCGGCAGGCCTCGGTGATTTCCTTCACCGTGTTGCTGCCGAGGGTCTCCCGGGTATTGCCAAAGAGGCGGCTCCAGAAGGCGGAACTCTTCCGCGCCCGCGTGGCGTTCGAGCCCAGGCGCATGAGGAAATGGCGTATCTCGGGCTGGAAAATCACGATCAGGCCGATGATACCGACATCCAGAATCGCGTCGAAGACCCGGCTGGTCATCCGCATCTCCAACGCGCCGAAAACGACCCTGAGGGTCATCAGAACGAGCAGGATACCGAAGAGCGTCACCAGCGTCGAGCCTTTGATGGCCCGGAAGACGAAATAGATAATCAGCGCCACCGCGATGACGTCGATGATATCGATGAAGCCGATCTTCAGGAATCCGAACAGTTCCATAACGGTTTATTGCTGTGGTTTGACGTCGGTTTTGATCTGGAGTTCGTCAAGCTGCGTCTGGTCGATTTCGGACGGGGAATCGATCATCACGTCGCGGCCCTGGTTGTTTTTCGGGAAGGCGATGTAGTCACGGATGGTATCCTGGCCGCCGAAGAGGGCGCAGACACGGTCAAAGCCAAAGGCGAGGCCGCCGTGAGGCGGGGCGCCGAACTGGAAGGCATGGATGATGAATCCGAACTTGTATTCCGCTTCCTCGGGACCGATGCCGAGCACCTCGAACATGCGTTTCTGCATGTCGGCATTGTGGATACGGATGCTGCCGCCGCCGAGTTCGTTGCCGTTGAGGACAAAGTCGTAGGCATTGGCGCAGACGCGCTCAAGGTCTTCTTTCTTATTGCTGTAGAACCACTTCTCATGCTCCGGCTTCGGGGCGGTGAAGGGATGGTGCATCGCATAGAAGCGCTGCGTCTCGTCGTCCCATTCAAGGAGCGGGAAGTCGACGATCCAGAGCGGGGCGAAGACCTTCGGGTCACGAAGACCGAGGCGGCCGCCCATCTCGAGACGGAGCACGCCGAGCATGGTCTGGACCTTGCGTTTGTTGTCACCGCTCATCACGAGGATGAGGTCACCGCTCTTCGCTTCGGCCTTGGCGGCGATCTTCGCGAGGTCTTCCGGGGCGTAGAACTTGTCGATGGAAGACTTGTAGCTGCCGTCAGCGGCCACGCGGATGTAGATCAGGCCCTTGGCGCCGACCTGCGGGCGCTTGACCCATTCGGTCAGTTCGTCGATCTGCTTGCGGGTATATTCCGCGGCGCCGGGAACGGCGATCGCGCCGATGTAGGCGGCACCGTCCAGCACGCCGAAGCCCTTGCCCTTGGCCGCCTCGGTAATCTCATGGATGTCCATGCCGAAGCGGATGTCCGGTTTGTCGGAGCCATATCTGTCCATGGCGTCGTACCAGCTCATCCGCGGAAGCGGGTCGGGGATCTCCACGTCCAGGACGTTCTTGAACAGGGTGCGCATCATGCCTTCGAAGGTATTCAGCACATCTTCCTGCTCCACGAAGGACATTTCGCAGTCGATCTGGGTGAATTCCGGCTGGCGGTCCGCGCGGAGGTCCTCGTCGCGGAAGCAGCGGACGATCTGGAAGTAGCGGTCATAGCCGGCCACCATCAGCAGCTGCTTGAAGGTCTGGGGGCTCTGCGGAAGGGCGTAGAACTGGCCCGGATTCATGCGGGACGGGACCACGAAGTCGCGGGCGCCTTCCGGGGTGGACTTGATCAGGTAAGGGGTCTCGATCTCCATGAAGCCCTTCTCGTCGAGGTAGTTGCGGACCTCGTGGGCGATGCGGTGACGCAGCATCAGGGCGTTCTTGAGGGGATTGCGGCGAAGGTCGAGGTAGCGGAACTTCATGCGCAGGTCCTCGCCGCCGTCGGACTCATCTTCGATCGTGAAAGGAGGGGTGACGGACTTGTTGAGGACGGTGATGGCGTCGAGCTTGATCTCGATGTCGCCGGTGGGCATTTTCGGGTTCTTCGCCTGGCGCTCGACCACGGTGCCGACGGCCTGGATGACGAATTCGCGGCCGAGGGAGGTCGCGGTCTCCACGAGCTCCGCCGGGGCGTCCGCCTCGACGACGAGCTGGGTGATGCCATAGCGGTCACGCAGGTCGATGAAGGTCATGCCGCCGAGTTTGCGGGCTTTCTGGACCCATCCGGCGAGCGTTACCTGCTGTCCTTTGTTCTCGATGCGGAGTTCTCCGCAGGTGTGTGTTCTGTACATATCTTTGTTTTATCTATCTTCTTAATAGCCTACAAAGATAGCAATAATCCGTCATTCCGCGGCCTGTCCGTGGAATCTTTTTCTTATCTTTGCACAGTTTGAATTCAGTAATATGGAAGTTCGTGCTAAAAAGGCCCTAGGCCAGCATTTCCTCACAGACCAGAAAATCGCCAAAGCCATCGTCGACGCTTTAATACTGAATGACGAAGCGGAAGAAGGTGTTGGTGAAAAAACCGTGGCCACCCTCGGCCACGTAAGAGGGAGCAAGAGGACCGAAGGTCCGAAAGGGGCCGTAGCGAAAGCGGAGGCGTTTTTGAACCAACAGCCTTCTGAAGCGAAGTCATTCCCTGTATTAGAAGTAGGTCCGGGTATGGGTGTGCTGACGCAGTACCTGCTGGAGCGGGAAGACGTAGACCTGCGTCTGGTGGAGATCGACACCGAATCGGTGGAGTATCTGCTGACGCATTTCGCGGGAATGCAGGGCCGGCTGATGGAAGCCGATTTCCTGACGCTGAAGCTGGAGAAGCTTTTCCCCGAGCAGTTCGCTATTATCGGCAACTTCCCCTACAATATCTCTTCTCAGATTTTCTTCAAGGTCCTGGACTACAGGGAGCGGATTCCGCAGGTGGTCGGCATGGTCCAGAAAGAGGTCGCCGAACGCATCGCCGAGAAACCCGGCTCGAAGACCTACGGCATCCTCTCCGTGCTCCTGCAGGCCTGGTATGACATCGAGTACCTCTTCACGGTCGGGTCCGGCTGTTTCGCTCCGCCGCCAAAAGTGGAGTCCGCCGTCATCCGCCTGCAGCGCAATGACCGGACTTCCCTCGGTTGCGACGAAGTCCTGTTCACGAATGTGGTCAAGACCGCCTTCGGTCAGCGTCGGAAAATGCTCCGGAACCCCCTCAAGCCCCTCGCCCGCGCCAAGGCGGATCATCTTGGCTGGAGCGAGGAGCAGCTGACGGAATTCCTCGCCGCCGACGTCTTCTCCCGCCGTCCCGAGACCCTTTCCGTGGAAGATTTCATCGCACTGACGAATCTCCTTGCGAATTGAGCGGGGAATATGTATCTTAGCAGAACGAAAAGAAACTGACCACACATGCAACGTAACCTATACTGCGTCATCATGGCGGGCGGCGGAGGCAACGGCTTCTGGCCCCTGACCCGGGAAGACCATCCGCAGCACTTCTTCAAAGGCCGGAAAATCCACAGAGTCTCCTTCCTGCGCGGCACGTTCAACCGCTTTGCGGAATTCATTCCGAAAGAGAATATCTTCGTCGTTACGCTCTCCCGCTTCGCCCTGCTGGTGCACGAGGAACTGCCGGAGCTGCCGCACGCCAACATCATTGAAGAACCCATCGGCCGCAAAACCGCGCCCTGCATCGCCCTGGCTGCCTGCAAGATCCGCGAGCGCGATCCGGAGGCCATCATGATCGCCACCCCGTGTGACCACATCATCTCCGAAGGCCCGGAGTTCGCCCGGTCCATCCTCAAGGCCGTGGAGCATGTCAATGCCGAGCCTGTCCTCATGACCATCGGTGTCATCCCCACCGCGCCCAAGACCGACTACGGTTACATCCAGGTCTATGGCGGCCGCCAGGCCCGCAACACCACCGAGCCCATGCCCGTGAAGACCTTCACGGAAAAGCCCGACGCAGAGCTCGCCCAGGTGTTCTACTCCAGCGGCGAATTCTTCTGGAATTCCGGTATCTTCGTCTGGCGCAATGAAACCATCCTCGCGGAACTGTCCCACTATGTCCCCGTCCTCGGGAATATGATCGACGGCTGGCCCGCCGTCGCCGGTACGGAGAACGAGGAAGCGTTCCTCGCCCGCATGTACGCCGACTGCGAGAAAGTGTCCGTGGACTATGCCGTGATGGAAAAGACCGACAAAGCCTGGCTCTGCCCGGCGCAGTTCGGATGGGCCGACATCGGCGACTGGGACGCACTCTACCGGCTGGTCCCCGCCCGTGATGAAGAAGGGAATGCCTCCAGTACGGAGCATACCCTTTTCCGTGAAGCGGAAGGGAACCTCATCCTTTCCCTGGACAGCGAAAAACTCATCGCCCTCAGCGGCCTCAAGGATTACATGGTCGTGGATACGGATGACGTTCTGCTCGTCTGTCCCCGCGACGATAAAAAATACCGCGACTTCATCGCAGGCATCGCCCTGCCGGGCTACGAAGATTACCGATAAACAAAAAAGGTGACTCGCTTGAGTCACCTTTTTTAACTTTCGTCCGGGGCGTATTCCAGCAGGTCTGCCGGCTGACACGCCAGGGCGTCACAGAGGGAGGACAGGGTCGAGAAGCGGATGGCCTTGGCCTTTCCGGTTTTGAGGATGGAGAGGTTGGCCGGGGAGATGCCTACTTTCTCGGCCAGCTCGCCGGAAGACATTTTCCGGCGGGCCAGCATGACATCTACGTTGACGATAATGGCCATCCCTGACTACTTCTTTTTCGGTTGTTCAGGCTTCGGCTCTTCGGGAGCATCCTCCTTCTTCGGCGCCTTCAGGTAGTTCGGTAATTCCATGCCAGCCATCTGGAAGAGGTCGTTGAGCGGAGGGACGGATTTCATCATCCCGGAGATGAAGTTGGACGTGGCGGTCTTGCCGTCGGTGCCGTTGCCGGTATCCCAGACGGTGACCTTGTCGATGTTGATGCCCTTGACGGCCTCGACCTGGGTCTTGACGAGCTCGGGCAGTTTGTCGGCAATCATCATGAGGACGGCCTTCTGGGCATCGCCCTCGGCGGCTCCGACGAGCTGGTTGAAGCCCTGGGCCTGCTTGGAGAGGATCTCCAGCATACCGCGGGCCTGGGCGTCCATCTTGGCGTAGATGGCGTCGGCCTCACCCTTGGCGCGGCGACGTGCCTGTTCAGCCTCAGCCTCAGCCTCGATGATCTTCTTCTCCTTGTCGATCTCGGCGGCCACGACGATGTTGGCCTGCTGGGTCGCCTTTTCGCGTTCGGCACGGGCGATTTCCGCATCGCGCTCGCTCTGGTAGGCCTCCTGGAGGGCCTTGGCGGCCTGGACCTTTTCGGCGGCGACGGCGAGGCGGTCGGCTTCAGCGGTCTTCTGGCGGCGGAGAGCGTCGGAGTTGGCAATTTCGATCTTGGCGCTGTTCTCACCCTTGACGGCGTCGGCATCGGCAGCGGCGACGTTGACACGGGTGTCCTTGTCGGCCATGGCCTTTCCGGTCTCACCGTAACGGTTCTGCTCGGCGACGGATTTCTTGGCGTCGTTGATGGCCTTGGCGGCAGCTTCCTTACCGAGGGCCTCGATATAGCCGGACTCGTCGCGGATATCGGTGACGTTGACGTTGATGAGCTTCAGACCGATCTTGCGGAGCTCGGCCTCCACGTTCGCGGAGACGCTGGCGAGGAACTTGTCGCGGTCGGCGTTGATTTCCTCGATGTCCATGGTCGCAATGACGAGACGGAGCTGGCCGAAGAGGATATCCGTCGCGACGTTCTGGATGCTGTCGGAGCTGAGGCCGAGGAGTCGCTCGGCGGCGTTGGTCATGACCTCGGGCTCGGTGCTGATACCGACGGTGAAGCGGCAGGGAACATCGACGCGGATGTTCTGCTTCGACAGGGCGTTCGTCAGGTTGCACTCGATGGAAATCGGCTTGAGGTCGAGGAAGGCATACTCCTGGAAGACGGGCCAGATGAAGGCGGCACCGCCGTGGACGCACTTGGCGGAGGAGATGGAACCGGCGGCATTCTTGCCGGTCTTACCGTAGATGACGAGAATCTTGTCGGACGGGCAGCGGCGGTAACGTCTCAGGATGGCC
The DNA here is from genome assembly GCA_946415345.1 of uncultured Bacteroidales bacterium. GTDB lineage: Bacteria > Bacteroidota > Bacteroidia > Bacteroidales > UBA932 > Cryptobacteroides. The sequence continues at coordinate 6,151 of CAMKRY010000033.1, read as the reverse complement.
GAGAACGTGACGATGACGACGGCGACAATGATCAGAATGAGGTAGATTTCATTTTGTCCCATGGCAGGTTATACGATTAAAGTGTTGATTTCTTCGACAAGGAGGGTGCTCGGGTCGATGACCTCGACAACACGGATGCGGGTGCCGGTCGGCAGGGTGTCGCCATCTGTGATGGCCTCGTACTCGCGGACGGCGCCGTTGATGGTGATCTGGACCTTTCCTTCGCCCTTGCGGGCGCCCGGGATGGTCAGATAGGTCGTGCCGGTGCAGCCGACGGCGGACTTGTAGACGTTGATATTGCCGCTCTGCTGCATATGACTCAGCCATTTGAAAAGGTACATCACAAGGGCGACGAGACCGCAGCCGATAGCCACGGCGATGAAAATGCGCCAGCCCCAGGGGATCTCCGTCAGCAGGACCGTAGACCATCCGAAGCCGAGGAGGAAATTGATGAAGTTGCGGAAGGTCAGCAGGTTCATGCCCGTCGAGTGGACATCCGCAAAGGAAGGATCGTCCGGAATGCCGTCCATATTGGCATCCAGGCCACCGTCCATGCTGTGATCCGCGTCCGCGCCGAGGAAGGTGGCGACGGTCTGAATGATGAAAATCAGCGAAACGGTGAGCGTAATGCCCCAGAGGATTTTCATTCCCACTGTTAAACTAGCCCAAAATGCAAACATAATATATAGGTGTTTAAGTGTCCGTCATGCCCGACCCGATCAGGCATCTTTTTGCAAAGATAATAAAGAATTATTGAAAAACAACAATAATTTATGAAATTTCAGCAATTATTTTAATTTCGGGCAGCGGGTGCGGATCCAATCGAGAACGAAGTCGAAGTCTTCCGGCTCGGCATAGACCTGGTTCTTGTTGAGGGTCTCATTCACTTTGATCAGGTGCCGGCGGGGATAGGCCTTGACCTTTTTGACATGCTGGAACTCAGACGTAGAAGCCTGTTTGGTCGCGGCCAAAAGGCCCGCACCGGCAGTCGTCGGCCGTTTCGCCGCGAGGCCCACCAGCGCCGTGATGAGACCCATCGCCTGCGCCCGTTTAAACTGTCGCGGCAACTGGATATGCTTGATGCCCTTCTCATCCATCTCGAAGAGGACGATATACTTGCCGTGATACATCCAGCAGACGACCAGATAACCCAGAATCGTCAGGACGCCCATCACCGCCATCACGATGCCCAGCACCTTGGTCATCCCCAGCATGGCATCCCAGTTTCCCTCGAACAGGAAGAGGATCAGACCGAGCAGCCACAGACCGAGAATCACCCCGCCGAGCACCTTCGCCACGGTGAAGAGGATCGTCGGATTCCGGAACATATTCATTTCATATACCCAACGGTACTTTCCGTCTTCACACAGACGGATCTCTTTTCCCTGATAGTCTTTCTTCTCCATATTACAGACGGTTGATGACATCGCAAAGCCGGGCGCCGAGGCCGATGGAATAGCCCTCGGAGCTGAAGAATACGCGGTTGAAACTGTCGGCAAGGATGACCACGGGAAGAGATCCCGCGGACAAGCCGCCGGATGACGTGATCGATCCACGGATCCCGCCGGTATCGATGCCGAAAAGTACCGTTGCCGGCAGCTTCCCATAGCGGCCGGCGCGGATTTCCGCCGTCAGTTTCTCCATGGCCGCCGTGCTTTCCGTCAGCAGCAGGATCGGCCTTCCCCACGTCTCCATCGCCTCCCGGACGGCCGCCAGATCCCGCAGGAAATGGTTGGTCGGTTCCTTGCCGGGCTCCACGACCGCCAGGGCATAGAAGCCGCGCCCGACGGCGGAAAGAACGGACTGGCGCATTTCGTCATGCCCGACCGTTTCGTCATGCCCGACCGTTTCGTCATGCCCGACCTGATCGGGCATCTTGGTGAAGAGCGTCTCCGCATCGAAACTGCCGATGACGGCCACCTTTTCCGTATCCTCGCGGATGACGAGGTCGACGGTTGTGGTCTCCCCCTCTTTGACCGTGAAGAACTTCATAGTCACGGGCACGGAGCCATCGGAGTTGCGGTTGCCGCTCACCAGCAGATACTGCCCCGTCTCCAGCGGATAGCCGGAGCGGAAGACATGCTCCCAGTCCATACCGCCGCCCATATCGACCTCGCCCTCGTCGAAGGTCAGCAGCCGCGGCCGGCCATTGACGAGGCGGGAAATCGTAAAGTGGCTGTAGTAGCCGGGATTCGGGATGGCGCGGGTCGGCGAATAGCTGAGCCGCAGGATGCCGGTCGGGGCCTTGGCCGCCGGGGCGCCGTCGAAGTGAACATCGAACCACTCGCCGTCCTGCCGGTACTGGACCTTGCCGGTTACGGGATCCTTCTGCGCCTCAAAACCGAGCGCCCGGGCCAGCGAGACAAAGAAGATGTCGCGGCTGCGGGGCAGGGCCAGACCGCTTTCGAACACCGCGGCAGGGCTCATGGGGATGTTCCAGGCAAGCGGACTGTCCAGGACGGTAACATGGTTCCGGACCCACTCCACAAGCGCCTCCGGCGAAGCGACCGCGTCCGTGAAATGCTCCCGGAAATAGCTGTAGAAGGGCGTCAGGAACTCATTCTCGACGCGGGCGCCGAGGAAGGCATCCGCCATATAATAGTCCTGCAGGATCTCCAGCGGCGCATCTTTCAAATCCTTGCCACTCAGGGCCGTAAGCACCTGCTCGACCCGTTCGTGATTGCCGCTCATGGGCATAAAATCCTCTATCGTCTCCCAGTTGCCGCGGGAAGCGAGGATCGGCGCCGTCAGATGGTGGCCGTACCCCTGCTCCTGCACAAAGGCCAGGGCCTCTTCGTGGGTCGGGAACGTTGCCTCGTAGGCATGGCGGAGGGAATCCTCCCGCGCAAAGCGGCGGTCGTTCTCCGCCCGCTGCTCCGGCGTCACCTCCGGGATCTTCGCCTTCTCCGCCGGCGGCACGATGGTCATTTCCGTCGGCCCGTTACGGTTCCATGACACATCCAGAACAACTGTCTTATCCTTCCCAAAAGAAGCTTTACACCAGGCATAATTCCGCTCGCCCAATGCCGCCCACACAAGCATATCTCCCAATCCGGCAGAAATCGTCACTTTTCCGGAATCGTCGGTGTACTTGGTCATTGCCGGATAGAATTCAGCGTAGTTGTAGATGCAGAAATCCACCCGTGCACCGGGAATGCCCATCCCAGTATCATCCACCACATACACCGTCATTTCCGCGGTCTCGGCGTAATTGTCGATGAGGTTGATTTCGGTATAGTTCGGGCTTTCCAACACCTTCTCCTCGGGCCCGTCGTAGCGGCCGAACACCTTCGTGTGCATGAGCATGGCGCGGGAAGCGGGCGCATTGAACCAGCCAAGGTTCAGCACCGGCTCGGGCTCGCAGGCGCCCAAGAAATACCACTGTCCGTCCGCCCAGGCCCCAACCCAGGCATGGTTGTCATCGGTGTGGGCCCATCGGGGCGTATAGACCTGCCGCGCCGGAATGCCGACGCTGCGAAGGGCGGCGACGCAGAAAGTCGACTCCTCGCCGCAGCGGCCGAGCGCGTTTTTCTGGGACCCCAGCGGCGACAGCGTCCGGGCATCCGACGGCTGGTAGGTCAGCTTTTCGTGGCACCAGTGGTTCACTTCCAGGATGGCCTCCTGCATCGAAAGGCCCTCCACCCGCGGCTTCAGCTCGCGGTAGAAAACCACACGGGAAGAGTCCAGATTCTCGTTGTTGACCCGCAGCGGCAGCACGAAATGGCGGAACTCCCGCTCGGGGACATTCCAGCCCATCTCCTCCGCCGTCCGGAACGAAGCCCGGACATTCTCCAGATAGAAATCCGTCGTATAGTCCGTCAGGTCTGCCAGCGGCATATAGGCATAGAGGAACTCCAGCGCCTCCTTTTCACGCAAGGTCGCATCTTCCGGGATGGCGCAGAACGGCCGCAGGGCGCCGTCATGGGCGGAAAGCCGCTCCTCCAGCGTCTCCTCCACCGCCGCGCGGTAGCCCTCGTCGCTCAGAAAGTGCACTTCTTTCGGGCTGCAGGCACCGACAATCAGCGCCACGATAGGGATCCAGATTCTTTTCATAGAGACGAATATACGAAATCGGGCACAAAAAAACGCATTTTTGTGCCCGATTGGGGAAAAAATCTCTGTTCGGGCACGAAAATGCCCGATTCCGTGCCCGATTACTCAGCGGGAGCTTCAGCCTCGGCGGCGGGAGCTTCAACTGCGGGGGCCTCGGCAGCAGTCTCGGCCTTCTTGGCGCGGCTGCGGCGGGTCGTCTTCTTGGCTTCCTTCTTGGCGGAGGCGAGGGCGGCTTCGTTGAAGTCGACCAGCTCCATCATGACGACGGAAGCGGCGTCACCCTGGCGGAAACCGAGGTGGAGGATACGGGTGTATCCACCGGGACGGTCAGCGACCTTGGGAGCGACGGTGCGGAAGAGCTCGGCCGTGGCGTACTTGTCCTTCAGGTAGCTGAAGACGACGCGGCGGGAGTGGGTGGAGTCATCCTTGGACTTGGTGATCAGCGGCTCAACGTACTCCTTGAGGGCCTTAGCCTTGGCCTCGGTGGTCGTGATTCTCTTCTTCATGATGAGAGAGCAGGCCATGTTGGCGAGCAGGGCTTTGCGGTGACCGCTCTTGCGACCCAGATGATTGACGGCTTTATTGTGTCTCATTGTTAATCGTTCTTTTTCTTGGGTTCAATATTGTACTTGGTGACATCCATCCCGAAGGAAAGCTTCATCTTCTCGACGAGAAGGTCGATTTCGTTGAGGGACTTGCGGCCGAAGTTGCGGAACTTCATGAGTTCGCTTCTCTGGTAGGACACAAGGTCAGCGAAGGTATCGATCTCTGCGGCTTTCAGGCAGTTGTAAGCGCGAACGCTCAGACCCATGTCGGAAAGCTTGGTGAGAAGGAGATGACGCATCCGGAGGGATTCCTCGTCGAGTTCCTTGGATTCGGTCTCGACCGGGCTCTCGAGCGTGAGCTTCTTGTCGTCGGTGAAGAGCTTGAAGTGATAGATGAGGATGTTGGCTGCATCCTGGAGAGCGGCGTTCGGGCTGATGGAGCCGTCGGTGCGGATCTCGAGGTTGAGCTTCTCATAGTCAGTCTTCTGCTCGACACGCCAGGGCTCGACAGTCCAGTTGACCTTCACGACCGGAGTGTAGATAGCGTCCACGGGGATGGTGCCGATGGGCGTATTCTCATCGCGCATTTCCTCGGCGGGGACATAGCCACGGCCCTTGGTGATGGTCAGGGTGATTTCGAGCTTGACGGAAGGTTCGAGAGAGCAGATGTGCAGTTCCGGATTCAACACCTGGAAAGAAGACAATCCCTTCGAGATATCATCGGCGGTAAACTCCTGCTTGCCGCTGATGGTAATGTTCGCCGTCTCGCTGTCCACGGTCTCTACCATCCTCTTGACGCGGACGCGCTTGAGGTTGAGGATGATGTCCTGCATACCCTCGATCACACCGGGGATGGTGTCGAACTCCTGGTTGACGCCGGAGATCTTGATGGAGGAGATGGCAAAACCTTCGAGGGACGCAAGGAGAATGCGACGGAGGGCGTTACCGATGGTCGTTCCGTAGCCAGGCTCAAGCGGCCTGAACTCGAACCGGCCGAGGGTATCGGTACCTTCGAGCATGATCACTTTGTCCGGTTTTTGAAATGCTAAGATTGCCATAATTATTCTGGTGTTTATCGGTTACTTGGAGTAGAGGTCGACGATCAGCTGCTCGTTGATGTTCTCGGGAATCTCGGTGCGGGCCGGGACATTGAGGAACTTGCCGACGAGGGTGTTGGCGTCGAACTCGAGCCATGCATACTTGCTGGCGGAGGCAACGCTGGCCTGGATGACCTCAAGGCTCTTGGAACGCTCGCGGACAGCGACGACGTCACCGGGCTTCACCTGAGCGGACGGGATGTTGCAGATCTCGCCGTTGAGGGTGATGTGGCGGTGAAGGACGAGCTGACGGGCCGCCGGACGGCTCGGAGCGATACCGAGACGGTAAACGACGTTGTCGAGACGGGACTCGAGGAGGAAGAGGAGGTTCTCACCCTTCTGGCCCTTCATGCGGGAAGCCTTCTCGTAGGTGTTGCGGAACTGGCGCTCGAGCACACCGTACATGTATTTGACTTTCTGCTTCTCCTTGAGCTGGGTACCGTATTCTTTCTGTTT
>CAMKRY010000032.1 GCA_946415345.1 uncultured Bacteroidales bacterium | reverse complement strand
TGATGTCGGCATTCTCGTCTTTATGAATGGGGACAATGACTTCCGGATTGACTTGCTGACAGAGTCTGATTAAATCTTGCTTAGATGCGTGTCCGGATGTATGCTCCCTTTCTTCAATGACGCATCCTCTTTCCCGGAACTGCTCTACAAAGCGGAATGTCGATGGGTTGAATGCTGTATTGTCTTTTCGATTATCAATATATCCGTGGAACATGGAATAGACCAGGCAAGTCTCTTCAGGCTTGCAGAACTCCAGGATTTTTTCAAGATACCCTTGGAACTTGGGACTGTTTCGGATAAGCATGACGAATCCATATTTCTTCATCATATATTCCATCTTCCAGTTCTCGGGATCGTAGCTGTAAATCTTTTGCCGGCCAAAGTGATAGAGCTGCCTCCCTTCTTCAGCATGCTCCGATATAAGTTGCAGAAGTTCTTTCTGATAGGAATCTACAATAAAAGGTCTTTTCGCACCGTCCCTATCAGCGCCATAAATGGACTCCAGACGATCCGCATCGGTAGAAGAGCAAATGATGAAGGTGTTCTTGTACTTGGAGAACAAATCCGCGAATTCCTTCTTGAGCTCTTTTTCATGCCGCATTGACTTGCCTTTGCTATCAATGTTTGTTCCCTCTGTGATAAGGACATCAACGTGCCCGGCAATATGGAACTTATCAATAACCTTGTAGATGCCTTCGCCCATATAGCCGTGGCCGCGGAAGTCTCCTGTATGCAAGACCGTCTTTCCGTCACACTTGACCCTAAGCATATAGGAATCTGACGCCGAATGGCTTACCTGAAAAGGCGTTACAGTTATGTCGTCAACGGTGATATTCCAGCCCTTGTGATACTTCTTGAATGGCTCCAGTTTCTTAAGGCACAAAAGGCTGTTCTCTTTCAGATCCTCCGCATATGTCATATGCTTGTACTTGGCCACCATCAACTTGTGAGCAAGCGGCCCTACATACTGGTCGATGCCTTCAGGGACATACTTAAACAATTCAATATGATCCCCGTGTATATGGGTATAGAAAATTGCCTTTGCGCCCTTTGTTAGCTCCGCAATAGCTTCCATAGAAGCATACTCGTCAGGTGCTTCCTCATCGCCCCGAGGCAAATTGTGCCCAAGGTCTATAAAGATCTTGGTCCCCTTGGAGGACTCTATTTCCGTGATGCAGCCCCCAATCTGGTTGGGGCGATGAAGGGTGATTCTCATATTCCCGAAATGAAGATTGGTTGGATAGACAGTGTCTTCATTAACTCTTGTAAATAACGATGGTCTTCTGAATAGTATTCAGTATACTGATACTTGTTTTTGAACACAAGAGGGGTAGGAATGATTTCTGTCTTTGGTGGCAGTCCATAATCTTTGAGAAACTTTTCCTTCCAGAGAACGCGACTATATGTATAGGCTTCCAATGCACATCTTAACATCGTCTCAGGACTATTCTCTACTTTTAATTCAAGTACTCTCAATTTTCCATTTTTGACAGAAATCAAATCAATCTTCCCGGCAAAATCTGGCCGATTTACTTTTAATGGTACTTGATAATCTAAAATCCTCCCAAAATCAGAAAGATCTTCTCTATAGCGGTACTTATGGAATAATTGAATAGCCAGCCTTTCTTCCTTTCTTGGTGTATTCTCAGGAGGAATCTCTCGTTCTAAGTGTTTCTTTATGAAATATTTGTATTTTCTTTTATGTGCCGGAATAGTTTTTAGAATATCGATATTCTCTAGTAAATACTTTGCAATCACCTCTGTGTAGAGTTCCTTTGTGTCTCTTGTTCGTCCTGTGTAATTGACTTCATCGCGTTCATACAATCTGCTAGCATCAATGCTGCGGATTGTGCTGAGGAATTCCTCTCGATCGTAATCTTGGGCCATTTCTATAAAGTATTAGTTATTTCTTTAAACCTTTCCACCTCACTCCCATCCGGCATTGTCACCTTGCTGAAGAAGATCTCATACGGCCGCACCCAAATCAGGTTGTCTCCGTACAGCGCTTGGTAGACCACAACATCTTCCAGCGTCTCGGAGTCCTTGCCGAAGCCGATGAGCTTGTACTTGCCGCCTTTGAAGTGCTCGAAATAGCGGTCGGTGGACTGGCGGCGCTCCCGGAGCATCTTCATCCAGGTCGCCTCCTTGGTCTGCGGATACTCGCCGCCGGCGGCCATGACGTCGTCATAGACCCGCTTCACGATGGGCTTGGTCAGCGTCGCGTTGTTCTTCCGGGCGTAGTTCTCGATCCGGTTCACGGCCCGCTCCAGGGCATCAATGAACGCGTTGATGGTCGTTGAGGCCGTGTTCTTATGGTTGTATTCCGCGGGGGTGACGCGGCAGGCGGCCGTGTCCCACGCTTTGGGCGGAATGCTGAAACCGACGGTGGTCTGGAAGCGGTCACCGTTGAAGGACCAGGCCATCCGGATGGGGGCCTCCTGATACCTGTTCAGGCGCTTCTCAAGGTAGAATCTTACGGGCATAAATGAGGTTTTCACAAAGGTAAAAATTCTCGCCCGATTTTACAAGCGCCATTGATGGGTTTAATATGGCGTTTTTGCGCGGTTTGTTCGATTGGAATCCTCGATTTTGCCCAAAATCTCGAGTTAACAGAAATGCTTATTCGTATTGAAATACTGTAACTTCTCCCGACGGGGAGGGTTGCCGAAGCTCCTTGACAAGTCTGATTTCCTCTCGCTTCCCCCTTAATACGATAACCATTAAAACAAGTTTCAATATGAATCCAAAAGTAATCCAAAAAATCAACAACGCCCTTGCCGGGATGGAATCCCTCCTTCTCCGCGAGCGCCTCACCGAAGAGCTGGACTGGTTCGACGCCGACCCGGGACGCGGCGCCTGCCTCCTGCTCCTTAACGACCTCGCCGCCCGGATGCGGACCCGCGGGGTCGTTCTCTCCCCGGGCTACAGCTACCTGCCCGACTCGCTCCTGCTCTACCTGCTCGGTGTCCACGCCGTGAATCCCTTCGAATGGAAGCTGCCCTTCGCCCGCTTCACCCGCTCCCTCCACTGCGGTTGCACCATCCCCCTGGAAACCGGCACCGGCGGCCTGGAAGTCGCCCGCGAAGTGCTCCGGGACCGCGACGGCGAACTCATCATCGAGACCGTGCCCGGCACCTTCGAAGTCACCTTCCTCGACGGCGCCGAATTCGACCGGGTCCAGATCCGGATCGTCCCCTTCGCTGCGCTGGACCGCTTCCGCCGGACCATCAAAGAAGGCTGGCGGCCCCTCGACGAGGACACCCTGCGGCTCTTCGGCCGCGGCTCCACCGACGGCTCCATCTGGTTCGAAACCGACAAGATGCGCGAATGGCTGACCGAATTCGGTCCGGAATCCATGTCCGACCTCGTCCTCCTCAATGCCCTCTACCACCCGGACCGCATCCGCCTCTACCCGGAAATCCTGCGCCGCAAAGAGACCTCCGACTACGACGCGCCCTACCGCGACACCTACGGCGTGCCGGTCTACCAGGAACAGCTCGACGATCCCACGCTCGCCCTGAAGGGCCACACCGTCGGCCGCACCATGATGTCCGTCGAGGCCCTCTCCGGCCAGCTCCGCCACTCCGCCCTGAAATGACGGGCACCATAAAGTCTTCCAAATAATCTATAAGTTCTGAAATTTTCGATAAGAAACAGACAAAACACTTAAGAAAGAGAAAAAAGTGCACGGGAGGGAGGGGGGAAATGGCGGAATCGTCGGAGGGGATTGCTATCTTGCCGCCATGAAGACTGATTATCAAACCACGCAATCCGAGTGGATGGCGGAACGGGAACGGGAAGACCGTTTCCGAGCGACGGGACCATACTACCATGTATATACGGAACCCGTTGAAGACCAGGTACTGATCAGCCCGGGAGAGACGTTGGATACGGCCATTATCTATATGGCTATTGCGGCACGGGAGACCGGGGTGACGGTGCTGGTTTATGCCGTGATGAGCAATCATTTCCATTGGATACTCCGAGGAAAACCAGCCAAGTGCAAAGCATTCTTTGAACGGTTCCGCCATCTAATGGACATCTATCTGGCGCGGCACTGCAAAACAGGTGTTTTCAAAAGCGTCCAGGCCGGTTATACCGAAATCACTTCCCTGATACAGTTTCGGGATGAAACCGCCTATGTTTTGCGTAATCCCTTTGTTGTCCGCACGGACATCAATCCTTTTTTCAATCTCTGGACCAGCGCCCATCTATATTTCTCCCCCTGTCCCGTCAACCCGGTCGGTATTCCCGCAGGCAAATTGAGTTACAGGACAAAAAAGGGGCTCACAAAATCCAACACCCTTTTACTGTCGGACGATTGGCGAATGGTTGACCATCAAATCGATCCTTCTTCCTTTGTCGACTACAAGACGGTGGAGAGTTTTTTCGCCCATGCACGGCAATTTGCCTATGCGCTTTTCAAGAATACAGAGAAGCACGTGGAGATTGCCTTGCGGTATGGTGAGACACCCGTCATCCCGGATGAAGAAATGCTCCCCATCGTGTTCCGCCTCTGTAAAAAGCGGTTCGGCGCAGACGGAACCAGACAACTGACCGAAAGGCAGAAGAAAGAGTTGGCCGTAGCTTTACGGCAAGATTATGGCTCATCCCGCAGCCAGCTCGCCCGTTTGACCGGGCTTCAGCAAGCCACTGTCGAGGCCATGTTCCCCGTCCTCCAATAAAGTTCGAGGGCAATAACAGCCCAAAATGCACTCGAACCGGCGAAATAAGGGAACTGGAAGACAAAAACGGCCATTTTTGACTTCCAGTTGGCTAAAAACAACAACTCGAGGACAAAAAAGGGCATTTTTGTTCTCGAGTTGGGAAAGATGGTGACGAAACGTCAGATTTCCTCGATGTCGGCGGAGCGGAGCCAGCCGCGGTTGCCGTCGGCGATGCGGATTTCGGTCCAGCCGTTCATTTCGTCGAGGAGCTCGACCTTGGTGCCGGCGTGGAGCTCGAAAAGCTCGATGCTGCCGCTGCCGGAAGGGGCGTTGCGGACGCTCGTGCGCTGGAGCATGACGACGGCGCAGTGCTGGTCCTTCGCGGTGAACTCGCGGTACTGGCGAATGGACATCCAGAGCGTCCCGGCGAAAAGCAGCAGGGCGGCGATGCCGCCATAGAAACCGGCGATGCGCCAGCCGCGGCGGCCGCTGCGGAAGAAGGCCAGGGCAAGGACGATGGCGCCGGCGAAGAAAACGACGGCCAGCAGGGCCCAGGTATTGGCCGGCAGCCAGTGGCTGACCGACCGGGCGGCGCGGCGGAGCGGGGACTCCGGCACGGCGTCGATCTTGTCGAGATGCTCGGCCACGCGCTCGAGATTGTAACGGGCATCGTCGAAGGACGGATCCAGCCGCAGGGCGCGCTCATAGCCGAGGACGGCATGGGCATAATCGCCGATCTGATAGCTTGCATTGCCGATATTGTACCACAGCTCGGCGCTCTCGGGCGCATCCGCCGCAAGGGCCGTCCAGTCGCGGGCGGCGTCGGCATAGCGGCCGTCGGCATAGGCCTCGACGCCGGCGGTCCAGAGGCTGTCGGCAGGGGCGGCCTGCATGCCGAGAGGGAGGGTCAGGAGGAGTAGAATGAGGCCCAGAGATGCCCGATCAGGTCGGGCATGACGGCCGGAGGATTTCGCAGGTTTTTTCACGGTAGCGTCGATATCGGAAAGGGCGCGAACGGTGGCGTCGTACTGCTCCCGCATGGAAGCGGAGGTGTCGCCGCCCGGCGCGTAACGGGCATATTCACAGGCGTCGAGCTGGGCCAGGAAGCCCTCCACGGCCTCGGGACGGGCCCCGCCCTCCAGCAGCGCTGCCTGCATGCCGTCGCGACTCAGCTGCGTCACATCCAGCAGCAGCTTGTCGGAAGCATAGCCCAGCATCGCCCGGTGGAGTTCCTCGTAGAAGGCCGTATGGAGATTCTTCTTGAGGTAGACACGGGCGGTCTTGAGGCGGGAAGAAGCGAGTTTGGCGGCCCGGCGGTTCTTGGTCCCGGAGAGGTCGGCGCGGCGGCGATAAATGGCTGCGGAGGCCGGCAGATAGATCAAAAGACCCAGCAACAGCGCACCCAGCAGGCACCAGTACAGCGGCTTGGTGATCCAGAAGGAACGCCGCTCGCCGAGGTCAGAGGGCACGCGGGTGCGGATGTAGCGGATGCTCTCGGCCTTGGTCTCGACGCGGGTGCCGCCGATGCGGGGCGCTCCGCCGGGAACGGTCGTCACCGCCGCGACGCCGGTCGTGTCCCGCTCCACCGTCAGGTCGAACGGACCGGCCTTCAGCGTCTTGTAGCTGCGGGAATCGGTATCGAAGTAGCTGAATTCCACCGGCCCGACGCGGAATTGGCCGTCAGTGCGGGGAATGAAGGGATAATCAAAGCTTTGCGTGCCGGTGATGGAGCCCCGGGAATCGAATTTCGACTCGGTTCCATAGGTATCGAACCCCTGCGGCAGCGCCACGGACGGAGCGGTCACCATGGCGATGTTGCCGGTGCCGCTGATGCGGACCTGGAGGCTGCCGGCCTCATTTTCCCGGAGATGGTCAGCGGAGAGCGATGCCTCCATCTTATAATTGCCCACCGCGCCGGTGAACGAGTCCGGAGCGCCGCCCGGGAGGCGGGAAACCTCGATGTCGAGGCCCGGAGCCCGCAGCGTCCGGCGCATCTGGCGGCTGCCCGTCCCGAAGAAATCCTCCAGCGGATCGCCGGTCGGGGCGTTGCGGACCAGGTAGGTGCAGCCGAGCTCGGCCGCCTCGATGGGGATGGTCCCGGCCTTGAGCGGGGTCAGCGTGTAGCTCGCGACCGTCGCGACATAATAGATCGTGCCGCCGACATCCTCGCGGTGGAACTGGACCTCGCCGATGTCATCGTCCTTCTTGGAAAAATTATCGAAGGAAGGGAACTTGGCACTGGTCAGGCCGCTGATATCGAGCTTTGTATAGAGCTTGATTTCGAAGCGGAAAGGTTCGCCGACGATGACGCGGCGCTTGGACGGGATCATGCGGATGAAAATGTCCTCGCCCTTGGAAGCCACCGCGGCCGACTCGCCGGAAGCGGAAGGTGCAGCGGGGGCCGCCTCTTCCGTGCGTCCGTCCTCACCGGCGATGACGGTGACGCTGGCCAGGTCGGACAGGATGCTGTTGCCGTCGATGTTCGCGCTGGCCTGGGCAATCGGGAAAGTGCCCGTCCGAAGGGCCTTCAGCGTATAGGTATAGGACTGGCGGGAGGTCATTTCCCGCTTGCCGTTCACGATGGTCGTCGAGGTGCTGGACGAGCGCGCCGGACCCCAGACGAGATGGAAATCCTCGCCGGGCTCCCACTGGAAATCCCGGACCAGGTTCGCCCCCTCGATCGTGAAGGTCACCTGGAAATTCTCATCCAAACTCACCAGGGCGTCCGGTCGCACCTCCACCTTGATGCGGTTCTGCGCCAGCGCGGCGCCCGCGGTCAGGAGAAGTACGGCGAGGACTGCCGCTATCCGCTGATATATCTTTATCATACTCACCATTTTTTCCTGTCTTTCTGCCGCAGCTGGATGGCCCGGGCCTTCTTCTCGTCCACCTTCTCGCGGGTCTCTTTCTCCTTGGCCTCCAGCATCTGGTAGATCTGCTGCTCGTTCAGCTGGTCCTGCTGCTGTTGCTGCTGCTGATCCTGCTTATCCTGGTTCTGATCCTGGTTCTGCTGGTCCTGATCCTGGTTTTGATCCTGATTCTGGTCCTGCTGATCCTGGTTCTGGTCTTGATTCTGATCCTGATTCTGCTGATCCTGCTGGTCCTGGTTCTGGTCGCTGCCGCCACCGCCGGCATTCTGGTCCTGCGGCGGCATCTTGCTCTTGCAGAAGAGGTAACGTTCCTTGGCGTCCATGTCCTCCGGCACCTCCAGCAGATACTCTTCATAGTCCTGCATGGCCTGCTGATAAAGGCCCGTGGAGGCCTTCTGGGCCTGCATGCCTTCCTGCTGCGGGGCCTCCTGCTGCTCATTATCCTTCGCCTCCTGCCGGACCGCTTCGGTCAGCCGGGCATTGGCCAGGTTCAGCACGGCCGGCACGGCATAGTCCTCCGAAACCAGTTCCTGCTTGCGCAGGGTATCCAGCGCCCGCATGGCCTCGATGTCGTCCTCGGCCTCGTGGCTCGCCAGGGCGTAGTTATAGAGCCCCGCGAAAGTCGTATCCTCGAGGGTCTCCTTGAAGAGTCCGGCGGCGCGGGTATAGTCCCCTTCGTCGTAGGCGTCAGCGCCCTCGCGCATCGTTCTCACATACGGATCACGCGAACAGGAAGCCGCAGCCAATACGCTCAGCAGCAATATGATATACCAATCCCTTTTCATCGGAACAGCCTCCTTTTCGGCCGCCGCTCGCCGGGCAGAAGTCCCAGCACCAGTAGCGCAAGCGCAGCCCAGTAAAAGTAGATGTAATGCTCCTCGTAGTCGTCGAAAACGAGGGTGTCGTAGGCGCTCGTCTTCAGCTCTTTGAGCGCCTTGACGACACTCTCGAGCCCGAAGTCGCGGTCGGTAGCATGGAGGTACGCTCCCCCGCCCGCCGCGGCGATGTCGCCGAGGATCTTCTCGTCGAGCCGGGTCGTCACGATCTTGCCGTCTTCGTCCTTCATGGCCGTCCCGTCGATGAGGATGGGCGTGCCGCGGGTGTCGCCGACGCCGATGGTGAAAATGTCGATCCCGTTGCCGTGGATGGCCTCCGCGACCGGCACAGGATCGTCTTCATGGCTCTCGCCGTCGGAAATCAGCACGATGGCCTTACCGGCGTCGCTCTCGTCCATCAGACAGCGGGAGGAGACGGTCAGCGCCTTGGCGATGTCCGTTCCCTGGATGGCCACGGAATTCGTGGAAATGCCGTCGAGGAACAGCTCCGCCGAGGCATAGTCGGAAGTCACCGGCAGCTGGACATAGGCATCCCCGGCGAATACGACGAGACCGATGCGGTCCGCCCGGCGGCCATTGCCCTCCAGGCTCCGGGTCAGCCGGCGGATGGCGTATTTCGCCCGTTCGAGGCGGTTCGGCGAATAATCCTGCGCCAGCATCGAGTTCGACACATCCAGCGCAATGACGATATGGGACCCGTTCACCGTCTTCTCTGCATATTTCGAACCGGTGCGCGGCCGGGCCAGGCCGACAACGAACAAGCCGAAGGCCAGCGCGAACAGCACCACCTTCACCCAGCCGATGGCGGGGTTCCAGGAAGGCATCAGCTCGCGGACCAGTTCTTCGTCGCCGAAGCGGCGGAGGCGGCGCCGGCGGAGCCCTTCCTTGACGGCATAGGCCACCGGCAGCAGCGGCACGAGCACGAGCAGCCAGAGATATTCGGGATGGACCCAGAGAATCGTTGTTTCGTTCATCTTCCTGCCCTCCCTATGGTAAACGACGCATCAGCAGCCGGAGCAGGGCCTCGAGGAGCAGGCAGCCCAGGGCCAGCAGGCCGAGGGTCGGGAACAGCTCGTCGTAGCGCGTCCGGCTTGAAACCTGGAGCTCGGTCTTGTCGAGCTCGTTGATTTCGGCGTAGATTTCTGCAAATTTCGTATTGTTGGTCGCCTTGTAATAGCGGCCGCCGGTCATTTCGGCGATCTCCTGGAGGGTCTTCTCGTCGAAGGTGTCCTCATAGTCCACCTGACCGCCCCAGGGACGGAAATCCCCGGCCATGCCGATGGTATAGACCTTCACGCCGGCATTCGCCGCGAGTTCCGCCGCATTGGCCGGAGACACGCCGCCGGTGTTGTTGACGCCGTCGGTCAGCAGGATGACCACCTTGCTCTTGGCCTCCGATTCGCGGATGCGGGAAACGGCCGTGGCGAGCCCCTCGCCGATGGCGGTTCCATCCTCATCGACGAAGCCGATCTGGATGCCCCCCAGCAGGTCCACCAGCACGTTCCGGTCACCCGTCAGCGGGCAGAGCGTATAGCTTTCCGCGCCGAAAAGGACCAGTCCGAGGCGGTCCGCCGGGCGTCCCTCGACAAACTGCGCCGCCGTCACCTTCATGGCGTCGATACGGCTCATGCCGCCGTCAAAATCGCGCGTGTCCATACTGCCGGACACGTCGAGCGCCATCATGATGTCGATGCCCTCCGTGCTGGTCCATTCGCTCGTGGAGGCCGTCCGGGGACGCGCCAGGGCGAGGATAATGCAGCCAAGGGCCAGGATCCGCAGCGCAAACGGGACATGGCGGAGGATCCGGAGCAGGGAAAAGCGGCTGCGCAGCGGCAGGGCGGTGGAAACGCGCAGGTGCGGCTTGCGGTCCCGCAGCTCCCTGTATAGATAAAGGGCTATCAGCAGCAGCGGGATAACCAGCAGCCACAGCAGGGACGGATGGAGGAAAGAATAACCCATCATGGCTCCACCTCCTTTTTGGCCTCCGCCTCAATCGCCTGCTGCCAGGTCGCCGTGACAAACTGCGTCGCGAACGGCACGACGGTGGCGTTTTCGGCGTCATCGACCGTATGCTTGGCGAACTTGACGAAGTCCGCGACTTCGAAGAGATGCCCCAGACCGCTGCGGAGGTCCTTGTCGAGGTCCGTCTTCGTCTTGAGGTGATGCAGCACCTCACCGGAAGTCATTTCCGGGGCGTCGAACCCATAACGGTCACCGATGTATTCCTTGAGGGAATCCGTGATGCCGGAATAGAATCCTTTCTGGCGCTCGGGCTTCCACCAGGCGCTGTCGCGGTAGGTGTCGATCTTGCGCAGGGCGCGGATATGGGCCGGTTCCTGCACCTCCGGCTGGAGTCTGCGGCGATAACGGCGGATCAGCCAGAGCACCAGCAGCACCAGCAGGCCGAGAAGAACCAGACCGCCGCCGGACAGACCGACGACCGTCCATACTTCCTTTTTCGTCCAGGGATAGCGGATCAGCTCCGTCGACGGGATGTTCAGCACGTCAGGGGCGAATTTCGTCGTATCCACCGGGCAGTTCCAGACCTCCAGCGTCCGGCCTTCGAAGCGCAGCGTATCGCTACCGCCGTCATAATAGCCGACGACCGCCCCCAGCTCCGGCAGCTCGTAGGAGCCTTCATCAAAACTCGTCAGCCTGATATGGGCATCGAGATCGTGGACCTCCAGGCCACCCTCGCTGCGGGTTTCGAGGGTATCGATCTCCCAGTCCCCGATGACGCGGATGCCCGGCAGGGCGGGCTTTTCCGGCAGGGGCTGGAAGGGATTCCCGTCAATGACGCCGCGGATGCGGAAGCCATAGCGGAGCTGGTCCGCGATGAGGACCGAATCCCGCGGCTGCAGCTGCAGCAGGTACGCCTCCCCATACGCCGGCTCGGGAAGGGCAGGAGCCGCCTCCTGTTTTCCGCAGCCCGTCACGGCCGCGGCCCCCAGCAGCAGAGAAAGCGCTATGTTTTTGACTTTCATCACTTTCTATATCTTTTCAAACAGGCCGCGCAGGCTCCGCACATAGTCTTCGTCCGTCCGGATGTCGACGCTGCCCACCCGATACTTGTTCAGGAGCTTTTCCGCCTCGGCACCGACCGTGGCGAACCACTGCTCATACTCGCGGCGCACGCGGCGGGAGTCGGTGTTGATCCAGCGGGCCTCGCCCGTCTCGGCGTCCTTGACATGGACCGGACCGACGGCGGGCAGGCTCTCTTCGCGGGGATCATGGACCCGGATCACGGAGAGGTCGTGGCGCATGGCGGCGACTTTCAGCGCATCGGCATACCGCGGCTGGCCGTTCCCGTCGACATCGAGCATGTCCGACAGGATGAAGGCGGTCCCCTTCTGCTTCATCACGCCCGTGAGGTACTCCAGCGCCGTCCCGATGGACGTGCCGTTGGAGGCTGGCTCGAGGGTGATGATCTCGCGGATGATGTGCAGCAGGTGCGTCCGGCCCTTCTTCGGCGGGATGAACTTCTCGATCCGGTCGCTGAAGAAGATGGCGCCGACCTTGTCGTTGTTGAGGATGGCGGAGAAGGCCAGCACGGCGGCGATTTCGGCAATCAGGTCGCGCTTGGTACGCGTCGCGGTGCCGAACAGGCCGCTGCGGCTCACGTCGACCAGGAGCATCAGCGTCAGCTCGCGCTCCTCCTCGAAGACCTTGACGTACGGCGCGCTCATGCGGGCCGACACGTTCCAGTCCATCAGGCGGACATCATCCCCGTAGCGGTACTCCCGGACCTCGCTGAAAGCCATACCCCGGCCCTTGAAGGCGGAGTGGTACTCTCCCGCGAAGATCTGGTGGGAGAGGGCTTTCGTGCGGATCTCGATCTTGCGGACCTTCGCAAGCAGTTCGTTAGGAGTAAGGGAAGATGCCATAATACCTTACGGAACGATGACGGCGTTGACGATATCGCTGATGAGCTCCTCGGTCGTGACGTTCTCGGCCTCAGCCTCATAGGTCAGGCCGATACGGTGGCGCAGCACCTCCGGCAGCACGGCACGGACATCCTCGGGGATGACGTAACCGCGGCGCTTGATGAAGGCATAGGCCTTCGCGGCGAGGGAGAGGGAGATGCTGGCACGCGGGGAGGCGCCATAGGAAATCAGGTTCTTGACCTTGTCCAGGCCATAGGCTTCCGGGGTGCGGGTCGCATAGACGAGGTCGACGATGTAGCGCTCGATCTTTTCGTCCATGTAGACGTCCTTGACCACGCCGCGGGCGCGGACGATGTCCTCGGGATTGACCACCGGGGAGGCTTTCGGGAACTCGCCGAGATTGTTCATGCGGATGATCTGGCGCTCCTCTTCCTTCTCGGGATAGCTGACCACGACCTTGAGCATGAAACGGTCCACCTGCGCCTCGGGGAGCGGATAGGTGCCTTCCTGCTCGATCGGGTTCTGCGTCGCCATCACGAGGAAGGGCTCCGGCAGGGCGAAGGTCTGGTCGCCGATGGTGACCTGGTGCTCCTGCATGGCCTCGAGCAGGGCGCTCTGGACCTTGGCGGGGCTTCGGTTGATTTCATCGGCAAGGACGAAATTCGCGAAGACAGGGCCCTTGTGTACCTGGAAGGACTCGTTCTTCTGGGAGTAGATCATGGTACCGATCACGTCCGCAGGGAGGAGGTCCGGGGTAAACTGGATGCGGCTGAACTTCGCGTTGACGGCCTGGGAGAGGGTGTTGATGGCGAGGGTCTTGGCCAGACCCGGAACACCTTCGAGAAGGATGTGTCCGCCGGAGAGAAGACCGATCAGGAGGTTGTCCACCAGGTGCTTCTGTCCGACGATGACCTTGCCCATTTCGAGGGTGAGGAGGTCGGTGAAGGCGCTTTCTTTCTGGATCCTGTCGTTGAGTTCCTTGATGTTTACATTCTCCATTTTTATTGTTATTTTTGCATCAAATCCTTGGTTATGCGTTATCGTCTCGAGCTCTCCTACGACGGCACCGACCTGAACGGCTGGCAAATCCAACCATCCGGCAAGACGGTCCAGGGCTTCCTTGAAGCGGCCCTGAAGACCCTCCTGCGGGAGGAGATCGGCGTCACAGGTGCGGGCCGGACCGATGCCGGGGTCAATGCCATTGGGTATGTCGCCCACTTCGACACGGCCGTGCCCCTTCCGATGGGAGCCGGCGATTTACTCTACAAATTAAATGCCATCACGCCCCCTCAGATCGTGATTCATTCGCTTTGCGAAGTGTCCGAGGATTTCCATGCGCGGTTTACCGCCAACGAGCGGGAATACAGCTATTTTCTCCACCGCCGGCAGGACCCGTTCGTGGACGAATATTCCTATTATTTACGCATCCCCCTGGATGTCGAAAAGATGAACGCCGCCGCGCAGTATCTGCTCGGGACGCACGATTTTTCCTGCTTTGAGAAAACGGGCAGTGACAATGTGTCACCGGTCTGCACGGTGACCTTTGCCCAGTGGTCGGCTTACACGCCCTCGCACGTCTCCCTGCTGCATTATCCGGCGCAGGAGGGCGACTATCTGATGTTTCGCGTGACGGCGAACCGCTTCCTGCGGAACATGGTCCGAGCCATCGTCGGCTCGCTGCTGGAAGTGGGTCGAGGAAAGCGGGAGCCCGAATGGATCCGCGAGCTCATCGAGGGCGGCGCGACGCGCTCCGACGCCGGCGAGTCCGTCCCCGGGCACGCCCTGTTCCTCTCCCATGTGGGATACCCTGAAGAATAAAAAGATTCCACGGACAAGCCGTGGAATGACGATTAAAGATCGTAGAGATTGATGCCGAGATCGGGGTCGAGGCGGCGGCCGATGGTCGCATCGAAGGCTTCGACGATGAGCTCGCAGGCGCCGCTGATCCAGGCTGTGAGGAGGTGGCCGCCGATGCAGCTGTAGTCGCTGCGGGAGGCCGTAATGTGGAGGTGGAGATAGACCTGGCCGTCCTTGCTGGAGATATTGCCCGTCAGATTGGTGATTTCCATCTGCTCCTCGAAGGTCTTGTCCACATATTTCATGGTTTCCGGGTTGAGGTAGCGGAAAATGGCCTTGTTGACGGCGCCGAGGCCGTATACGGTACCCGCATAGATGCCTTTCTCTTCGCAGAAGGCTTTCAGGGCGGCGGAGATTTCCACATGGTTGTCGAGGCTCAGCACATAGCGGCCGCCACCGACTTCTTTATATGTATACATACCTTACTTCAATAATTGTTTGACTTCATCGAGCGAGCCGTCGTTCGGGGCCGGCCGGAGGCCTAGCAGATGGCAGACGAGGGAATAGACGCACACGTTACGGAACGAGGCCGCCACAAATCCTTTCTTGAAATCAGGGCCTTCCGCGCGGAAAATCGGCTGCATGTCGGGCTCGTAAGGGCTGTAGCCGTGGGCGCCCGGATAGGAACGGGGCCGCTCGCTGCACTGCCAGCCGAGGTCCGGGGCTACGACGATGTCACCGATACGCTCGGACGTGCCGTAATGCAGCTCGGCCGGGATCTCCTCTTTCTTCCAGACGGAAATATGTTCCACGTCCTTGAACGCGTTGTAGACCGAATCGCGGTACTCCGGCTTCGTGAAGATGGAGGTCGGGGTGCCCATCATGATGATGTCGATCCACTCCTTCTTGATATAATCGTAGGGATTGACGCAGCGCTCGTAGCTGATGTCGGTCATGCCGTGGTCGGCCAGGAGAATAAGGTCGATCTGCGAGGCGAGTTTTGACTTCGCGATGCCCTCGCGGAGGCGTCCGATCATATCGTCGACGCGTTTGACCGCGGCACGGACCTCCTCGCTGCGGGGGCCGTAGCTATGGCCGCTGTGGTCGGGCTCGTCGAAGTAGATCATAATCAGGTGCGGACGCTCCTTCTTCGGCTTTTCGAGCAGGGACAGCGCCTCGTCGATACGGGCCTCATATTCCAGCAGGGGCTGCTTGCCGTAGTCGAACCAATAGGTCGCATGCCGGTCGGGATCCGCCAGGTCGGAACCGACCCAGTAGATCGTCGCCGCCGTCACGCCCTGCTTCTCGGCCGTCACCCACAAGGGCTCGCCGAGGAAATAGCCCGAGACCGACTTGTTCGGCCCGCCGATGGAGTAGAAACCCTGCATGTCCGGCGCCCAGAAGCTGTTGTTCACGATGCCATGATGATCCGGAACAAGACCGGTCGCAAGCGCCCAGTGGTTCGGGAACGTCGAGGCCGGGTAGGAGGCCCACATGGCCGTCGAGACCCCGCCGGCCGCCACGGCGTTGATGTTGGGGCAGTCGTACATCTGGGGATAGTCCCAGCGGAAACCGTCCATCGAAACGACGATGACATAGCGTTTGGGCCGGCATTTGGCGTCGACCTGGAACGCCACCCCGAAAAAGAGGACGGCTGCCAGCAGAAAATGGAAGAATCGTCTGTTCATACAACTACATGGCGAAGTAACTCGCGAAGAAGACATTGGTAATCAGGAAGGCAACAACCGTGGAAACAATCACGCTGATCAGGCCCGGCATCATAAAACTGTGGTTCAGCAGGTACTTGCCGATCTTCGTGGTACCGGAACGGTCGAAGTTGACCGTGGCGATGTCGGACGGATAGTTCGGGATGAAGAAGTAACCGTAGACGCTCGGGAGCACGCCCAGCAGCACCGGACCGGCGATGCCCAGCTCGT
>CAMKRY010000031.1 GCA_946415345.1 uncultured Bacteroidales bacterium | reverse complement strand
GTGATATGAAACTCAGCATTTCCAGCGCAACGCTCCTCAAGGGCCTTCTCGATGTCTCCAAGGCCATCCCGTCCAAGACCACCCTCCAGATTCTGGAGAACTTCCTCGTCGTCCTGAAGGGCAACACCCTCGAAGTGACGGCTTCGGACAGCGAACTGACCCTGAGAACCTCCATCGAGGCCGATAAGGTCGAGGAAGAAGGCAGCCTCGCCATCCCCGCCCGCCACATCATCGACCTCCTCAAGGAGCTCCCCGACCAGCCGATCCAGATCAAGACCATCAGCGACAGCTCCTTCGAGTGCAGCTGGGCCAGCGGTAATTCCGTCCTGCCGTATTTCCCGGCGGACGACTACCCGGACATCAAGGGCTGCGGTGAAGACGCGCAGGTGGTCGAGTTCCCGGCCGCGAGCCTCGTCGACGGCATCGCCGGCACGGTCTACGCCACGGCTGACGACGAGATCCGTCCCGCGATGAACGGTATCTTCTTCGACATCGACGTCGAGTCCACGACCCTCGTCGCCTCCGATTCCCACAAACTGATCTGCTACACCACGACCGACGTGAAGGCCGCCGAGAAGGCTTCCTTCATCCTCCACAAGCGCCCGGCGAACGTGCTCCGTTCGATCATCGGCAAGGATGTCGAGACCGTCAAGGTCGCCTTCGACGCCTCCAATGTCGTCTTCACCTTCGGCAGCACGACCATGATCTGCCGCCTGATCGTCGGCAAGTACCCCAAGTACCGCGACGTCATCCCGCAGAACAACAGCAACGTCCTCAAGATCGACAGGACCCTTCTCCTGAACACCGTCCGCCGCGTCGCCGTCTGCGCCAACAAGGCCTCGAACCACATCAAATTCGACCTCAAGGCCGGCCAGCTGGAGATTTCCGCCCAGGATCTCGGCTTCGCCCTCGCCGCTTACGAAAAGGTCAGCTGCGACTACGCCGGCGATGACCTGACGATCGGCTTCAAGAGCACCTTCCTGACCGAAATCCTCAGCAACATGGCCTGCAATACCCTCGTGATGAAGTTCATGGACGCCCGTCGGGCCGCCCTGATCCTCCCGTCCGAGGAAGAGGCCGCCAGCGAGAAGATCTGCGGCATCATCATGCCGATCATGATTTCATAACCCCTTCCTTATGGAACTGAAACTGGAAAGACCGTTGCTCTTTTTCGACATAGAGAGCACCGGTCTTAATATTGCCACCGACGGCATCATCGAACTGAGTTTCGTCAAGGCTCTCCCGAGCGGCGAGACCCGCATCAAGACGTGGAAGGTCAAGCCCTGGGACTACGCCCTCCGCCGTCAGATTCACATCGCCGAGGAAGCCTCCAAGGTCAACGGCGTCCACGACGAGGACCTGACCGAATGCCCGAAATTCATCGAGGTGCTTCCCGAGGTGCTGGAATGGCTCCGCGACAGCGACCTGGCCGGCTTCAACTCCGCCAAGTTCGATCTCCCGATGCTCGCCGAGGAAATCGAGCGCGTCCGCGCCTACTGCAACGAGCGCATCGCTGACGCCACGGCCAAGGAAGAGAACAAGGCCAAGGCCCGCGAAATGCTCGCCGCCATTGACACCGTGGATCTCCACCAGTGCAAGATGGTCGACGTCCAGACCATCTACCACTATTTCGAGCCCCGCAACCTCAAGGCCGCCTACCGCTTCTACTGCGGCGGCGAGGACTTCGACAACGCCCACACGGCCGAGGCCGACACCGTCGCGACCTATGAAGTCCTGAAGGGTCAGCTCGATATGTATGGCGACAAACTCCCGAACGACGTTGCAGCCATGGCCACCATCGGCGGCCGTCCCAGGGGGATCGATTTCGCCGGCCGTCTCATCCGCGGCGAGAACGGCGAGCCGACCATCTCCTTCGGCAAGCACAAGGGCCGTACCGCCCGAGAGGTCTGGAAGAAAGAGCACGCCTACTTCGCCTGGATTGAAGGCGGCGAATTTACCCTCGACACCAAGCGCCAGTTCGCCCTGCTCAAAAAGCAGTTCGAGGCGGAGGATGCCGCAGCCCGCGCCAAGCGCAACGCCGAGCTGGACCGTCCCGCCACCGACGCGGAACTCTCCGACCTGGCCTCCAAATTCAACGGCCGGCTGTTCTGATTATCGTCATTCCACGGCTTGTCCGTGGAATCTATTTTACCGATTGATAATAGTATAAGGAATCCTCAGGGCCTCCGGCGAAGATCGTCCGGAGGTCTTTCAGTATGAGATCCGGGCGGACGGCGCCGGACTCCCAGAAATCATTGCCGCCGCCGGTTTGCGCGCGGCGACTATTCGTATAGACACGCCCCGGCGCGGCGACCGGGAAAGAGGCAAAGGCGGCATTCTCACGCCGCAGTTCGTCCATCGACTGGACGTTGCCGGCATTCAGCCAGAAATCAGCCTCGCAGGCGAGTTCATAGGCCCGCTCCAGCGAAATCATCCCCGACTGCGACGTTCCGGGCTCGGATCCCAGCACTTCTCCCCCGGCATCGTGGATCAGCCGGGCCATATAGCTCTCCGCCCCGGGGATGTACCACACCCCGGCATAGGGCAGATTGACAAGGACCTTCCGCCCGTCCATTATTTGACCGCAATTTATGGATGACTGGCCTTTTTCAGGGCACTCGTCCATTTTTTCAGGCCCATAGATGGACGACGCCTGATATCCATCGCGAACGACGGCAAAGAGGCTGTCGGCAGCGGCCATGCGGCCGGTCAGGGCACCGAAGAGACGGACATACTCCGCCCGGGCGAGCGGATGGGATTCGAGGTGCTCGTAGAGGGTGAAGACGCGGATACCGAGCTCCGTCAGGCGCTCATCCATGGGCGAAGCGCCCCCGAGGGAATAGCTCAGCACGACATCCGGCTGCAGTTGGTAGAGCGTCTCATAGGCCGGCGCGGCGTCATAACCCGCTTCGGCAACCTGGCCCTCCGCAATCCGTTCCCGGATCCGTGGACTGCTAACGAAATCGCAGCCCGATACCGCCACAACGGCATCCGCTGCACCGATGGCGTCGAGAAAGCCGACGTGCGAGGTGGACATGCAGACGATCTTCTGCAGCGGCTCCGTAACATGGAGCGTATCCGTCGTTCCGTCATACGGGCTCAGGGAGACAATCGCCCAGCCCTCCCCTTCCGGCAGCAGGTCGAAGCACTGTGCATACGCTGCATAGCCCGAAGTATCCGGCACTTCCACCTTCTGGCGGCCACCGCAGGATGACAGAAAAGCCGCCCAGAGGACGGCCAGCAGGGCTATATGCCGGAATCTTTTCATGAGTGGAGTTCTTCCGCCAGGCGAAGCATCCGCTGCACGGACTTCTGCGAGGGACGAAGGACCAGCCAGAGGGTCAAGAGCAGAAGGACGAAGATGATGGCCGCGCACCAGCCGCTGCGAAGCCACCAGATAGAACCAGCGCTCA
Source organism: uncultured Bacteroidales bacterium (assembly GCA_946415345.1). Taxonomy (GTDB): domain Bacteria; phylum Bacteroidota; class Bacteroidia; order Bacteroidales; family UBA932; genus Cryptobacteroides. Next base: position 12,615 of record CAMKRY010000031.1, on the reverse strand, counting down.
GCGCCAGGAACAGGATCCAGGACAGCCCCTTGAGCAGCGGCGTCGCCGCGCTCCCCTCTTTGCAGGAAGCCACAAAGCGATCCCCGCTCGCCTCCACCTTCGCCGTAATCAGCTGATAGTGGAACACATCCGAATGCTCCCACCGGATTTCACCCTCCGTCTCAAATACTTTTCCCCCATGCGCCGACATATACTGGCACAACGCATCAGGCTGCGAAAAAACGCAGCTGCCGCTGTCCATCAGTTTGATGCTATTTAATGCGTCGCGGCTCATCGTCGTAGAGGGTGAAGCGTTTGGCCTTGCGGATCCATTTCTGCTCTTCGAGCTTGATGTGCTCGCGGGCGTCCTGGAAGGAGATCACGCCGCCGAGGTAGTCGGCCAGCACGGGGTCTGCCAGCTTGATCCAGAAGGCTTCCTCGATCTCGAACTGGGAATAGTGCTCGAGGAAGTAGCGCATCAGCTGGAGCGTGTGCAGCAGGGAATGGTACGGCACGCCGGGGGTCAGCAGGATCTGGTAGCCGAAGCAGCGCTCGCCGGCGTAGCGGCCCGTCGAAGGCGTGAAGCTACAGGGACGCAGCAGCGTGCCCTGCGGGGCCGGAAGGATGTCGGCGATGTTGGGGCGGATGAACGGCGCACCGAAATACTCATAGGGCCTCGAGGTGCCGATGCCGGGGGTGATGGTCGTATTGTTCCACAGGCCGCCGCCGGAGTAGAGATCGCAGGTGAAGAAACCGGGGATATCCGAGGCGGGAGCGATGGTCCAGGGCATCAGGAGACGGTTCGCCTGCGTCGCGCCGGCGGAGATGATATGGAGGGCGAACTTGGCGCCCAGCTCGGTGTAGTAGAGGTTGCAGAGCTCGCCGAGGGTCAGGCCGTGGCGGTGCGCCACCTTGGGGACGCCCATCTCGCAGCGGACCGAGGGAATCGTACCCTCGACATAGCGCCCGGCGGCATTGACATGGTCGACCACATACATCGCCGGCGCCTCGTCGCCAAGAAGCGAGAGCATCTCCATGAGCTGCATCACGTCCTTGGTATAGTTGAAGTAGCGGCTGCCGACGTCCTGGATCTCCACGACGACCGCGTCGAGGCCGCGCAGGCGCTCCAGGTCGAACTCGATATGGTTCGTCCCGGGCGTCAGCTCCGCCTCGCGGGGGCTGAAGACGACCTCCAGGTTCCCCCGCTCACGGAAGATGTCATACATCCATCTCCCGCGGGCGGTGTCCCAGCAGTTCTGCGTGCAGAAACAGCCGACCCGGCCGCTCATCAGCGCCCGGTCCAGCTGATCCTCCAGGGGTGTGGTTCGGAATGAGAACATCAGCCGATGATCTTCTTCGCGACGGCGATGACCTCGTTGCCGAGGGCTTCCGCACGTTCCATGGTCGAGGCCTCGGAGTAGATGCGGATAATCGGCTCGGTGTTGGACTTGCGGAGGTGGACCCATTCCTTCCTGGCCTCGAAGTCGATCTTCACGCCGTCGATGGTGTTGACCTTTTCGGCGGCATAGACCTTCTTGAGCTCGCTGAGGATCTTTTCGATCAGGGCGCTGTCGCTGAGCTCGATCTTGTTCTTGGCGATGAAATACGGAGGATAGGTCTTCTTGAGCTCGCTGACCTTCATCTTCTTGTGGGCGAGGTTGCTCAGGAAGAGCGCCACGCCGACCATGGCGTCGCGTCCGGCATGGATCGTCGGGTAGATGACGCCGCCGTTGCCTTCGCCGCCGATCAGGGCGCCGACCTTGTGCATGAGCGTGGTGACGTTGACCTCACCGACCGCCGAGGCGTAGTAGGTGCCGCCGTGGGCCTCGGTCACGTCGCGAAGGGCTCTGCTGGAGCTGAGGTTGGAGACGGTGGCGATGGGCTTTCCGGCCTTCTGGGCGAGCTCGCAGAGGTAGTCTGCGACGGAAACGAGGGTGTATTCCTCAACGAAGGCTTCGCCGTTCTCGCAGATGAAGGCGAGACGGTCCACATCCGGGTCCACGCTGACGCCGAGGTCGGCTTTTTCGCGGACGACGGTCTCGCTGAGGTCGACGAGGTTCTTCGGGAGCGGTTCGGGGTTGTGGGCGAATTCGCCGGTGGGCTCGCAGTTGAGGCAGATGCATTCGACACCGAGGCGCTTCAGCAGGCGGGGCATGATGATGCCGCCGACGGAATTGACCGCATCGACGACCACCTTGAACTTCGCGGCCTGGATGGCGGGCACGTCAACGGCCTCGAGGGCCAGGACGGCGTCGAGGTGCTTGTCCGTGAAATCCTCCTCCTCGATGTTGCCGAGGGCCTCCACCGGGGCGAAGTCGAAGTTCTCGCTGGCGGCGAGGTCCAGAACAGCCTGACCCTCCGCGGCGGTGAGGAATTCGCCCTTGTCGTTGAGGAGTTTGAGGGCGTTCCACTGGCGCGGGTTGTGAGAGGCGGTCAGGATGATGCCACCGTCGGCTTTGGCGAAGAGAACGGCCATTTCGGTCGTAGGGGTCGATGCGAAGCCGCATTTGACGACGTCGATGCCGCAGCTGATCAGGGTGCCGACCACGAGCTGCTCGACCATGTCGCCGCTCAGGCGGGCATCCTTGCCGACGACGACTTTGTAGCGTTCGCCGTTCGGGGCGGGTTTGCGCTGCGGGAGCGTGGCCGCATAGGCATAGGTAAACTTGACGATGTCAATCGGGGTCAGAGCGTTACCGGGGGCGCCGCCGATAGTGCCGCGAATGCCGGAGATGGATTTGATGAGGGTCATAGGTTATAAGATTTTGATTCCTTCTTTTTTCATGGCGTCGAGGGCATCGAGATGCCCCTGGTGCTCGACATAGCCGAGGGCGTCCTGCAGGACCGTGACCGGGAAACCGGCCTTCAGCAGGTCCTCAGCCGTATTGCGAACGCAATATTCCGTTGCGATGCCGACCACGACAACACCCTTTGTGTCAAGTATTTCCAGCACTTCGGCGAGCGACTGGCCAGCGCTGTTGCGGCCTTCGAAGCCGGAGTACTGCTCGACCGCCTTGTCACATCCCTTGCGGAAGATGCAGGCCTCGTCGGCGAAGGGTTTGAGGTCGTCGTGAATCTCGGCGCCGCGGGTCCCGGCGACGCAATGGGACGGCCAGGGGCCTCCCTGCTCCGTAAAGGAACAATGGTCGCTGGGGTGCGAGTCGCAAACGAAAAGTACGGGGACCATTCCCCCGCCCTGGATGATTTCCTCGGTATCGCCGTCGGCCGTCGCAGAAGAATTCTGCTGCAGGAGCTCGAGGGCCTTGGCGACGGCCGGCTCGGCATGGGCACAGGCCATCGATCCGTCAATGAAGTCGTAGAGCATGTCCACCACGACAATGGCCGCATCTTTGGGTATCTTCATAGTCGCATGGTTTAATCGTACGAAGATACGCATTATTTGGAACAAAAAAAAGAGGTTCGCCTTGCAGCGAGCCTCCTTCGTACTGGGTAGGAGAATCGAACTCCTATTGCGAGATTGAGAATCTCGAGTACTAACCGTTATACGAACCCAGCAGTTGGGAGTGCAAAGGTACGTATATTTTTCGAATCTCCAAATTTTTTTTGACTATCGACCCATTAAAGTTGGATTTCTTTGCTGAATTCCTCCTCCCCGTCCGCATTCAGCATCCGGAGACGGATGGTTTTGCGGTCGCAACGGACATCCAGCCGGCGCACATCGTCGTTGACGAGAATCGGGAAATCGTTCCCCATCGTCCCGGGCTCGCAGTACATGAATTCATGGAGATCCGCCCCGATCATCAGGTCGATGCCGGCCTGGTTCAGCAGCGGCACGAAATGGACGTTCAGCCAGCGCTGGAGGAGGTAGTCGTTCTTGTCGGGATGGTCGATCATCGGGACGTGGAGGAGACAGATCTTGACGGGCGCATAGAAGAAGGACGGCTCCAGGATGGCCTTTTTCGCCCATTCGAGCTGTGCGAAGAGATACTCCTCGAACACCTCCGCCCCATTGTAGGCGACGCAGCGTTTGACATGCGTCTCGCCCCCGTCAAAGACGATAAAGGCGACGGGACCCTGGCGGAAGGTATAATAGAAGGGCGCCGGATCTTCGTTCGGATAGAGGTCCGCCACAAGGTCCGGTCGATTGCCGCGCCCCTCGTGGTTCCCCCGCGCAAAAAGCACGGGAATCCCGGCCGGCAGCGACCCCAGCGGGTCGATCTGGTAATGTACCAGCGTGTCGATCACATAGTTCCCGGCGGTGGTGATGTCCCCGTTGAGGAAGAGGAAATCCGTCGCAGCGGAATCCACCTGCGCAGCCAGGCGGCTATATTTCGCCGTCTTCATGTGGATATCGTTGAATACGGAGAAATCGCAGCGCTCCGCCTTCGGATTGAAGCTCCGTACGCTGTGCCACTCCCCTTCCCACTGCTTCCCGAACTTCGGGTCCCGCGCATTATGGTCGTCCACAAGGTCGATGCCGCCGACGCGATACCGCAGCACCTCTCCGGGCTCCAGCCCCTCAACACACACGCTATGGAAACGCTTGAAAATCCGCCGCCCGGCGAAGGTCTCCCAGACTTTCGTCCCGTCGGACAGCTCCACATAGGCCTGCCCCGCCTTCTCGGTCGTCCACAGAATCGTCACGCGGTTATCCCGCGCCCCCGACACCCACGGCCCCGACACCACGCCCTGAGCCAAACACTGCAGCCCCGCCACGAGGACCAATAAGATTACCATCAGTTTTTTCATATCATTACTTTTTTGGTTTCGGACCTTTTTTCTTTCGATCGCCATATCCCTCGACCAAATGACGGGTATGGAGTTCAGCCGGAACCTCAGAAGGGTCCGGTTCACTCAAATAGCCGGTCGGCCTTGCTGACAAAGAATAGGCAGAAAACGAGGTCAAGGCTTCCCCTATCAAATCAAATTGGAGGGCCTTCTCCAGTTTTGCAATCGTCTCCAGCGTCATATTGACACGCCCGTTCAGGATGACAGATACGTGCTGCTGTGTGCAGTCCAGCGCCTGCGCCAGCTGCTTCTGGGTCCACCCCAACTCCACCATCCGGCTCCGGACCTTGATGGCGATGGCATAGGAATACTGCAGCCAGCCCCAGTTCTCCTTCACGAACTGAGCCTCCTTCACAAATCGCCCTTCGCCTTTGTGCTCGTGGCTCCTTAGGAATTCAATCGTATCCATACTTTATGAATTGTAATCAATGATGCCATCGGAATCAACTATCCCGTTATCAATCAAATAATTCCTCACCTTATCCAATCGATATCCAAAATGATACAAGACAGAGAAGAGGCGTCAGCAATCGTATCAAATATCGCTGAATCTATATGGGTAATATGGAAATATCGCTCAAGATCATCCGCATTCTCCGAAAAGAATAATCCCAAATAGGCAGGATTCATCCAATCCGAAAAAGTCTTCGACAGATCATCCACGCTATCTCCGTCATACACAACCGCCCAGTGCCTTCCATTCCCCAATATATCTTCAAATCTCAAATCACTATCCTTTTTGCAAAGATAGTAACAATTTTCTGATTGTACAAATTTTAATTTGTTTTTTTGCACCCGGGCCTTGGTGTGGCTACCCTCCTCTGAAAAAGTGTGCTTTCCCTCTACCAAAACAGGGAGGGAATGCACACTTTCGCAGCTTATTCGTGCACTCCCTCCTCATTTTTCAGGAGGGAATGCACACTGTACGTAGGTGCGGAGGCAGCACCGGAGGACAAAAAGGATCCCACGGACAAGCCGTGGGATGACAGAAGAACTGCGCTCGGTCGGAATGACAGGGAGCGATGAGGGCGAAAGCGCGTTAGTCACCCAGGGTGGCGACCATGACGGCCTTGATGGTGTGCATGCGGTTCTCGGCCTCGTCGAAGACGATGCTGTTCTCGCTCTCGAAGACGTCCTCGGTGACCTCGATGCCGTCGAGGCCGAACTGCTTGTGGACGTCGCGGCCGACCTGGGTCTCGAGGTTGTGGTAGGCCGGGAGGCAGTGCATGAACTTGCACTTGGGATTGCCGGTGGCGGCCATCAGTTCCTTGTTGACCTGGTACGGCTTCAGCATGGCAATGCGCTCGGCCCAGACCTCGGCGGGCTCACCCATAGAGACCCAGACATCGGTGTAGAGGAAGTCGCAACCCTTGACACCGGCCTTGGGATCGTCGGTGATGGTGATGCGGGCGCCGGTCTCCTTGGCGATGGCCATGCAGGTATCGACCAGCTCCTTGGCGGGCTGAAGGGCCTTCGGGGCCACGATGCGGACATCCATGCCCATCTTGGCACCGCCGACCAGCAGCGAGTTGCCCATGTTGAAACGGGCGTCGCCGAGGTAGGCGTAGGACACCTGGTTGAGGGGCTTGTCGACATGCTCGGACATCGTGAGGAAGTCGGCGAGGATCTGCGTCGGGTGGAATTCGTTGGTGAGGCCGTTCCAGACGGGGACGCCGGCATATTTGGCCAGTTCCTCAACGGTCGCCTGGGCGAAGCCGCGGTACTCGATACCGTCATACATGCGGCCGAGCACGCGGGCGGTGTCCTTCATGCTCTCCTTGACGCCGATCTGGGAACCGGTCGGGCCGAGGTAGGTCACATGGGCGCCCTGATCATAGGCGGCCGTCTCGAAGGCGCAGCGGGTGCGCGTGGAGGTCTTCTCGAAAATGAGGGCGATGTTCTTGCCCTTGAGGGTCGGCTGCTCGGTGCCGGTGTATTTGGCGCGCTTGAGGTCGCGGGCGAGATCGAGGAAGAACTGGATTTCCTTCGGGGTGAAGTCCAGCAGCTTGAGGAAGCTGCGGTTTCTGAGGTTGTAAGGCATGGTTTTATATTATTTGATGATTCTTGTTTCAGAAATGATGCAGGTGCCGCCGGTGGACTCCACGAAGAAGATCGCGGCGCGAACCTTCGGGGCCATGGAACCTTCGCCGAACTGGCCTTCCGCCAGGTAGCGCTTGGCGTCTGCAACGGTCAGGACATCGAGGGCCTGCTGGTCGGGCTTGTTGAAATTGATGCAGATCTTGGGGACGTCCGTGAGGATATAGAGTTCGTCGGCGTTCATCTTCACGGCAGCCAGGGCGCTGGCGAGGTCCTTATCGATGACGGCTTCGACGCCGCGGTAACCGACCGTATCCTTGACGACGGGGATGCCGCCACCGCCGACGGTGATGACGATGTAGCCGTCACGGGCGAGGCGTTCCACCAGCTCGATATTATTGATACCAAGCGGCTTCGGCGAAGCAACGACCTTGCGGTAGCCGCGGCCGGCGGCGTCTTCCTTGAAGGTTCCGTCCATCTTCTCCGCCTCTTCTTTGGTATAATACGGGCCGACCGGCTTGGTCGGATTCTGGAAACCCGGATCCTTCTCCCCAACTTCCACGCGGGTAACGAGGGACACGACCTTGCGGTCGATGCCTTCCCTCTCCAGGACCTTCTCCAGGCCCGTCTCGATCATGTAGGCGATGGAGCCCTGGGTCTCTGCGCCGCAGAAGTCCATCGGCATCACCTGGAGACCGAAACATTTGCGGCCACCCTCCTGCCGAAGGAGTTCATTGCCGACCTGGGGACCGTTTCCGTGGCCGATGACCAGGGAATAACCCTTGCGGATGAGGGGCAGCAGCTGCTCGCAGGCGCCTTCAACATTCTGTAACTGATCCTCCCAGGTACCTTTCTGACCAGCGCGGAGGATGGCATTGCCGCCAAAGGCGACCATGGCAAGTTTGGACATATTAATCTCTTCTTAAAGGTAAGGTCGAGCAGCGCAGCAGGCCGCCCATCTTGGAAATTTCTCTGTAGGGAACCGTCTCTACGGTCATGCCGCGGCTCTCGAGCCAGGCCTTGAGGCGGGTGAAATGCTCCTCGACGACCACGACGTCCGGGGCGATGGAGAAGACGTTGGAGTTCATCCAGTACATCTCCTCGCGGGTCAGGTAGAGGACGTTCTCGCGGCCGAAGATGTCGGCGACATGGTCGGCGTCGCGGGGGTTCATGAAGCCCTCGCGGTACATGATGGCCATATCGGGGCCGACCGGCATGAAGGTGCAGTCGAGGTGGAGGATGCCCTCGTAAGGGTCCGTATCCGACTTGCGGAGGTTCAGCGGAATGATTTTCTTTTCCGGGAAAATCATGCGGAGGTAGTCGATGGCGAGGCGGTTCGTGCGGGCTGTCTTGACGGAAGAATAGTCCGGAAAGTCGTACTGGCCCACGAAGATGCGCTCGCCGTGGGGAATCACGTCGCCGCCCTCGACATGGACGGCCTCGGGCAGGTTGTAGATCTGCTTGTAGTGGATCTGGCTGTAAATGTCGCCATAGGCGTCAATCTCAGCCTGACGGTCGGGAATGATGTTCGAGACGATGATCTTGTCCTCGATGACAAAGCCGACGTCGCGGGCGAAGACCTGGTTGCAGTTCTCCACCGGGCGCGGTCGGTAGACCTTGACGCCGTATTTCTTCAGGACGGCCTCGAAGGCGCCCATTTCATGGATGATGGCCTCGTCGGTCGGGTAGACGCCGTTCTTGACGGACTCGTAGGACTTGCTGTCGAAGGTTTCCTCGAGGGTCGGCACGGGGCCGTTGGACTCCGGCCAGCCGAGGACAACTTCCCTCAGCCGGGCGGTTTCATTCACTACATGCAGCTGCATTCTTTCAATCTTTGTGGTTAGGAATACAAATATACACAATCCTTAACGAAAAAAGAAAGAAATCTTTCCGGATTGCAATCATTGCCAAGGCGAGAGGAAAGCATCGCGCACCGGGGGCCAGGCCGCCTCCAGCCACATGGCGTGACCGCAGGTCGGGATGCAGACGAATTGTTTCTCCTTCGACCCCAGGTTGTTATAGATTGAGAAGTTCGTATGCGGCGGGCAGGTCGGATCCTGAAGGCCGAAGGCCATGATGACGGGACAGGTCACCTGCGGCGCGAAATTCTTCATGTCGAAATACGTCAGCATGTCCATGAGCGTCGCCCGGTCGAGCCCCTCCCCGTCAGCGGCCGCCCAGACTTCGTGAACGGGCCATTCGACGATGCGGGCATAGTCGGGATAATCCCCAAGGAAGGGAACGGCAATGCTGATGGCCTGCAGGCGGTCATCCCAAGCCGCGGCGACGGTGGTCAGGGCACCGCCCTGGCTCTCCCCCATGGCGACGACTCGCTCCGGATCCACCTGATCGAGCGAGAAGAGGAAATCCAGCGCCCGCTTGGCGTCGCAGAAGGCGCCGCGATAATAGAACGTCTCCTTCGAGGCCAGGCCGCGGTCGATCCAGCGCTCCTGTCCGGCCTTGAAGATGCCCTGGTCGCGCACGCTCACGAGAAAGTCGATGCGATCCGGCGCGGATGAGGGGTCGAAATAGAAAGGCTCGGCGCCATAGCCCATATACTGGACGACAGTGGGATACTTTCCGGGCGCATTCGGAACGGAGAGGATACCGCCGGCCACGGCGCCGCCAAAGCTCCTGAAGCGCACCTCATAGCCGGTGCGGAGATCGTTGCTCCACTCCGGCAGCGGGGTCATTTCCGCCTCCATCGGAACCTCCGCCAATTCGGCAAAGGTCTGCTTCCAGAACTCCTCGAAGTCATCCTTCGCATCGGGCTCACTGACAAGCTCTTCCGGACGTACGCCAATGTTCCAGCGCAGCGTGTCGCGAAGGCGCAGCTGATAGAATCCCGGGGCCAGTTCTCCGAGCGGAACCTCCAAGGCGCCGTCATCTTCTACTGTTACGGACGCCGTCAGGACCGTGTCCGGCTCCGGGGCCATCAGCGACAGGTCGGTGACCAGCACCAGGTCGGCCGGACCGGGCGCCGCAGCGACGGTGGTTGACAGGGTGTACGGGCCCTCCTCCAGGAAGAGCCAGCCGAGGTCGGGCTCGCTATAGCCGGTGACCGGCTTCGGAGCGGTCTTCTCGTTTTGGGCACAGGCGGTCAGCAGCAACGCCGCCGCCAGCGGCAGAAGGATTCTCTTCATTATTTCGTATAATAATCAATCATGGCATTGATGGCGCGGACACAGACGGGGCAGAATTCCTCGCACTCGTTGATGCGCATGCGGCATTCCTGCACGGGACGATAGACGCCCTGCATCTGGTAGCCGGCCCCTTCATAGACGCCCAGTTTGAGGTTCAGGGAGGCCTTTGCCTCCGGGCCTAGCGATGACCAGATGCGGCGGACGTCCTGCTGCCGCTCAATCGGGTCGACGGGCGTCGGCACCGGGGTTCCTTCCGGCAGGAGGTCCGCCCACTTGGACTCGAAATAGACCAGCGTCGTGATGTTCGGCTCCCAGGGCTCCGTATCAGCGGGATAGATGCAGTCGTTGCCCTCGCTGTCATAGGCGTATTCGTCGGCGAGGCCGCCGAAAGCATGGCCGAACTCATGGACCAGCACCGGACGGAAGGTGCTATGGTCGCTGCCCATGATGGTGACGCTGTTGTAGATGCCTCCGCCGCCGTAGACGGGCGTATTCACCAGGATGATGACGTGCTCGAACGGGACGTTGCCGATGGCGTCATAGACCTTCTGCATGGAGGAGGTCGTCAGGTAGCGGTCCGAATAGAAGGTGTCGAAATGGCTGCCGACGGCGGTGTTGTTCCACTCCCCTTTCCCGGGCTGGCTGGGACCGGATTCCTGCGACGGGGCGAACACGGCGCGGATGGTGAATTCGCCCTTGCGGGAAGCGAAAGGTTCATGGGCGAAAAGGGCGTCGCGAGCCCGGGCGGCATCGGAGAAGAATTTCCGTTTCTGGGAGGATGTATAGCCCTCGGAGAGGATGACGATGTCGATGGCACCTTCCAGGCTGCCGCCCCAGGCGAGTTCCTTGCACTGGTTGCCGTTGTCCTGCTGCTGCCGGATGAGGATGTCGTCCGGACGGACGGTGTGGGTCAGCATCGCGCAGGGAATGTTATGGATGTCCGTCAGGCTGATTTCAATCTCCACGGGGGCCTTGGGGAAAGGCACCTGGAAGCAGTTCTCGAAGGCTCGGTTCACCTCGTCGGCCTCCGGGGTGGCCTGCCACTCCTGGAACAGCGTCGAGAAGCTGTTGGCGTAGAGCACTTTACCCGTTCGCGGCTCCAATACGCGAATCTGCCCGTTTCCTTTCAGCAGCGGCTCGGCGAGATGCTTGCGGCGGCCGGCCCAGTCTCCGGTCCGCGTCATGGACTGAAGATAGATGGACTGCTCGGCCGAGTTGCCGCAGAAGACATAGTCCAGCCGCAGCGTTGCGTCGGTAAAGTATTGGTCGAAAGAAGGTTCCTGCGCCAGGACAGAAAAAGGAAGGAGGAAAAGAATCAGCGAAAGAAGGCGTTTCATGATCGTGCTCGTTTTGCACTTTAAAGGTAAGAAGAATTCTGCAAAAGGGCAATCCCTTCCGGGCCGCCTTTTTGCATGCAGCGATGCAATAACCAATCTTATCTACCTATGTCACATTCATTTCCGGAAGTCGCCGCCGACTGGAAGGCGGAAAAGCGCCAGTGGGTCAAACCCTCCACCTACGCCATCTACGTACGGCTGCTCAATCTCTACATCCTCCCCTGCTTCGACCGGGAACGCCCCGCTGATCAGGCAGCCGTCCAGACCTTCGCCGACAGTCTGCTGGAGCGCGGACTCAGCGTCAAAACCGTCCGCGACACCCTGCTCGTATTGAAAATGATCCTGCGCCATGGAGCGGATGCCGGCGCCTGGCCGCCCCTCGAGAGCCGGGTCCATTATCCGTCGACAGGCAGACGCTCCCCAGCCATCCTCAGCCGTCCCCAGCAGCGTCAGCTGATGGAGTATCTCCAGAGCCATTTTTCCTTCCCGAACCTCGGCATCCTGATCTGCCTCCACAGCGGCCTTCGCATCGGTGAAGTCTGCGCCCTCCAGTGGCGGGACATCGATATCGCCGCGGGGGAAATCCACATCACCAAAACCGTCCAGCGCATCTGCATCAACGATGCCGGTATCCACGAGTACTACCTCTCCGTCGACCGGCCGAAAACCCCATCCAGCACCCGCGAAATCCCGATTACGCGGGAGCTCAACGCTATCCTGAAGCCGCTGCGGCGCATCATGCAGGCCGACGATTACGTCGTATCCAACGCCCGGAAACCGCTGGAGCCGCGCTATCTTCGAGACCATTACCACCACCTGCTGAAAAGCATCGGACTGCCCCGCATGCGGTTCCATGCCCTGCGGCACAGCTTCGCCACCCGCTGCATCGAAAGCAAATGCGACTACAAGACGGTCTCCGTCCTCCTCGGCCACGCCTCCATCACCACGACCATGGACCTCTACGTCCACCCCGGTATCGATGAAAAGAAAAAAGCCGTCGAGCAGATGCTCCGACGGCTCGGCAGTTAGATCAGCAAGTCATCCACCCCCAGTTTCGGGACGAAGTGGACTCCGTCTTTGCGATAATAGGTCAGGGAGCTGTCCTTCCCGGCCGGCATGAGGAAGATGCGCTCGGTGCCCTTTCCAAAGGCCAGCACCGCGAGTGGCCTGAGGGGCAGCTTCAGAGCATCCTGCAGCGCTTCCGCCCGGAAATTGAGGATAAAGATGCCGTTGAGACCCCTCTCCACGGCCCGCAGCAGCATGCTCTGCGCAGCAATGCCGAGGTCCATGTCGACGACACGGTTCTCTTCGCCATGGCCCGCAGCAGCATGCTCTGCGCAGCAATGCCGAGGTCCATGTCGACGACACGG
>CAMKRY010000030.1 GCA_946415345.1 uncultured Bacteroidales bacterium | reverse complement strand
AGACGGCTACTATTACTGGGTTACACGAACAGGGAATTATATCTATACGTACACGTATTATCGAGCTGGTTACGCCTCGAAATTGTATGTTCATACGGTTAATAGGCCCGATACAGGTAGTTGGGTGGCGTGGGGAGAGCAGAATGGTACGACCAACCAGGGTATCTTTACCGCCAAGGTCTACTATAACGGCATGTGCTATGCCATCTCCAACATGAACACGCGGGGCTCCAGTTATACCAACCTGACCAACAATCACATGTACGTGATTCAGATTACATCGACCAGTGAAAAGTATGTGTTGGGCTATCCGATTCTGGATAACAACTATCAGTCTCAGGACAAGGTCGTTTCGCCGGCGTTCATGATCGCTTCCCAACTGGGAGCCGTTACGACGACAAACAGCGCTACCACGGCTGCTACGCATTGCGGTACCTATATGGAGGTAGGTACGGACGGCACGAGATATGTCGGTTGGCGCCTGCCGACCAAGCAGGAAATCGAGGTCATCATCGACTATCAGAATGGTGAGAATACACACAACATCACGATGGTAGAAGTGCTGGGTGGTCAGTATTATTGGGCCCTGGACGGTACATCCGCTTATGTGTCGACAGGAGACCAGGGTACGGCTACGAACGCCTATGTCCGCTGCGTCCGTTCGCTGACCCTGGAAGAGATTGAGAAACTCAACAGTAACGATTGATGAAACGCATTCTCCTCATATCCCTTGCGCTGACGGCGCTGCTGCTTTCTTCCTGCCGGGAGGAAGTGGAGCCCGTCGTGCCGCAGGATCCGGCGCAGGAACTGCTCGAGCAGATTCTTTCCGAGCCGGAGATGCCGGTGCGGATCTGGGTGGATGCGCCCGAGGGCGCCTTCCCGGACCCGGAGACCAAGGCGTCCATAGTCGGCGGTACGGAGACCGGTACGGAGAATGCAGGAGGTTATATTACCTCCATCAAGATGCTCTGCTTCTACAAGCAGGGATCTTCCAGCGTCTATATCGGCACCCGTGACGCCGACCTGATCGGAGCGGAGGAGCAGTTCCAGACGAACCATCCGGGCCATTCTGAATGGGGTCGTAAACTCTTGACCGGTACTGTTCCCGGCCGTACGAACCGGATCCATTTCGTCGCGAATGTCGACCCTTCGAAGATACCGACTACCATCGGCGGCGACGAGTTCGCCATCGTCAACAATATGTCGATGACCATGAGCCTCAGCGATACGCAGATCTCCTACTGGGGCTTCCATGGGGAGGCAACCCCGACGCTGATGCAGCGCTGGCTGGCGCAGGAGGACGAGCAGGGTAACTTCCAGCAGAAGGAAGGCAGCGTCATCCATTTCATCCGCGACCGGGCCCGACTGACTTTCCATTCGATGACGGACATCAGCGTCGTCGATCCGGTCCTGACCGGCAGCAACGACCACGAGTACCGCATCCTCAATATCGCCTGGATCGCCGTCAACGGCCTCAATACCGGCTATGTGGCGCCCTATAATCCCAACGATCCGGACGAGCCCTACGACAATTACTATGCGTATGACGACGTAGAAGGGAAGTGGACGCTGGATGAGGGCCATCATGCGCCTTATTACGGCTCCGGTGCCGCCCGTTATACCGCGACGGAATCCGATATGGTGGAGGTCTACGACTACAACAACGGCTCTCCCATCATCCGTGACGGTTTCGCCCAGACCCTCTTCCTGTTCGAGGACGACAACATCTCCGACCCGGAACAGAACGACCCCCTGCATTATTCCCCGATCAAGCTGATCCTGCGGGTGGACTATCTCAAGGATGTCAACGGGGCCGATATTCCGTCGAACCGCGTCCGGAAGTACCACGTCCTTCTGATTCTCAACGAGAATCTCGAGCACTGCGTTATCCACCGCAACCATAGCTATCAGCTCAATATCCACGGCTTGCCGTGGGAGGGCCTCGGCGTGTCGACTTTCGAAGCGGCGCTTGAGTCCGAAGACTACGCCAACAACCGCACCATCAACATCAGTGATAACGTCATCAACGTCAACAACGGTAAGTTCGAGCTCGCGGTCGATGATTCCTACCTGATCTATCAGAATCCTGCGGATCAGGGGCAGTATAAGACCGTGAACTTCAAGTATGTCCATGCGGAAGGGGAGCCGAACGCGGGCCAGGGTGTCGACGGACTGACGATCTCCAAGTTCAAGGCGGAATGGGTCAACGCCCCGTTCCCGTCCTTTGCGGACCCGACGGTGGAGGTTACTTCCTATAACACGACAACGGGCGAGGGTACGCTGCGGTTCAAACTCGGTACCGCCATCACCTCGACACTGCAGGGCGGCCGTATCCACCTGACCGACCTCAACAGCGGTCTGTCCCGCTTTATCAACATCTATACAATTTCAGCATTCAGCTATCTGCCCAGCGGCGTGGCGGCCAATGAGTTCCTGCTGGAAATTGTCCCGGGTGTAACCCGCGAGGTCAACGGTCAGACCTGCCAGACATACAAGCTGGAGTTCCGCATTCCTGGCAATTATCCGCTCGGTCTGTATCCGCTCGTTACCCGTATGGCCAGCCGTACGCTCAATCCCTATGCCGTCTACCGCGACGGTGTCCTGCTCAATGACGTCGAAATCGGCATCCAGATGGCTCCGACCGAGAATGGCGAGATTCTGGATGATGAGACGCTCGCCGGCATGTTGTTCCAGTCGACGGATGCCAATAAATGGAATTACCGGGCGGAGGGAACGCCCTGGAACTACTGGTTTACCTATACGCAGGTCGCCAAACTGACCAAGGAGGAGAACGGTGAAACGGTTGAAGACACCGACGACCACCTCTACACCATCTACTTCGACGACGTCCGCGCCCTTCGCGCCGCCGGTAATCAGTCCGACGACATCGGCCTCTTCTTCAAAATCAAATACTTCGGTCCCGCCGTCGCCGTCACGGAATAGCCTTCCGTTTTGCCTGTTATTCTTAAATATTCGATAATAAACAGATAAAACCGATAAGAAAGATAAAAAATCACGCTGGAAAGCCCCGAAAAAGGTGCTTTCCAGTCTTTTTTCTGTGTATGTTTGTCTCGACCTATATGACCGGTCATTTGGAAAATAATAGAAAATAATCTATATTTGCGATGAAATACAGCGAACTGCACAGAATCATTTTGCAGAGTGGTTGGTACCCTCTTCCCAAGAAAGGGAAAGGAAGCCATGTGAGGTATATCAAGGAAGGAAGGATCTATACAGTTCCTTTTCACAAGGGCAAGGAGATACACAATGACTTCGCCAAGAAGATACTGAAAGAAATGGGAATATGATGAAACAGGTAGATATTACTATTAATAGGGCAAAGGATGGTTTTTATGCCGCTTATTGCAATGAGTATCCAGCACTCTTTGGAGGCGGAAACACCCCGGATGAGGCAAAGGCCGAATTGGAAGAGACCCTCCGCCTGACGAAGGAGGATGGCAGGGACGTGGCACAGTTCTACCCGGACTGGCTGGATGGAGAGTATGAATTCTTGATTCACTGGGATGTCCGGACGATGCTGGAGTATTATTCCGGTATTATTACCCCAACGGCACTCGGACGGTTGTCAGGCATCCATCCGAAGCAACTCTGGGCCTACCAGCATGGTCTGTCCAAGCCTCGGCGCAATCAGGTCGAGAAGATTGCCTCCGCTATCCATGTGCTCGGGCAGGAACTTCTCCGTACGGTTTTCTTATGATTTTTTGTTAACTTGCAAGCATTATGAAAGCGATATTGATTTACTCCGGAGGGCTCGATTCGACGACCCTGCTTTATGAATACAAGGACAGCATCGCGCTGGCCGTGACCTTCGACTATGGCTCCAAGCACAATGCGCGGGAGATCGCCTGTGCTGTGGAGAACTGCAAGCGACTGGGCATCAGGCACATGGTGATTCCGCTGGAGTTCATCGGGAAGTATTTCCGCAGCGACCTGCTGCTCAGCGGGGGAGAGATTCCGGAAGGGAATTATGACGACGAGAACATGAAAAGTACTGTCGTCCCGTTTCGCAACGGCATCATGCTCGCCGTGGCGGCGGGGCTGGCGGAGAGCTATGAACTCGATACGGTCCTGCTGGCCAATCATGCCGGCGACCATGCCATCTATCCCGACTGCCGCCCCGAATTCATCGACGCCTTCGACAAGGCGGCCGCGGCGGGGACCTACAACGGCGTCCGCATCGTCTCTCCCTACTGCAACCTCACCAAGCGCGACATCGCGCTGCGCGGCCGCTCGCTCGGCATGGATTACTCGCTGACCTACTCCTGCTACAAGGGCGGCGAGAAGCACTGCGGCGTATGCGGAACCTGCCGCGAGCGCAAGGAAGCGCTGGCGGGTTTCGACCCGACCGAATACGAAGTATAGCATATTATTCTCTTTTTTGCTATCTTTGTATGCTAATCACATAACAAATCATGATCAACAACATGGATGAGGCACGCCGGTGCCTGCTCTGCAAAAAGCCCCTGTGCTCCCTGAAGGGCTGTCCCGTGCATACGGCCGTCCCCGAGTGCATGGCCCTCTACCGCGAAGGCCGTCTGGAAGAGGCGGGGAAGATTCTTTTCGACAACAACCCTCTGTCCGCGATTACCTCGCAGGTCTGCGACTGGAAGCAGTTCTGTTTCGGCCACTGCATCCTCAACGCCAAGGGCGTGCCGGTGCACTGGTATAGCATCGAGCAGGAGATTTCGGAGAAGTATCTGTTCTCCTATGAGCTGAAAAGAGATTTCTCGGCTTCGCTCGAAATGACAAACAAACGTGTCGCCATCGTGGGCGCTGGCCCGGCGGGCATCGCCGCTGCAATCTGGCTCTACCGGGCCGGCGCGGACATCGACCTCTATGACGCCAATCCCCGGATGGGCGGCGTGCTGCGCTACGGCATCCCGGCCTTCCGCCTCGACAAGAAATATGTAGACATCTACGAAAGGATCCTCGACGTGCCCGGCATCCGCTTCTTCGGCGGCAAGGCCCTCGGCAAGGATATCCTGCTCAATGACCTTCGCGAAAGCTACGACGCCGTCCTCATCGCCGCCGGCGCCGAAAAGCCCGCGATGCTCCGCATTCCCGGCGAGGACAAGCCTGGAGTCGTGGAGGCTCTCCACTATCTCAAGACGCCTCAGGCCTACGATCTCAAGGGCAAACGGGTCATCGTCATCGGCGGCGGCAATGTTGCCATGGACGCCTGCCGGACGGCGGTCCGCAGCGGCGCCGACACCTGGGTCTACTACCGCAAGACCTTCGAGAACATGCCCGCGAACCCGATGGAGGTCGAGGAGGCCAAGGCCGACGGCGTGCAGTTCCGCGTGTTCCAGGCCCCGATCGAGGTCCGCGACGGCGCCGTCATCTTCCGCGACTGCCAGAACGAGACCGATCCCGAGACCGGCAAGCTCGTCACCAGGATTCTTGATGGCACAGACCATGAAGTCCCCTGCGACGTGCTCATGCCCGCCATCAGCGAGAAGCCCGATTTCGGCATCCTCGCCGGAGCGCCGTGGCAGCCCAACGTCTGGAAATGGCCCGTCACCGACGAAAGCGGCCGGATGTCCTTCCAGGACAGCGGCAAGGCCAACGTCTTTGTCGCCGGCGATTTCACCCTCGGCCCCAAGACCGTCGTCGAGGCCATCGGCAGCGCCCGCGCCGCGGCGGACGGCATCCTTACCTTCCTGAAATAATCAATAACCACATTATATTATATGGAAAACAAATTCAGAGTCGAAAGCGACCTTCTCGGCGAACTCCAGGTTCCGGCCGATGCCTATTACGGTGTCCAGACGCAGCGCGCGCTGAACAACTACAAGATCTCCAATACCCGCATGTGCGACTATCCGGAGTATATCATCGCCATGGCCTACGTCAAGATGGCCGCCGCCGCTGCCAACACGCAGCTTGGCGTGATGCCGAAGGAAATCGGTGACGCCATCGTCAAGGCCTGCCAGGAGATCGTCGACGGCAAGTTCCACGACCAGTTCCCGGTGGACATGGTCCAGGGCGGCGCCGGCACCTCCGTCAACATGAACGCCAACGAGGTCATCGCCAACCGTGCCCTCGAGCTCATGGGACACAAGAAGGGCGAATACCAGTACTGCTCCCCGAACGACCACGTCAACTGCGCCCAGTCCACCAATGACGCCTATCCGTCCGCCTTCCGCTACTGCTTCTACCGCATGAACAAGCACCTAGAGAAGGCCCTCCGCGATCTGATCGTCTCCCTCCGCAACAAGGGTGAGGAGTTCAAGGACATCATCAAGATGGGCCGTACGCAGCTCCAGGATGCCGTGCCGATGACTTCCGGCCAGGAATTCAACGCCTTCGCCAACAACCTTGAAGAAGAGCTCGCCAACCTCGACCGCAACGCCGTCCTCCTCAAGGAAATCAACATGGGCGGTACCGCCATCGGCACCGGCCTCAACGCTGTTCCCGGCTTCGCGGAGCTCTGCACCAAACTGATGAGCGAGTTCTCCGGCGACAAGTTCGAGAAGGCCCCCGACCTCGTCGAGGCTACGCCTGATACCGGCGCCTACGTCAGCTATTCCGCCGCCCTCAAGCGCCTCGCCGTCAAGCTCTCCAAGACCTGCAATGACCTCCGCCTGATGGCCTCCGGTCCCCGCTGCGGTCTGCACGAGATCAACCTCCCTCCCATGGCCCCCGGTTCCTCCATCATGCCCGGCAAGGTTAACCCCGTCATCCCCGAGGTCACGAACCAGGTTTGCTTCAAGGTCATCGGTAACGACACCGCCGTCGCCTTCGCCGCCGAGGCCGGCCAGCTCCAGCTCAACGTGATGGAGCCGATCATCGTCGAAAGCATCCTCGAGAGCCAGACCTGGCTCATCAACGTGATGAATACCCTGCGCACCAAGTGTATCGACGGCATCACGGTCAACGCCGACCACTGCTACGAGATGGTCAAGAACTCCATCGGCATCGTCACGGCCCTCAACCCGTACATCGGCTACAAGGCTTCCACGAAGGTCGCCAAGGAAGCCCTTGAGACCGGCCGCAGCGTCTACGACCTCGTCCTCGAGCACGGCATCATGTCCAAGGAGAAGCTCGACGAAGCCCTCGATCCGAAGGCCATGACCGCCTCTCACGACTTCATCAAATAGGGGATACCCTATATTATTATAAGCAGCGACCCAACCGGTCGCTGCTTTTTTTTTGAAAAAAGTGCAAAAAAATTTGCAGATTCAAAAAACTGTCGTACCTTTGCAGTGTAATAGCGAACTAATACACTAAAAAGTTATGATACAAATCGACTCTCTCTCCTTTGCTTACGGTAAAAACACCGTGCTGGAGAACATCAATCTGCCCCTCTCCGAAGGCCATGTCTACGGCCTTCTCGGCGAGAACGGTGTCGGCAAAACGACGCTCCTGACCCTCCTGGCCGGCCTTAAGGCCCCGAGGACGGGCAGTATTACCGTCGAGGGCAAGAACCCTTCCGACCGCCTTCCTTCCACCCTCGCCGACCAGTTCTATCTGCCGGACGAGGTGCTTCCGCTTCGCCAGAGCGCCGAGCGTTTCGGCCGCGAGCATGGCATCTTCTGGCCGAACTTCCAGATGGACAAGTACTATGACCTCCTGAAGATCTTCGAAGTCGAACCCGGTCAGCGCATGGATCAGATGTCCGCCGGCCAGCTCAAGAAGACCTGGATTGCCTTCGGTCTGGCGTGCCATACCAAATATTATTATATGGACGAGCCGACCAACGGTCTCGACATCCCGTCCAAGGCCCAGTTCCGCAAGGCCCTGGCCCGCGAGACGGCAGACGACAGCATCGTCATCCTTTCGACCCACCAGGTCCGTGACCTCGAGGACATCATCGACAGCATCGTCATCCTCGAGGCCCGTGCCGTGGCCGTGAATGCTTCTCTGGATCAGATCAGCCGCGCCTTCCGCTTCGAGACGCTCGATACCGTCTCTCCGGACGCCCTTTACAACGAAATGATTCCCGGCGGCATCGTCCAGGTGCTCCCGAACGACGAAGGCGTCGAGACCAAGGTCAACATCGAAGCCTTCTTCAACGCCCTCCACGCCAGCCGCGAGCGGGTCATCACCCTTCTGTCCAACTTTAAATAATCCGTCACCATGAGCGATACTTTCAACTTCCAGCGCTTCGGCCGCTATTTCCGTTTTGATCTTTCCCGCATGTGGCGGAACAATACCAAGACCGCCATTCTTCTCGGCTGCGGCAGCATCCTCACCGTGATCGTCTGCGGCATCGGCGGACTGCTCTTCACCATGCACTGGTTCCCCGCCACGGACCCCGCCCGTATGCTGGGATTCGTCATCTGCCTCGGTGTTCTCGAACTGCTGATGGCGAAGACCTACGGCTTCGTCACCGACCGCAAGGAAGGCTCCGACTTCCTGATGATCCCCGCCTCCACCCTCGAGAAGTGGCTGTCGATGATGCTCGTCTGCCTCGTCGTGATCCCGGTGCTCTTCCTGGTCACCTACTTCCTCGTCGACGGCTTCGTCTGCGCGATCCTGCCCGACACCGGCACCCCGCTCTACCAGTGGACCTACGACACCTTCGTCTTCGCGAACGTCAAATTCGACGAGCTCAACGCTGCCCTCGACGCCAGACAGATTCCGCTGCATTACTCCATCGCCAGCCTGATCGGCCCGGTCCTTGTCAGCGCCTGCTTCAACTACCTCTTCTTCCTTCTCTGCGGCCTGCTGTTCAAGCGCCACAAGATTCTCAACGCCCTCTTCGTGATGATGGTCGTCAGCAGCCTCTTCGGGATCATCGCCCCTTATATCCTGCCTGATTTCGAGGCTATGGCAGCGGGCATGTCCGAAGCAGAAGCGATCAACTTCAGCGACAGCTTCATGCGCATCACGACCCTCATCACCGGTCTCCTCGCCGCCCTCCTCGCGGCCGGCTGCTTCTTCAGACTCCGTAAAATCGCCCATTAATATGAACTTCAACGCCGATAAACCGATCTACCTCCAGATCGCCGACCGCCTCTGCGACCGGATCCTCTCCGGCGAGCTGAAAGGCGATGACCGGATCCCTTCCGTGCGGGAATATGGCGCCGAGATCGGCGTCAACCCCAACACGGTGATCCGTTCCTACGACAAGCTCCTCAGCGAGGAGATCTTCTACAACAAGCGCGGCATCGGCTATTTCGTAGCCCCCGACGCCCGTAAAAAAGTCCTTGCCACCCAGCGCGAGACCTTCCTCCGGGAAGAATTGCCCCTGATCCGCCGCCGCATGCAACTGCTCGGCCTTGACGCGACCGTCTTCAACCACTAATCCCATGAAAAAGCTGTTTATCACCATAACCACCATCCTCCTGTCCCTCAGCGCCTTTGCACAGGAGTCGACCGTCCGCGGCACCGTCCTCGATCCCGATACCCGCGAGGGGGAAGTCGGAGCCATCCTCCAGTTCTATGATTCCGGCCACGAGAAGCCGATCGCCTTCACAACCGTCGCGGCCGACGGCACTTTCGTCCAGCGCCTCAGCGGCAAGGGCGAATACCGTGTCGTCGTGTCGAATCTCGGCCGCAAGGATCTCGAGAAGCAGTTCACGATCGAAAAGCCCGGCAGCACCGTCGACCTCGGTACGCTCGTGATGGTCACCGACGCCCAGCAGCTCGAGGCTGCGGCCGTGACGGCACAGAAAGTCCTCGTCAAGATGGACGTCGACAAGATGACCTACAACGTCTCCGAAGACAACGACGCCAAGGCTTCCACCGTCCTCGACATGCTCCGCAAGGTCCCGATGGTCACCGTCGACGGCCAGGACAACATCACCGTCAACGGCTCCTCGTCCTTCCTCGTGACGGTCGACGGCAAGCCCAACCAGATGCTGTCGCAGAACGCTTCCACGGCCTTCAAGATGATGCCGGCAAGCGCTGTCGAGAGCATTGAGGTCATCACCAATCCCGGTGTCAAGTATGACGCGGAAGGTGTCGGCGGCGTGCTGAACCTCACGACGAGCCGGGCTGCCGGCGGCAGTTCCGCCGTTTCCGACGGGCAGTACGGCTCGCTCCGTCTCCAGGCCGGCAACCGTGACAAGGGCGCCGGCGGTATGATCACGATGCAGCGCGGCAAGTTCTCCTTCTCCGTCAACGCCAACGGCGGCTATATGACCCAGAAAGGCCAGGAGTATCAGTCGCTCCTTACGGGCGAGGGGTTCAACAACCTGACGGTTACCACGGGCGACATGCGCTCCCCGATGTTCATGGGCGACGCTTCCCTCAGCTATGAGATTGACTCGCTCAACCTCGTTTCCGCCTCCTTCGGCGGGATGTTCTTCGGCATGAAGCAGGATGCGACGGGAGCCTCCTACACCCGCCTTCCCGGCGCGGCCGACTATACGCAGCTCTACACCAGCGAGACCGGTATGAAGCAGCCTTTCAACAACTTCCATGCGGATATCGACTGGCAGCGCACCTTCGCCGGGCATCCCGGCCGCATGCTGACTTTCTCCTACCGCATGAACGGCAGCCCGGCCAGCGTCTCCTCCTACAACACCTATGAGCCTGCGGCGGCCATGCCGTCGGAGCGGATGGACGGTACGACAAGCGCGACGGACCATACTTTCCAGGGCGATTTCACCTTCCCGATCAGCGAGAAGGCCGGCACCCTCTCAACCGGTGTCAAGTTCATCTACCGGAAGAATTCCTCCGCCCAGGATGTCTACATGCGGACCTATCCGTCTGCGGACTATCTCTACAGTCTGGGCCGAAGCACCGACTACGATTATTACAACCGCATCGGAGCGGCTTATGCCGAGTACAGCGGCACTTTCGGCAAGTGGGGTGTCAAGGCCGGCGGCCGCTATGAGCACACCTGGCAGAACGTCGAATGGGAGCAGGGGAACGGGGAGGATTTCTCCACCAACTATGGCGCATTCGTCCCCACGGCCAGCCTGCAGTACAACCTCGGCATGATGCAGAACATAGGTATGTCCTACAACATACGCATCTCCCGCCCGGGCATCACCTACCTCAATCCGTATGTCAGCCAGTCGGATCCCACGCACTGGAGCTTCGGCAATCCCGACATCGACGTCGAGAAGACCCACAACCTCTCCCTCGTCTACAACCTCTATTCGCCCGTCTTCATGCTGAATGCGACGCTGACCCACAGCCGCACCGGAAACGGCATCTCCGATTATAGCTACATGGAGGACAATATCCTGAAGACGACCTATGGCAACATCCTTCAGCAAAGCTCCACCGGAGGCAGCCTCTTCTTCAACGTCAACATCGGCAAGAAGCATCGCGTCTATGCCAACGCCGGCGTCTCGTATACCGATGCGCGCAACGATCAGATGGGGTACAGCTACAATGCTTGGTCCGGCAACATCTTTGCCGGCGGCCAGCAGACCCTCCCGTGGGACCTGCAGTTCTCCGAAGGAATCATCTACAACTCCAAGGATTACAACCTCCAGGGCTGGACTTCCGGCTTCACCGGCTGCTATGCTGCCCTCACGAAAACCTTCCTCGACGACAAGCTCTCCGTTTCGCTCCAGGGCTTCACGCACCTCAGCGGTGGCAGCAAGATGAAGTTCGAGTTCTATTCCGCAGGTAACGGCTACGAAAGCATGACCACGGTCCGCGTCCCGGTCCGCCAGCTTACCCTGTCCCTCTCCTGGACCTTCGGCAAGGCCGGTGTCTCCGTCAAGAAAGCGGCCCGTTCCATCGAGAACGAAGACGTCCTCGAAAAGTCCTCCGGCACCGCCACCGGTACCGGCATGGGCTCCGGCATGGGAATGTAAAGTACCCGGCAATGAAAAAAGCAGCGGCCTTTCTCGAGAAAGGTCGCTGCTTTTTTGTGGGCGCAGACGGACTCGAACCGCCGACCCCCTGCTTGTAAGGCAGGTGCTCTGAACCAGCTGAGCTATGCGCCCGAAACGGGAATGCAAAGGTATGACTTTTTTCCGGAATGGCAAATGGTTTGTCGAATTTTCGCTATCTTTGTAAGTGCGGGTATGGCCCCGCGAAATGATTATGGACAGGAAAGATACCGTGTGGGATCCGCTGCGGCGGAAAGAGGTGGCGCTGACTCCCGAGGAGGAGGTGCGTCAGTGGTTCATCGGCGACGTGCTGCATGAGGGCATGGGCGTGCCGCTCCACATGATGATGTCGGAGGTGCCGCTGAGCTTCGGCGACAAGGCCTGGCGCGCCGATATCGTGGTGTATGGCCGCGACATGAAGCCTCTTGCGGTGGTGGAGTGCAAGCGCCCGGACGTGGCCCTCGACCAGGAGGTCGTGGACCAGGCAATCCGCTACAACCGCGTCCTCGACGTCCGCTATATCGCCATCACGAACGGCCCGAAGACCTTTTTCTTCGAGCGCCATGGCGAGCAGTTCGACTTCCTGCAGAAGGCCCCGATGTGGAGTGAAATGGTATGACGAAAACGGAAGGATATCTGGAGCACCCGGTGTTCGGGATTGTGTCGGAAACGGCCGCTGCGATGGGCGTACGCGCCTTTGTCATCGGCGGTTATGTGCGCGACTGCTTTCTCGGACGGGACAATGACGACATCGACATCGTCGTCGAGGGCAGCGGCATCGCGCTCGCGGAGGCGGTAGGGGAGAAGGTGCATGCGCGGGTCAGCGTGTTCCGCAATTTCGGCACGGCGATGCTCAAATACAAGGGCATCGAGCTGGAATTCGTCGGTGCGCGGCGGGAGTCCTATGACCGCGGCTCGCGGAAGCCTTTTGTCGAAGACGGCACGCTGGAGGAGGACCAGGCGCGGCGGGATTTCACCATCAACGCCATGGCCTTCAGCCTCCAGAAGGAGGACTTCGGCGCGCTCGTGGACCCGTTCGGCGGCATCCGCGATCTCGCCGCCGGCATTATCCGAACGCCCCTCGATCCCGATACAACCTACTCCGACGACCCGCTGCGGATGCTGCGCGGCATCCGTTTCGCCGCCAAGCTCAGCACGCCGGAGCATCCCTTTCACATCGTTCCCGAATCCATCGAATCCATGCGCCGGAACGCTTCCCGGCTGGAAATCCTCTCCAAGGAGCGCATCGCCGAAGAGCTCAACAAGATGCTCGTGACGCCGCAGCCGTCGATGGCCTTCCGCCTTCTCGACGAAGCCGGCCTTCTCGGGACCATCCTTCCGCAGATCGAAGCCCTAAAGGGTGTGGAGACGCTCGAAGGCCGCGGCCACAAGGAGAATTTCTCCCATACCCTGCAGGTGCTGGACAATGTCGCCGCCGAGGAAACGGCCGCCATCGCCGAGGGCCGGCTGCAGGATTTCACCCCGGCGGAGGACGGCGACGGCTGGGTCGGCACCCCCCGGACGGCCCCTTCTCTGTGGCTACGCTGGGCCGCGCTGCTCCATGACGTCGGCAAGCCCGCTTCGAAGCGCTTCGCCCCGGGCCAGGGCTGGACCTTCCATGGGCACGAAGTGCTCGGCGCCCGCATGGTCCCGAAGATCTTCGCCTCGCTGCGCCTGCCGCAGGATTGGAAGATGAAATATGTCGTCAAGCTCGTCCAGCTCCATCTTCGCCCCATCGCCCTGGTCGACGACGAGGTGACGGACAGCGCCGTCCGCCGGCTCCTGTTCGACGCGGGGCAGGACATCGACGACCTCATGCTCCTGTGCAACGCCGACATCACCTCGAAGAACCCCGCCAAGGTTGCCCGCATCCGCGCCAACTTTGAGCGTGTGCGCGAAAAGCTCGCCGATGTGGAGGCCCTCGACGCCATCCGCAACTGGAAGAATCCCATCACGGGCGAATACGTCATGGAAGTCTTCGGCATCCCGCCCTGCAACCTGATCGGTCAGATCAAGGAAGCCGTCAAGGAGGCCATCCTCGACGGAAAGATTGAGAACACTTTCGAGGCCGCAGACGCCCTGATGCGGGAAGTCGCCGCCGGTCTGGGGCTTTTCCCTGTCATTTCGAGCGAAGTCGAGAAATCTGCTTCAGAAGAATGATTAACCAGTACCTATTATATATTGCGTCCGTGCGGCGCTATTCCCCCCGTACGCAGCAGATCTACCGCTCCGTGCTGGAGTCGTATGCGGATTTCTGCGGCGGCCTGCTGGAGGTGGAAGCGCTGAACGTTCAGCAGGTCAGGGCGTACGAAGTGGAGTTATTGAACAGGGGAGAGTCGCCGCGGACGGTGCACCTGCACCTGTCGGTGCTGAGCGGATTCTGCCGCTTCCTGATGAAGGAGGGCGAGCTGGCGGCCAATCCCGTGCGGCTGGTCACGAGGCCGAAGCTGAAAAAGCGCCTGCCGGAGTTCTACCGCGAGGATTCCATGAAGGCCTATCTGGAGCAGACGCAGTGCCTCGTCGATGAGCCGGAGGTCTATGCCGACCCGAAGTATTACGACCGCAAGCTGGGACGCCTGATTATCAATCTGCTCTACTGCACGGGTATGCGGCGGGCCGAGCTTATAGGCCTGAACCGACAGGACTTCAATCCGGCGCGGCGGACGCTCCGCGTCCATGGAAAAGGCGATAAAATCCGAGAAATTCCTCTCGTAATTTCGCTTTGTAAAGAAATTTTGCTATATTTACAATCGGTTGTCCCGACGGGGAAGGGGGACGTGCCCCTTCTCGTCACGGCCCGGGGAGGCAGGCTCTATCCCGTGCTCGTGGACCGGCTCGTCAAGAAGGAGCTGGGCGGTGTGGAAGGCATCACCGGACGGCGTTCGCCGCACGTATTGCGCCACACGCTCGCCACGGAGCTCCTCGACGACGGCGCGGACCTCAGCGCCATCAAGGAAATGCTCGGCCACAGCTCCCTCGCCGCGACGCAGGTGTACACCCACAACTCCGTCGAGAAACTGAAGAATGTGTATAACCATGCCCACCCAAGGGCGAAAAATGGAGAAAAACATCATGGCGATTAACATCAAATCCCTGAAGTTCGACGCAGATGAGAAGCTGCTCGCTTACGTGAACAAGAAGGTCGAAAAGCTCGAGAAATTCTTCGACAACATGGGTAACATTGACGTGACGCTCTCCCTGCTCCCCGACACCCCGGAGAACAAAGCCGTCCAGGTCAAGACGCATCTTCCCGGTGAGGACCTCATCATCGAGCGCAACGCCAAAACCTTCGAAGAGGCCGTGACGGGCGCGGCCGACGCGATGAAGGAGAAAATAGTCCGTTTCAAAGAAAAGAAATTCGACAAATAATCGTATCTTTGCGGAGGTCCAGAAGGGCCTCCATTTTTGTGTAAGAAATAAGGCATATTCGTCTTATTGCCGAAGTGGAGAAAGGTATCGGTTTTCAAACCCGTGGCCACCCTCGGCCACGTAAGAGGGAGCAAGAGGACCGAAGATCCGCAAGGGGCCGGAGCGAAGCGGAGGCGGTTTGATAAACCGATACCTTCGGAACGAAGGCAATCAAGCAATATTAATAGCGCATTTGGCGACGAAAAGCTATATAGAGACAGACCGGCAGGTGAAAGGTCTGATTGAGGATGTCAAAAGAGGCGTCTTCAAGCCGGTCTATCTGCTGATGGGGGAGGAGCCTTATTATCCCGACCTGGTCTGCGATGCCATCATCGCCAACTGCCTGCAGGACTGGGAGAAAGACTTCAACGAAATCATCTGCTACGGCGCCGATGTCAATGCCGACACGGTGATTACCGCCGCGCGTCGTTTCCCGATGATGGCCGAGCGGCAGCTTGTCGTCGTCAAGGAAGCGCAGGCGATGAAGGACCTGGAGCAGCTTTCGATCTACTGCGACAAGCCTCTCGACTCGACGGTGCTCGTCCTTCTCCTGCACGGCGCGACGGCCGACAAGCGCAAAGCCCTCTACAAGAGCGTCCTGAAGCAGGGCGTCGTCGTGGACTCCCCGGCGCTGCGGGACTATGAAGTCGCCCGCTGGATCGGCGATTTCTATGCCGGCCTGGGCCTGAACATCGCTCCCGACGCAGCGGCCCTTCTCGCGGAATCGGCCGGCACCGATCTCGGCAAGATCGCCATCGAGACCGAGAAGATGCGAAAGAACCTCCCCGAAGGAGCCAAGGACATATCCGCGGCGGATATCGAGCGCAATGTCGGCATCAGCCGCAGCTTCAGCATCTTCGAACTGACGCGGGAGTTGTCCGCCCGCAATACCCGGAAGGCCCTGACCATCGCCGCTCGCGTCGCCGAGGCCCCGAAATTCGCGATGCCCATGGCCGTGAGCGCGCTCTACACGCATTTTTACAGAATCCTCAAATACGGCGCCCTGCTCCAGCAAGGCGCGAACCCCGACCCGGCCGAGAAGGCCCGCATCCTCGGGGTGAATCCCTACTTCTTCCGTGAATACGACACGGCGGTGCGGAACTATCCCGTCCCCCGTGCGATGAACGTGATATCCCTTTTGAATGACTACGACTACAAAGGCAAGGGCGGCGACGTTTCTTCCGAGACGACGCCCAAGGAACTCCTTGTCGAACTGGTCGCCAAGATCCTTTGCAGCTAATGGCAATTATTGAAATCAAAAATGTAAGCAAATCCTTCGGGGAGAAGGTGGCTCTCGACAATGTGAGCCTGGAGATCCCCGAGGGCAAGATCTTCGGTCTGCTGGGCCCGAACGGCGCCGGCAAGACGACCCTGATCCGCATCATCAACCGCATCACCATCCCCACCGCCGGCACGGTCCTCTTCCAGGGCCGCCCCATCACCGACGAAGACGTCGCCCGCATCGGCTACCTGCCCGAGGAGCGCGGCCTCTACCGCAAGATGAAGGTCGGCGACCAGGCGATGTACCTCGCCCAGCTCAAG
This sequence comes from uncultured Bacteroidales bacterium, assembly GCA_946415345.1. Taxonomy (GTDB): domain Bacteria; phylum Bacteroidota; class Bacteroidia; order Bacteroidales; family UBA932; genus Cryptobacteroides. The sequence continues at coordinate 341 of CAMKRY010000030.1, read as the reverse complement.
GGCATGAAGCGAAACGACGCGCTGCGCGAGCTCAAGGCCTGGTTCGAGCGCTTCGGCGCCCAGGACTGGTGGAACAAGAAGGTGGAGGAACTCTCCAAGGGTATGGCCCAGAAGTTCCAGTTCATCACCACCGTGGTCCACAAACCCTCGCTGATGATCCTCGACGAGCCCTTCTCCGGCTTCGATCCGGTCAACGCCGAGCTGATCCGTCAGGAGATCCTCCGCCTCAAGGCCGAGGGCGCGACCATCATCCTCTCGACGCACAACATGGAGTCCGTTGAGGAACTCTGCGACGAGATCGCCCTGATCAACAAGTCCCACCTCGTCATCACCGGCGGCGT
>CAMKRY010000029.1 GCA_946415345.1 uncultured Bacteroidales bacterium | reverse complement strand
CGTACTTCGCGAAAATCTCTTGCTTTTTCTCAGGCTGTAAATATTCTGCCATGATACTGCAATGAGTTTTGGTGGTTAATAAATTAAAACTGTGCTCAAAAAAGCGTGCAAAGTTAGGAAAAAAAAACGAACTGCCAAAATTTCTTCTCAATCTTTGATTGAAGGGGGAAATTGTGTATATTTGCTTGATAAACAAGTTGACCCGATGAAACGTATTCTATCCATCCTTGCGCCGGTCCTGGTGGCCGTGTCGCTCCTGACCGTTTCCTGTAAAAGTGACAAGGGCCCGGCGAATGATCCCGCCGTGGACGCTTTCCTTTCCGAGGCTCCCTATGCCTGTGCGCTTCCGGACAATCCCAATATCCTCATCGCCCTGCATCCGCTGCAGATTCTGGCGAAGTCGGAATTCGCCACGGATGAGGAATTCGATGTTCTCCGGGACATGCTCTTCGAGGATCTGGACCCGGCCTCCCGCCTCGCCGTTCTCGCTGTCCTGCAGAATCCCGCGCTGGCCGGCCTGGACCCGCAGCATCCCATTCTGGCAGCGATGACCAATATAGAAGTCAAACAGGGAGGACAGGACGTGTCCGCCGATCTGTATGCGGTCGTTCCGCTGACCAGCCGCGAACTCCTGCTGACTTCCCTGGAAAAGGTTGGCGAGAAACTGGATCCCGATGCCGACGGGCGTTATCTCTATACCTCCAGTGATTACAGTCTGATCATCACGGACAAGGCCGTCGTCTGCTACGCCGTCCTTGATAAGGTTCTCTCTGCCGAACAGCTTCGTTCCACCGTGCTCAAGGCCTCGCAGAAAACATCCCTTTCGGTGACCGGCAAAGGTGTGGAGAATCTTTTTGCCGGCGGGAACGACCTGGCGATCTGGGGAGACGACCATCTCACGGAATACGCCTATAAAATAGCCGGAAATAAACTCGACGTCGACCTGATCGAGCTGCTGGGCGGCAATCCCGGCAAGGATATCTCGGCTTTCGTTTCTCTGGATTTCCTTCCCGGCAAGGTCGCCCTGACGGGGGAAGCTTTCGGCAGCAATGCCCTGTTCGACCGCTTCCTGTCCTGGGTCGGCACGCCGGAACACGATGCCCTGAAAGCTTTTAACGCCGAGAACGCCCTCGGTGCCGGACAGATTGCCTTTGCGAACCTGTCCGATGCCCTCGATTTTCTCCAGGGCGTCCTGGAACGCAGCGGTGAGGCGGACGGTATCGTCATTGCCGACGTGATCCGCGCCTTCGGTGTCGAGTCCAAGGATCTGGATGAGATCGGGACGGTGTCGGGCGTGGTTTATCTGGATGAGAACAGCCACTATACCTTGGGGATCGTCGCCCATCTCGGCAAGAAGGTCGTATCTGCGATTGAAAAAGGCGCGGCCAGCACCGGTCTTTGGAAAGAGAATCTGGGCCTTCTCGACGCTTATTCCCTCGGCGGCGGCATCTATGCCGGTTTCGTGGAGGAGAACGCCTTGATCGGCTCGCGCGAAGTCCTGACGAATATCTATGGAGAGAGCTTCCTGACCGGAAGCCGTCTCGCTCCGATTCTGAACGGGAACAGCCTCGCCGTCGACCTGTCCCGGGATGCCCTGATCCGCATGGGCGCCCCGTCCCTGCTCTATGACGTGACCGACTATGCTGTCGCCACCCTGGACGAAAGCAAGACGAAGGGCCGTTTCGACCTCGTCCTCGAGGATAAGGAGCACAATGCCGCCCGCACGGCTCTCCAGCTCGTATACTACTATTTCCATTTCCGCGACGAGAACATCGAGGGTTCCGCCTGGGATGACGAAGACTTTGATTACGACCCTGACTTCGACTATCTCTACTAGCCCATGATCCGCCAAATCCATCTGCAGCAAGTGGTGCCCTTCTTCCTGGAGGACGTGCCCGCCGACCAGGTCCATTCCGAGGTCTGGCGCAGCGACCTTCTCTTCGAAAAAGGGAAGGCCTATCTCGTCCGCGCCGATTCCGGCAAGGGAAAGACTACCCTCTGCAATTTCCTCTATGGTCTCCGGAAGGACTACACCGGGACCATCACCTTCGACGGCACGGACATCCGCGGTTTCTCCCACCGCCAGTGGTCGCAGCTGCGCCGCGAGTCCTTCTCCTCCGTCTTCCAGGGTATGCTTCTCTTTGATGAACTGACGGCCCTGGAAAACATCCGCCTCAAGCCGATGGCCTCGGGCATGAGCGACGAGGACGTCCTCCGCTGTTTCGACCGCCTGGGTCTCAGCGAGAAGGTGCATTCCCGCGTCAAGCGCCTCTCTTTCGGCCAGAAACAACGCGTCGCCTTCATCCGCATGCTCTGCCAGGCAGCCGATTTCCTTATCATGGACGAGCCGGTGAGCCACCTCGACGACACCAACTCCGCCATCATGGCCGACATGCTCCGCGAGCGCCTCTCCCGTGACGGCGCCGGCCTCATCGTCACCTCCATCGGCCGCGACCTTCCTTATGACTATAACCGGATTGTACACCTATGAGACTCGTTTATAAACTCCTCCTGGCCAAGTCCAACCCGGTCCAGCTCGTCGGCTTCGTGCTGGCGAACATCGTGGGCGTCGTGATCATCCTCTTCGGAACGAGAGCCTTCCGCGACGTCAATTCCTTCTTCCAGCACCCGGACGGCGTCATCTCCAACCAATATGTCGTCATCACCCACGGCAAGGTCCAGCTGGGCGGCTCGAATGATTTCACGCAGCAGGAGATCGACGACCTGAAGTCCTTCCCGGGCACCGATTCCGTCGGTATGTTCCGGACCGGCTCGTTCAAGGTCAACGCCGACCTCTCCGACCTCGGCATCTCCGTAACGACGGCCATGTTCATCGAGTCCGTCCCGGATTCCTTCCTCGACCTCGATCTCAATTCCTGGAAGGCGGACGTCTACGAGAGCGACCAGCCCATGATCTGGAATCCGTCCCTGGACGTACCGGTAATCCTGCCGCGCGCCTACCTGACGGTGTATAATTTCGGTTTCGCCTCCAGCCGCGGTACGCCCCAGCTCGACGAATCCCTCATCAAACTGAAGACCTTCCGGCTTCGCTGCCGCAACATCTCCGAGACGCAGGACCATTATTACCGCGCCCGCATCGTCGGCTTCTCAGACCGCTTCAACTCGATCCTCGTGCCGGACAGCTTCCTTGCCGCGGCCGAGCTCAAATACGGCGACGGGAAGCCCCAGCAGCCGAACCGCCTCATCATCAAGCCGAAGGGTTCCGACCCGGAGCCGGTGCTCAAGTATATCGAGGACCACGGCTACCAGTATGACGGCACTTCCGCCGATACGATGAAGGCCGTTTCCATGGTCGAGAAGATCGCCCTCTTCGTCATGACCCCGGGCATCATCATCTCCCTGCTGGCCTTCTTCCTGCTGGTAGTGAGCCTCCATCTCCTGATCGAGAAGAACAAGGAGAAGAATGCCACGCTCATCGCCCTGGGCTACACCCACGGGCAAGTCTGCCGCCCCTATGTGCTGACGGCCGTGGTGCTCAATTTCATCTCCCTGATAACGGCCTTGCTGCTGACCTCGTTCCTTTACGAGCGGCTCGAGGCGGTGCTCCTCCGCTACAATCCTTCCTTTGTCGGGACGGGCATGGGCTTCCTCTTCGTGGTGGCCTTCGGCATTTTCCTGCTCTCCTCGTTCCTGCACTGGCTGATGGTGATTTTTGAAGTACGCAAATAACTAAACTATCCTGATATGAAGAAGAAGAAAAACAACGGCTACAAGTGGAATTTCGCCTCGGTTGGCGGAACGGTCCGCGTCAAGATTTCCAGCGGCGAGGACATCGTCCGCCTCGGCGAACTCGACCGCAAACTCTGGACGGTCCTGAGCTGCCCGACCGAGGGACTGGAATTCGACAGTAAGACCCTCCAGATCATCGACAACAACGGTGACGGCAAGATCCGTGTCGACGAGGTCATCGCCACGGCCAAGTGGCTGACCGATATCGTCAAGCATCCGGATCTCCTCCTGAACCGCCAGTCCTTCCTCCCGTTCTCCGAGTTCAATACGGAGAATGAGAACGGAGCGGCCCTCCTGGCTTCCGCCAAACAGATTCTCGCGAACCTGGAGATCGAGAAAGACTCCATCGACCTCGAGGACACCGCCGACAACGTGAAGATCTTCGCCAAGACCCTCTTCAACGGCGACGGCATCATCACCCCCGCCTCCGCCGCTGACGACGAGGCCCTTGCGACCCTGATCGGCCAGATCACCGCCCAGATCGGCTCCGCGACGGACCGAAGCGGCGTCGAAGGCGTGACCGCGGACCATATCGAGGCTTTCTATGCCGCCTGTGCCGCCTACGCCGCCTGGCGCGACGCCGCCGAGGCCGGCAAGAAGGAGATTTTCCCGTTCGGCGACAAGACCGCCGATGCGCTGGCCGCCTGCGAGGCCCTGAAGGCCAAGATCGCGGACTACTTCATGCGCTGCAAGCTCATTTCCTTCAATCCTGATGCACAGGCGACGGTCGATGTGTCTCTCGACAAGATTGCGGCTATCAGCGGCGACGATCTGACGGCCCGCCTGGCCGAGATCGAGACCTATCCGCTGGCCCGTCCGGTCGCTTCCCAGGAACTCCCGCTCGACGTCAAGGCCATCAACCCGGCCTGGCAAGGCGCGTTCGCGACCCTCAAGGCCCTCGTCCTCGACGAGGCCTGCAAGGGCAAGAAGGTGCTGACCGAAGCTGCGTGGAATGAGATTCTCGGCAAGTTTGCCGCCTACACCGCCTGGATGGGCGAGAAGGCTGGCGCCGAAGTCGAGCCGCTCGGCGAGGAGACCGTCCGCGCCATCCTCAAGGCCGACAAGAAGGCCGCCCTCCTCGAACTCGTCGAGAAGGACAAGGCGCTCGAGGCCGAGGCCGTTTCCATCGAGACCGTGGACAAGCTCCTTCGTCTCGTCCGGAACTTCTACGACTTCCTCAACAACTACGTCGTGCTCGCCGACTTCTACGATCCCGACCGCAAGGCCGTGTTCCAGGCCGGCCGCCTCTATATCGACCAGCGTTCCACGGACCTCTGCGTCAAGGTCGCCGATATGGGCAAGCAGGCCGATGTCTCGCAGCTCAGCGGTATGTACATCCTCTACTGCAACTGCGTCTCCAAGGTCCTCGGCAAGACGATGACCATCGCGGCTGTCCTCACCGACGGTGACGTGGACGACCTCCGCGTCGGCCGCAACGCCATCTTCTATGACCGCGACGGCAACGACTGGGACGCCACGGTGACCCAGATTCTCGACAACCCGATTTCCCTCCGTCAGGCCTTCTGGGCCCCATACAAGAAGGTGGCCCGCTGGATCTCCGACAAGATCGACAAGAAGGCCTCTGCCAAGAATGAAAAATCCATGGGCGACCTGACGAATGCCGCCGATACCGCAACGGGTACTGAGGGTGCACAGCCTGCGCCGGCCGCAGCCGTGACCTCCAGCTTCGACGTCGCCAAATTCGCCGGTATCTTCGCCGCCATCGGCCTCGCTCTCGGTTTCCTCGGCAACTTCCTCGTCGCCGTCATCGGCGGTGTCGCTTCGCTGAGCATCTGGCAGCTCCTGGCCGTCATCGCCGGCATCATGGCTGTGATTTCCGGCCCGTCCGTGTTCATCGCCTGGAGAAAGATCAAAAAGCGCAATCTCGGTCCTGTGCTCAACGCCAACGGCTGGGCCATCAACGCCCGCGCCCTTGTCAACAGCACCTTCGGCAAGACCCTCACCTCGCTGGCCGACCTGCCGAAACTCACGGCCGTCGACCCGAAGGAGCGTGCCAAACGCCGTCGCCGCCGCTGCCTCACCTGGCTGTGCATCCTGCTGATTCTCGGTCTTGTCTTCGGTATCCTCTGGTACAAGAACAAGCTCGGCTGCATCGGCCTGGCCCGTTATGAGGAGCAGCCCGTCGTTGAGCAGGTAGAGGAGGTTCCGGCCGAAGAACTGCCGGAAGTTCCTGCTCCTGTGGAGGAAGCGGTTGTTGATACGGCTGAACCCGTAGCTGAGAGTGAACCGGAAGCTTAGCGCATACCTTCTCTTATTCTTATCCATCGTCCTTGCCCTGGTCCTTCAGGGCTGCGGCAGGGACGATGAAATTACTGTCGACCCGGTCGATCCCGGCGAAACGCCGGTCGATCCCGTCGATCCGCAGGAAGACGACGGCGACGATGCCGACGATGTCGACTGGGCCAAGGCCGTCGGCTATGTCTTCGACGCCACGGTGATTCCGGAGATCCATTTCAAGGTGCCGCAGGCGGAGTGGGATCAGCTCCTGGCTTATTACAACGCCGACAACGCTACGCAGGAATATGTCCACTGCGACGTCCGCTATGTCAAGGGCGGCAGCGAGACGACGCTTCCCGACGCCGGCCTTCGCCTCAAGGGCAATACTTCCCGTCGCTGGCCGGGCGACGCAGACAGTCCCCAGCACGTCCATTTCGGTCTCAATTTCCACAAATTCAATCCCGATGAAGCCCATACGCTGAAGGGCCTCCGGAAAATGGACCTGAAGTGGTTCAAAGATGATCCTTCCTATGTCCGGGAGGTGTTCTGCTACGACCTTTTCCGCCGCTACGGCGTCTGGACGGCTATCCGCGACGTCCATGCCCGTCTGTGGATACAAATCGGTGACCATAAGGAGAAGTACTACGGTGTCTACGGCATGATGGAGCACATCGACAAGAACTATCTCCGCATCCGCCGGAAAGAATTCGGCGGCAAGGACGGCAATCTCTGGAAATGCGCCTATCCGGCTTCGCTGGCCGACACCCATGCCTCAATGGGGGTGGACGACAACAGGAGCAAATACGTCTACGAGCTTAAAACCAACAAGACGACCGGGCTGGAAGCCGCGAAGACCCAGCTCAAGGATTTCATCCGCCATGTCCGGGACCTCTCCGGCAGCGAATTCGACGCCTGGATCGCCTCGGTGATGGATGTCGACCTGCTCCTGAAGACCTATGCCGTCAATGTCGCCGTCGGCATGTGGGATGACTACTGGGGCAATACCAACAATTATTATCTCTACTTCACGACGACGGATCCGGCGAAATACAAGGTCTACCTGATTCCCTACGATTATGACAACACGCTGGGGACCAGCAGCAGCGGCCTGACCGGCGGCGATTCCGGCCGGCAGGACCCGTACAACTGGGGGAAGGATGAAGCGCCTCTTATCAGGAAGATCCTTCAGAACAGTACCTGGCGCGCCCAATACCGCGGCTACCTCCGCGAACTCTGCCTCGGCAGCGGTCTGTGCGCCAAGACGGTCGCCCAGGACCGCATCCGCGCCTGGCAGTCTTCTATTTCCTCCTATGTATCCAACGACACGGGTCAGGATATGAAAATAGAAGACAAGCCGGCATCATGGGGCAATCACCACGAATACCGGCTTCTTGGCGGCGACTCGAACACGAATTGGTTCGAGGTGAAGGCCGCTGCAGTTTCCTCTATGAAATAATCCTAGCCATGCAGGACCGTTTCCTTGAGTATCTCGGAGACGGTCGGGTGCGGGAAGATGACCTCGGCGAGTTCGGCGACGGTCAGGCGGCGCGCTATGGCGATGCAGGCGCTCTGGATGATCTCGGAGCAGGGATTGCCGAGCATGTGGACGCCCAGCACGCGGCCGTCTTTCGCGTCGGCGATGACCTTGCAGAGGCCTTCGCCGCGCTCGTTTTCGGCGACGAAACGACCGGAGAAGGCCATGGGAAGTTTGTGCACGGTAACATCGATGCCTTTCTTGGCGGCTTCCGCCTCGGTCAATCCGGCGCCGGCGACCTCGGGATTGGTGTAGACTACGCCCGGGATGGCGTCGTAGGACATGGTGGCTTCGAGGCCGAGAATGGTGTCGACGGCGACTTCGCCCTCGCGGCTGGCGGTATGGGCCAGCATGGAGAAGCCGGTGATGTCGCCTGCGGCATAGACGTTCGGGACGGAGGTGCGCATGTGCGCGTCGACTTTGACGCCGACGGGACGGCCGGCGGGGTTCAGCGCGTATTCGAGGCCGAGGCTTTCCAGACCGAAACCGGTCAGGGTGGCGCGGCGGCCGATGGAAACGAGGATCTTGTCGCCCTGGGCGCGGCAGGTTTCGCCTTCCGGCGTTTCATAGACGACGGTGTCACCCTCAATGGCGGTTACCTTGCAGCTGAGGTGGAAGTCGACGCCCTTTTTGGCGTATTGGGCCTGGAGCATGGCGCTGATCTCGTCGTCCATGGGGCCGAGAATCTTCGGGAGCATTTCCACGACGGTCACGGCGGTGCCGATGCTGTTGAAGAAGCTGGCGAACTCCATGCCGATGACGCCGCCGCCGATGACGACGAGACGCTCCGGGCGCTCGGCCAGGGCGAGGATTTCGCGGTTGGTCAGGGAAATGCCGGCATCGAGGCTTTCGCGAAGGCCCGGAATCGGCGGGACGGCGGCCTCGGAACCGGTGCAGAGCAGCAGGTTCGCAGCCTCGTATTCGGCTTCGCCGGCCTGGATGCGGATGATGCCCGTTTCGGCGTCACGGCCGAGAAGGGTGGCCACTTCCTTGATGACCTCCACGCCCGCGTCACGCATCTGGACGCGTACGCCGCCGACGAGTTTCTTGACGACTTTTTCCTTACGCTTGAGGACGGCGGCATAGTCGACGGACGTGCCCTCGGGCACGTTGACGCCGTATTTGTCACCGTGTTTCGCGTAGTCGAAAACCTTGGCGCTATAGAGAAGGGTCTTGGTGGGGATGCAACCTTCGTTGAGGCAGACGCCGCCTAGCTCACGTTTCTCGAACAGAATGGTGGAGAGGCCGGCCTTGGCCGCCTTGGCCGCGGCGACATAGCCGCCGGGACCTCCTCCGATGATGGCAAGTTGGTACATGGTTATGTGGTTGTTTTTCTTCTAAATATGACCGCCGCCCTCCGCCTCGAGCTGCTCGTCCACATGCTTCTTTTCATCCATCAGCAGCACCAGCAGCCAGTCTTTCTGCTCCTCGCTGAGACCCAGGTCGCGGCAGGCGCTCTCGTAGCGGTTGATGACGGCTTCCTGATAGCGGTGGTAGACCATCGATTTGCGGATTTCATCCTCAATGGCGTCATGCTCGATCTCGTAGCTGTCTTTGTAATACTCCTTGTAGACCTTCTCGGAGGAGAGGCTCAGGCAGAAATAGAACATACCCGTGGCGAGAATGATGACGCCAAGAACGCCGAGAGCGAACGGTATGCGCTGGATCATGCCCAGCATGCCGAGGGTGCCGCCCGTGAAGAAGAGCAGCAGGGCGATGAATTCGTTCTTGTGGTGTCGCAGCAGCGTTTTGATATTCAGTTTCATAGGGCGGTATGTCAGAGTTTGATGGTCGAGGATTTACGGTTCTGGAGGATTTTGACTTTCATGGCGTTCTCCGCCTCCTTGGCGTCGAGGGCTTTCTGGTAGGCCTGGCGGGCGATGACGCTCTGGTTGTTCTTTTTCTTGAGGTCGTCCAGGTTCTCCCTGAGCTGCCACTGGGAGATCAGGATGGAGAAGAAGGCGATGGCGAACATGACGAGAAAACCGAGCAGGATGGTGGTCCTGTTCTGCTGGCGCAGGCGTTCGGCTTCGGCTTCATGCCGGGCCTTTTCGCGGATGGCCTCAGCGCGGAGCTCGGCGTTGTTCATTTCCGCGTCGAGGATGGCGAGGTCTTCGTTCTGGACCTTGATATAGATGGAGTCTTTGACCTCCATCAGCTCGTTCAGCTCTTTGTAGGCGCTGTCCCAGGACTGCCGGTCGGCGAAGATGCCGTGCTTGAGGGTGTGGCGGGTGCGGGGGACGGAAATGGAATCGGCGACGGCGAGGGCCTGCTCGAAGAGGCGGCGGGAACGGAGGTAGCAGACATCCATCTCGTAGCGGTCGTTGGCTTCCACCTGCATCTTGTAGAGAGGATTGGCGACGATGGCCTCGTAGCATTTCCGGAGATTCTCCCTGTCTCCTTCGGCGTTGTAGAGGTAGCCGCGGGTCATCAGGACCTTGATCCGGAGGGTAGGGAAGTACTCCTGGTAGAATTCGGCGCTGTCGCAATACTCCCGCGCCATCTGGAAGTCGCCCTGACGGATGAATTCCTGGGCGATCATGATGTCGAGGTTGGGGAGTTCCTGCTCCGCGCGGGCCTCACGGCAGTAGCGGGCGGCATTCAGGAAGTTCTGGATGGCGAGATGGGAGTTGCTGCGGTAGCTCTGGATGAGGCCGACGATGCGGTAGGAATACATTTTGCCCTGCGCATTGTCCATCTCGTTGGCGTCGCGCTCCATGGCACGGGCTTCCAGCATGGCGGTGGACACGCGGCCGGCATGGATCAGGTACTGGCAGTACTCGTGGATGGTGGCGTAGAGGAAGGGCTTGAATTTCTTGATGCCGGAGAGGAGTTCCTTGATCTCCCCGACGGCTTCGTCCATTCTTTCATAGTCGCCCTGGGCGAAGCGGACCGGGAATTCCAGCGACAGACCCAGGCACTTGTAGCGCAAGTCGTCGCGATTGACGCCGACCTGATAAAGCGAGTCCGCGAGGCGGAGATTCTGGGGATTGAATAGCTGCATCCGCCCATAGGCGTACCTGTCGAAGGTATCGTGATCCACCTGCATGCGGTTCACGATCTGCGCGCTCCCCGCCAGAGGGAGCAACAGGAATGCGGCGGTAACAAGGGCCGCCCTGATCCGGGCGCGGAGCATCACTGGGCTTTCTTGCTGGCCACCAGCTGCATCTGGGTGTTCACGCAGCTGAGAAGCTTCTCCATGATGATCGGTTTCATGATGAAGTCATTGGCACCCATGTTGAAGCCCTTTACGACGTCCTCGTTGGAGTTGAGGGCGGAAAGGATGACGATCTGGATGTCGGCGGTTTCCGGGTTGGCGCGAAGACGGCGAATCACTTCGAAACCGTCGATGCCCGGCATCATGAGGTCCAGGAGAATGAGGTCCGGTTTCCGCTCGGCGACGGCATCCAACGCCTGCTGGCCGTTCGCTGCGGTCCGCAGGGTGAAGTTGAATTTGGCGAGCATCTTCTGCACCAGGAGGAGGTTCAGCGGGATGTCATCCACGGCCAGTACGTTATACTGGGAATAGTCGTGGTCTTGCGCGTAAAACGGTGTCATAATGTGGTTGTGTTAGATTCGGTGGAAGATTGGAGGGGAACGCTGAAAACGAAGCGGGCGCCGGGACCGGGCCAGGTCGTGTCGAGATACACGCGGGCGCCCATGAGGTCGGCGATATCACGGCAGATGCTCAGGCCGAGGCCGGTTCCCTGAACGAATTCGTCCAGTTTGGTGAAGCGTTCGAAGATTTTTTCCGCCTGATCGGCCGGGATGCCGGTTCCGGTGTCCGTAACGAAGAAGGAGACGTATCCCTGTTCGCGGGTGGTCGACGAGCTCAGCACGATGGAGCCGGATTTGGTGTGCTTGCAGGCATTGGTCAGCAGGTTGATGAGAATCTGCTGGACGCGCCTGGGATCGGTCATGAAGTGGAACGGTTCTTCCGATTCGGGCTTGTAGGTCATCGTTACGCCCGGCTGAAGGCGATGTTCCGTGCTGCTGATGGCTTCGTGGCAGATGAAGTGGAGCTCGCTCATCTCGTTGACAATCTTATACTGGCCGGAATCCATGGCGGAGGCGTTCAGGATGTCGTCGAGGAGCATGGTCAGCATCTTCGAGTTGTTGATGATGTGACCGGAGAATTCTTCTTTTTCGTGGTCGGAGAAAGTGTTGTCCGGCAGCGATAGGAGCTGGGAGAAACCGACGATGGCGTTGAGCGGCGTACGGACCTCGTGGCTCATGTTCTGGACGAAGCGGGTCTTGGCGGCATTGGCCAGCATCACCTGTTCGTTGGCCTGTTTGAGGCGGCGGTTGTGCCGCATCAGGGAAAACTGATGGATGAGGAGGTAGAGCACGGCCGACCCCAGGATGATGATGAGCAGGTAGGACATCCTCCTGTACATGTGGGCCAGTTCGCGGTCCTTGCTGTCCAACTCGCTGTGGAGTTTGTAATTGCCCAGCTGGGAGTCGTATTCGCTGATCAGGCTCTTGTTGGTCGAGGCGAAAAGCCTTTCGTAGCGCTTGACCAGCTGCTTTTCGATATAGAAGGCCTCGTCCTTGAATCCGTGGTTCTCGGCGATGTTGGCGATGAATTTCATCTCACGGACGCGGGTGAATTCATGCTGGTCGATCATGTCGATGGAGAAGGTCTTGTCCAGGATGGCGTCCAGAATGCCGAAGAATTCGGGCTTGGTATTGTTGATGGTCGAGAGGTTGGGATCGTTCAGGCAGTAGTCGCGATGGCGATGATAGGCCTCGACATCATTGTAATAGGCGGCGATTTTGGCCAGATAATATTCGCAGCGGAGCGTGTCGAGCTGGGTTATCCGGCTCTCGACGGCTTTCTGGACGTTGATCCTGAGAGAATCGGAATCGACCATGTAGGTATCTGCCAGGTCGCAGTACAGACGGCTGACACTCTGGCGTTTGACGACAGGATCTGTGGATCGGTCATATAGATTGAGCGCCAGGAGGATGTAGGGCCGCGCCGAGATGTAGTCACATTCGGAGACGTAGAGGGCGACCATGTAGCGGTAGCTCATCCACAGGCCGTATTCGTCCTGCCGTGCACGTGCGATATCCTGCATCTCGTGGGAGACATCCTTGACATGGTCCCTCTTGCGATGGTTGTAATAGTAAGTCTGGACCAACTCGTAGGAGTAGTAGAAGTACTGCGGAAAGCCGAGTTCGTCCGCTTTGTCCTTGACCACCTGCTGGAGGGACAGGATGTGTTTGTCCTGCTCTTCCGTAGTCGTGGTCTGGGTGGGGATAAGGTGGATCTCATGCTTGAGGACCTCGACATAGTAGAGAACCTCGGCCTTGGTGTCTTTCTTTTCCTGGGCCTTTCCCAGAAACTTCGCCGCCGTGGTATAGAAGGCCTGAGACCCTACTTCTTTCTCGCACTGCATGAACAGTTTGTAGCATTCGTCATCGAGGTCATAGGGATTGTTCTGTGCCGTAGCGGAAAGAGCTGCGGCCAGAATCATCCATAACAATATCAGTTTTCTTTTCATCATCAAGTTATATGACCATGCAAGTTAGCAAATTATTGTGAAGGAACAAAGCGTATCAGTTCCTGTGACTGGCGTCCCAGTTCGTTACCCACTGTTTCGGCGGCATGCCGGCTATTTTTTTGAAGGTATTGTTAAAGGACGAGGCGCTGAGAAACCCGCAGGCGCGGGCCACTTCCTCCTGGCGGGCTCCCCGGTTGTTGAGGATGTATTGTTCGGCGTAATCTATGCGAAGCGTATTGATCAACTCCGGGAAACTGACCTTATAGTGATCGTTGACCAGTTTGGAAATATAGGTCTTGTTTGTGCCGAGTATGTCGGCTACATCCGGCAGGGTGAGCTGGGGGCGGAGGAACAGCTGTTCATCGACCAGCAGATGCTGAAAGCGGGAGAGGAGGCTGTCGTCGTCGGTGACTTCGCTCAGGAGGGCATGCGTCTGTTCTTCTGCTTCGGGTTCCTGGCGGGACTCCTGCGGCTCGCTTTGGCTGCGGGGCCGGAGGAGAAGCCGAAGGAGCACCAGTGCGCCCGTGACGGCCATCAGGCCCCGGAACAGTTCATAAACCAGCGGACGGCTTTCTGCGCCCGGCATCCAGGCTGCCCCGGCTGTCAAGTACGTCACCAGGTCTTTCGTCAGGAGGAACAATGCCAGAGCCGGCAGCAGGAGACGAGTCCGACGGTATTCTTTTGCGCAATAGGCTGCCACCGCAAAAGTGACAGCCCAGAGGGCGCATATGCCCAAAGAAAAGGTGATCGATGCGGCAACGTTCATCAGAAGTCGTCGTTGTTCTCGTAGATTTTCGTCTCCCATTCACCGACGCTGGGTGCAAAGGTGATTTCGTGATAGACGGAACTCAAATCCAGACCGATATGGAATGTATACTGTTTGCCGTATACATAGACATTGTCCGGCAGGAGGCCGTACAGGGCATATTTCGAGACTTGATTGTAGAGAGGCGGGTAGTAGAAGTCGTTCAGCGTGAAGCCATCGATGTCGTAAAACACTTCCACGTACTGCTTGCCGAGGCGGATTTCATCCGGGACGGAATAATAGCGGTGGCTGTCCATCATACGGTCCTCCAGCGTGTCGAACCCCACGAATTTCTCGTTCTCGGACCCGATGCCGACTTCGGCGTCACCTTCGAATACGACGACGTCGCGGTAATATCCCACCTTACGCCATTTGCCGTCCAGATTCTTGAGGTCGTTGACGAATACGCCCGCGGAGGCGACGTTGTAAACGGTCATCTTGCGAAGATGGATCAAGCCCTGCAGCCGTTCGTCGGGCGTGACGTCACAGACCTTGAAGCCGATATCGTTGGTGATATGCTGGAACTCGATCGGGATCTGGTTGATCTTCTCGACGGCCTGCTGCATGGTCTTGGACACCAGCGGGCCTTCTTGCGTCTCCTCGGTGGAGAAGGAAATGTTGTATGCCTCGTTGTTGGAGTGGTAGACGATATCCGTCTGATAGGGATAATAGGCGCTGAGGGTGACCTCCTTGGTCTTTCCCCAGTTGGTATTGTCCGCCCAGCCGACATAGCGGCCATCCTGGTTGTAAATCTCCTGGTTGTCCATGAGCAGGGCACCGGTCTCGGCGTCGATACCGATCAGGCCGAAGGACTTGTCCGGATTCATGGTCGCATATTGTTCGAATACCTCGGCGGAAGCTGCTTTTGTCATGACGCCGTAACGTTCGGCGGCAATCACTTCGCCGTCACGCGTAACCGTGATGTCGAAGTTCATCTTCTGCTGCGTTCTGGAGGCAGATTCGGTAATATCTTCCACGCTGACACAGGCGGTCAGCGCGAAAAGGGTCGCGGAGATGAGGGTGATTCTGCGGCTCAACATGGTCATAGTAGTGTTGTTCTGCCGCAAAGATACGGATTTTTTTCTAAATGCAAAATTATTTTTAACAAATCAGCAAAAATTTTGCATTTGGAAAACCGGGTATCTACGCGGCTATTGTCCAAATTTTTGGTTATATTCGCTGCAAATATAATAAAAATATAATAAGGTTGATTCTTCGTCTTTTTGCCGTTTTGTTCCGCAGTTGACGCAGGATTGACGGTTCGGCGGATTTAAGCGTAAAACCGTTTTTATATGAGAAAACTTCTTTTAGCCTTGATGATGATGGCAGGACTGTTCGTTATACTGTCAGTGAAAAGTGTTATCTTTGTTGCAGAAGCATGAGTTACATCTGACAGTATGGAACAGAAAAAAACGAAGACCCGCAGAAGGATAGACTGGCAGCAGTTTATCATTACCGTTCTGGGAACCGCCATCGGCGTGGCGCTCACCTTCGTCGTAAGCGGAATGATTGACAAGCGCAACAAGGAGAAGGCCCAGCGGCTCACGGCCATCATGGTCATCCACGACATCGACAACACCATCGATATTTTCAAATCCTGGAAAGAAAAGGAGGAGAATGGAAAGGCCCTCCTGCTGTATGCGCTGGAGCGTAAGGATCAGGTGGAACCCATTCCGGGTGACACCCTGTTGAATGTACTGGATCTTCTGGTCAGAAGGAAGGCCGAGTATCACTTCGACACTTCCAAGGAGCAGATTTTCAACAGCGACGCTGATACCTGGCAAAACCTGGATAATATGAAGTTCATAGACAACGTGCAGGAAATTTTCTATGAACGGCAGTGCTTTCTTGAGATGGCCAACACCTTGGAGTGGTTTCGTGCGCCCATACCGGAAGAAGAGTCCACGCAGGTTGTTATAAACGGCGGCTGGAATTCGGAGGAAGAGTATTATGAAAAAATCTGGGCGTTCCTGAGGGATAAATTGCATGAGAGACGAGTGGCCTATTATATTAATGTCTCCCATGCCAGATTATCAACCCTGACTGAATATATAGACAAGTTCACCCTGCTCAACGAAGAGAATAAATTCATCATGGGCATTACGGACCGGGAAATGGAGGACTATGTCAACAGCCTGAACAACAATGGCATTGCCCTGACCAAGGCCGCTCTTCCCGGGCACTGGCTGTTTGTTTCAAAAGATCAAAGCACGGAATATGATTTCCGTTCTGATAACAGTTATACCTTTACGAACGAGGGGACTTCTTCTTACACAAAGACGCCGTATTGGTCCGGTAACTATACTTTACGGACCTCGTATAAAGGGACCTGGGCTTTGCAAAAGGATTCCCTGATCCTGACTCCCGATTACACTACGACTGATGTCCTGGTGGATTCAGGCGGCCTTGTGGTCGAGGAGAACGGGGAGGAAGCCCTGAAAGATTGGTTGAATAGTTATAAGGAGAGAATGTTGGACTATTACCGGTCGCATGCAGACCAGGGAGAACGACTCGCGGTCAAAGCCCGCCTGGATTCTTCCAAAGACAAAATGGAATGGTCCTTTTCCGATGGAGAAGTGCGTTACCTGAAACGGAAATAATAAAGAAATACATCGTCCGGTAGATAAAGTGAAAAGACTGTTCATTACCCTGGCCGCTGCTTTTGCTGTATTCTGTACTGCAAAGGCCCAGGTTTTCGTCAGTTACCGCCCCGCCCCTTATCTGCGTTTCGGCCTCCTCCTCGGCCGTATGCTATAGGTGGGTTCGAATTCCTCACGAAACAGTATTGTTTATTTTATAAACTTTAATTAGTTTTGCAAAAGTTTATCCGATAAACCAATACTTCTGCATATGAAACTGTTGAAATTCATTCCTGCTCTGGCCCTGACGGCCGGGCTGTTTGTGTCTTGTACCGAAAATGAGTACGAAGGCGGCCAGTTGATCGGCGGCAGTCATCAGGCCGGCCTCACCGCTACGCCCGGCTCCCAGAAAATCGCCAGGGACGGCACCGCCGCCGTCACGTTCACCTTCGACCTCAAGGATCCAGCCGGCCAGGTCCGGGACGTCAGCAAATACACGGCCACCATCACCTTCGAGGCTGCCGGCGGTTCTGTGAGCCCCACCTCGGCTACTACGGACGGCAACGGAACGGTCACCGTGGTCTTCACCACGCCGGATCCGCAGTCTTTTACCGGCGGTACCGTCAAAGGAACGATCATCAAGGTTCACGAGAACAAGGATGACGGCCTGTTCCAGCAGGGCACCCTGGCCACCGCAACGGCTACTATCCTGCCCCTGGATGCCGAGGAGCCGGGTGGCGGAACCGTCATTGAAAAGGCCGAAAAATTGAAGGACAACACCTATTCTATCCAGAAGAAGGGTGGCGAGGTAATGGTCTTCGAGCTTCCGCAGGAGTACTCCCAATGGTATGAGGGCCCCAGTTGGATGGACGGTACCAAAAAGTGCATCCACGTAGAGTGTATGGACGAAGACCCGGAACAGATAACGATGGGCTGGCTCAGTGGAGAGATCCCCCTGGAGGTCGCCAACAAGCTCACCACCATCAATCAGGAGTTCTGCGACAAGTATCCGTGGGCCGGAGCCAAGCTGGGAACCATGCGGATGGGCGGGGACAACATGCTCGACGCCCACATGGGCCAGGGCGGCAACGTCAAGCTCGACGGCAGCAGCCAGTTCTACCTCAAGGAAAAGAGTGGCACAAAGGCCTACTCCGGTCAGTATCAATTCCTGGCCGTCTTCGTCTTCGAGAACTGGATCTGGGACCAGGAGAAGGAGGATTATGTCCCCGACGGCGATGAATACACCATCTGCATCAACGCCACGCTGAGCGAACTTGTAGCCGATCTTGATTATTTCAGTCTGGATTATCCCGACAACTGGGTAGCCCCCGGCAAGTCCATCACCCTCACGGCCAGCTGGACGGCAGGCGCCAGCTTCGACTGGAGCAAGGTGACCCTGGACAGCCAGACCCGGGGCGGCAATCCCGGCGAATGGTTCAGCTGGGATGCTTCCACGCAGAAACTCACCGCCGTCAAGTCGGCCGAGAACGAGCAGGTGAAACTGACCTTCGGTTACGCAGGAACGGATATGACTGATTACATTACCCTCTACAACGGCCCCGGGTACTCTTCATTCTCTCTTTCGATGGAAAACAGTTCCGCCGATTTTATTCTGGTCGAGAATGATCCCGCTTACGGATGGGGTAGCGACTCCATCTGGCTCACGGTAGATTCCTGGACGCCGGAGGGCTCTTCTTTCACCGGTTACGGCATAGAGATTGACCCCGCTACGGAGAACT
>CAMKRY010000028.1 GCA_946415345.1 uncultured Bacteroidales bacterium | reverse complement strand
TCATGACATTCCCCGCATTACCGGAGTTGTTGTAACCTGATCCAGGACCAGACATGATGTTCTCCTCGAATCGTACCACGAGGAGCTCCGCGGAGGGAGATTGATAGAATTGTTTTTGTGTCATAACGTATTGTTGTTTATTGGTTAATATTCTGCCAGCGGCGGAGCACAAACCGCACTTAGCTTGGACCTAAAGGCCCGCAACCACACTTATCTTACTGCTAAAAACGATTCCACTCCTCCAAGCCGCAAAGATAACCTTTCTATTTATAGAAAACAAAAGTTTTTAAAAAAGTTTTCAACATTTTTTTCAGCAGCTGGAAATACCGCATTTTTTTCTTATCTTTCGAAACAGAACGAAACAGTTATGACCTTTCAAGCCGCCCTTTTTGACCTCGATGGAGTGATCTTCGACACAGAACCGCAGTACGACCGGTTCTGGGAGAGGATGGCGGCGCGTTTCCGGCCCGACGCGCCGGAAATGGTGCAGAAAATCAAGGGCACGACGCTCGTCTCCACCCTGGACAACTGGTTCTCCGGCCCCTACGAAAAGGACCGCGAGGAGCTCGTCCGCTGCCTCAACGAGTTCGAGGCAGGCATGGACTTTCCCTACATTCCCGGCTTCGAGGCCTATCTGGACGGCCTTCGCCGCCGCGGCATCCGCTCGGCCGTCGTCACCAGCAGCAACCGCATCAAGATGGAGCAGGTCTACCGGTCCCATCCCGGCTTCGCACCCCGTTTCGACGCCATCCTCACCTCCGAAGATTTCCGCGCCAGCAAGCCCGACCCCGACTGCTACCTCAAGGCCGCGGCGCGCCTCGGCGTTTCCCCTGCCGACTGCATCGTCTTCGAAGACAGTCGCACCGGCATCCAGTCCGGCCGCGGCGCCGGCGCCTTCGTCGTCGGCCTCGTCACCACCCTCCCCTACGACACCGTCCACGCTCTCGCCGACCTCACCGTCCGCGACTTCCGCGACCCGGCGCTGACTTCTTTATTTCTGTAGATTATTACGCCTCTGTAATTGCAAAAGGGAGAGCCGAAGCTCTCCCCTTAGGGCCTTTGGTCGAATCAGGATCTCTAATAGGATTATCGTACCCAGTCTACCAAGCGTCCCTCAACGCAACGGTAGTATGAGCGGACAATCACGACCTTGCCATGGATTCTGCGGAAATGCGCCTTAACCTTGACAAGTTTGGGAGCCTTGAACTCTAAGCACAAGCTCACCGTCATGTGAACGGATCTTTTCATAAAAATGATAATTGAAGCTTGTAAAAGATCGTCAGGAGGATGCAGCAGTACCCCATCGGCCCCTTTGTTGTAGCTGTCTTGGTATGGAAAAGGCATTTCAGTGAGGGCTGAAATGCCTTTAAAATGATAGCTTCAATTCCGCTTGCGCGGCTAGATCATTATTTACTAATGCAAAGGTAACGCTTTTTCTTGAATCTGCAAAAGATTATCTACTCACCGCTGTTCATTCCGATGCGGGCCTGGATCTCCCAGGTGCGGATGCGGTCTTTGTAGAGGTTGTTGGCGTTGACTTTGTCGACGCTGAGGTTGCCGTCGGAATTGTCTTCCCAGCGGCGGCAGGTGTAGAGGACGTTCCAGACGCGGCCGATCTGGTACTCGCGGCTGATGCGGAGGCCGACGGCGTAGTCTTCGCCGTATTTGGTGGTCGGGAAGTTCAATTCGCGCAGCAGCGGCACCCAGAAGCCTCTCGGGGCACCGAGGCCATTGACGCGGAGGGCGTTGTTACGGCCGTTTTCCGGGGTCCATTCGCGGTGCTCGATGACGTACGGTGGCAGCGGATTGCCGGCGAGGTCGGTCATCTCATAGCAGCCGACGACCATGGCGCAGCGCTGCGTCCGGAAAGCGTCCACGAACTGCTGGACGGTGGTCTCGTCGTGGTATTTGTCGTCGGAATCAAGCTGGAGGGCGAAGCGGCCGCACTGGGGATGGTGGAGCGCGGCGTTCCAGTTGCCGCCGATGCCGTGCCAGGTCGGGTCCTGGGCGATGTAGACGAGCTTGGGGTTGTCCGCGAAGGACTTGATCACGTCGACCGTCCCGTCGGTGGAATTGTCGTCGACGACGATGACGTTGTAGGGGAAGTCCGTTTTCTGGTTCAGCGCGGACTGGATGGCGTCGGCGATCGTGCGGACGCGGTTCTTGCACGGAATCACGACCGAAGCCTCGACCGGGAACTTGCCGAGGGTGAGGTCGACGGAGAGGAAGGCGCCGGGGGCGAGATAGGCCCCGATGGCCTTGAGGTGGGCCGTCACGGCCTGTTCCATCTCCACCTGCACGCCGCGGTTCTTCGGGTCGACATAGTCGAACTGCTTCTCGCCGGAAGTGCGGAGGTCGGTCTCGATCTCATAATATAGGAACTCGCCGACATGCTCCGGAAGCCGCTGCTGCGACAGCCGCAGGCGAAGGTCGTAGAGGCCGGCATACTGATAGTCGGTGTCCATGGCCGCGGCGGCGGCTTTCAGCGCATCCGTCCGGACAAGGAGCAAACCGCCGAAATCGAAATCGTCCCGGACCGAGCCGAGCTGGCAGTCGATGACGGGATGGGGCTCCACGACGCCGTTTTTCTCGCGGAAATGGTCGGCGTAGAGGAAAGAAGCGCCGCTGTCCGATGCGAGCTGCACCAGACGCTCCAGCGCATAGTGGACAAGACGAAGGTCGGTGGACTTGGTGTATAATAATGTATACTCTTCCCGGGCATTAGCGGCCGCCTGTCGAATCGTTTCTGTCTTATTGAAAGAGTCTTTCAATACCGTAACGCTTTGGACCAGAGGCTCTTTCTCCAGAACTTCCGCCTGTTTGGGCTGCAGAACGTATGCGTCTATCATTTCTATGTTATTTGTTTTCTGCTGCAAGTTACGAAAATAATTGCAGATTCAAGAAAAAGCATTACCTTTGCGATTGGATTCGTCGTAGAGGAACTTCGTTTGAAGGGATGACAACCCTCTCAAGGAAACTTGATCCGAGCCTCACTGAAAAGTCGCCACCAAGCGGCTTTTACTTTTTTTGTCCACCGCTGATATAGTAAAGAACGTGTTCGCCTTTTGATTGTTGATAGCCAATCAACTCTCTACTTTGTCTCCATTGAAGGTGATACATCTTGGAAAACGCTTTCTGGTTTTTGTTACCTGCTTTCAGCGGTAATTGTTTTACCAGTTCCGCATTGGATAGAATCTCTGTCAAGTGGAACTGCGCCTCTGTCGCTTCCGGGGATCTGGAAGCATGAATAAGTGTGGCTACCCTCCTGAAAAGGCGGGAGGGAAGGCACACTTTTGCGGGGTTTTCGTGTCTTCCCTCCCCATTTTTTGGGAGGGTAGCCACGCTTCAGATGTCCGAAGGTGCGAAGGCGGCCCGTTGCTGCTGCGGTGCGGGCTCGTGTGCGAAAACGGAAATGTGCGGGGGCCCCGTGCAGGGGGCGGTGACGCGAAGCGGCATGACGAGCACTGTCCGCCGACGTTAGGCCCGCGCAGCGGGACTAAAAGGAGAAGTTGCTCGTCAAGCCCCCGGTGCCGCTCCGTTTTCGCACTTTCGAGTCCGCACTGCAGCAGCAACATCAGGACGCCACAGCGCCGGAGGACAGATGCCCGATCAAGTCGGGCATGACGAAAAAAGATGCCACGGACAAAGCCGTGGCATGACGTTTACTGTTTCTTTCTAATTCTTCGGAACTTCAGGCGAATGACACCGAGGAGGGCTTCGGAGAAGATGCCGCCGGACATCTTGGAGGTGCCTTTCTGGCGGTTGATGAAGATGATGGGGACTTCCTGCAGACGGAACTTGAGGCGCGAGGCGGTATATTTCATCTCGATCTGGAAGCCGTAGCCATGCATCTTCACTTTGTCCAGATCAATCGCCTCCAGCACCTTGCGGCTGTAGCAGACGAAGCCGGCGGTCGTGTCCTTGACCTTGAGGCCCAGCACCATGCGGACATACTTCGATGCATAGTAGGACATGACGATGCGGCCGAGCGGCCAGTCGACGACGCTGACGCCGTGGCAGTAGCGCGAGCCGATGGCGAGGTCCGCCCCGTCCGCAGCGCAGGCGTCGTAGAGCCGCAGCAGGTCGTCGGGATTGTGCGAAAAGTCCGCGTCCATCTCGAAAATGTAGTCGTAGCCGCGCTCCAGGCACCATTTGAAGCCCGTTAGATAGGCCGTGCCGAGGCCGAGCTTACCTTCACGCTCCAGCAGATGGAGCCGCTCAGGGTACTCTTCCTGGAGACCCTTCACGATAGCGGCGGTCCCGTCCGGCGAGCCGTCGTCGATAACTAAAACGTGATAGTTCCCAACGAGGGAGAACACCTTGCGGAGGATCGCCTCGATGTTCTCCTTCTCGTTGTAGGTCGGAATGATGACAATTTTCTTGTCCATTATTTCTTACTGTCGATTTCTTTAAGCATTTCCGCGACGGCGGCCTCGAGCTGGAGGTCCTTGCCGGAGAGGACGGAAGCGGGATCGTTGTACACGAGGATATCGGGCTCGATCTGGTGGTTCTCGATGTAGCACTGGTCCGCCACGCCCCAGTTACCCACCTGCGGGATACCGAAGACGATGAAGGAGTTGATCTGGTTCTCCCACCAGACGGCGGTCATGGTGCCGGGCACGGGGGCGCCGATGAGCTTGCCGAGGCCAAGGCTGCGGTAGGCGTACGGGAAGCCGGAAGCATCGGAGTAGCAGTCCTCATTGACGAGCACGCAGCTCGGTTTCGTCCACTTGTTGAACGGCTCGTGGCCGATATACTGTCCACGCGGAGTGAAGAGGCAGTATTCCTTGCCGCCGAGGAAGGTGACGAGGTCGTCATGAAGCCAACCGCCGCCGTTGTGGCGCACATCGACGATGAGGGCCTCGCAGCTACGGTATTTGCCGAGCGCCTTGGAGTACATCTCGCGGAAGCTCGGGGAATCCATGCCCTCGACATGGACATAGCCGATGCGGCCACCGGAGAGCTTTGCGACCATCTCCTCACGCTGACGGACCCAGCGGCGATAGAGGGCCTTGGAATCGCTCTGTGCGGGCGTGACGATGTATTCCTTCACCTTGCCGCCGACCTTGATGTGGAGGACGATCTTCTTGCCGGCCGTCTCGTAGAGGTACTTCAGCGGATTCTCGCCGGCCTTGAGGTCGTGCCCCTCGATGGCGACGATGGTGTCCCCGGCCTTGATCTCAGCGTCGGTATTGGAAAGGACACCGCCGGGAAGGACCTCCTTGATCCGGAGGCCGTCGCCGGTGTAGTCGGCATCATAGATGGCGCCGAGCCAACCGAGGTTGCGGCCGGACTGCGCACGGTAGCGGCCGCCCGTGTGGGAGCCGTTCAGTTCGCCGAGCATCTCGCTCAGGAGATCCTGGAAGTCGAAGTAATTGTTGATATAGGGCAGGAACTGCGCGTAGTTGTCGTGGTAGTAGTCCCAGTCGACGCCGTGGAGGTCAGGGACATAGAACTTCTCCTTGACCTGCTTCCAGCAGTGCTCGAACATGTAGGCGCGCTCCTCCTGGGGCTTGAATTCGTATTCGCCCGTGAAGGCGACATTGTCGCTCTTGTTGCCGGCGAGGGTGATGCGGGTGATGCTGCCGCCGGAATAGACGAAGATGTATTTGCCGTCAGCGGTCGGGTAGAACCGGCCCATGACGTTCTTCTTGACCACGGTGATGTCGCCCTTCTCCATGTCGCGGCAGCACAGGTCGAAGCCCTTTTCGAGCCGCTGGGTGAAGTAGAACTTGCTGCCGTCCTCCGTCAGATAGTGGTCGCCCAGGGCGTTGGAGGAACGGGTCAGGCGGATGATACGATCCTCGCGGGCGTCGAGCTCGGGATGGAGTTTCTCGGGCTTCCTGTCCTTGTCGAGGGAGTCCTTTTCAGCCTTCTTCTCCTCCTTGGCGGCCTTCTTCTCGCCGAGGAGCATCTTGTCAATATCTTTCTGCTCCTTGCTCCGGCCAAATTCGGTGTAGGCCTTGCCGTCGAAGAACATCACATAGACGTCGGTCTCGGCACCCCAGCTGCCGTGGCTGCGGTAGCCGTTCTTGTCGGACTCGAAGGTCATGGCCTTGCCGCCGAGGGCCCAGCGGAAGTCGCCGTCGGAGTAGCCGCTCTGGGTGAGGTTGGTGATGGTCCCGTCCTCGACGTCGATCATGGCGATATCTTCATTATTCCATCCGCCGTCCGCCTGCCAGTTGCAGAGGATATAGCGGCTGTCGGGGCTCCAGGCGAAGTGCTGGTCGCCGTCGGAATAGGAATAGTTGACGCCCTTGTGGAGGGACTTGACCTTGCTGGAACCGAGTTTCTGGACCACAAGTTCCGTGCGGTCGCGGAGATAGGCGATGCTCTTGCCGTCCGGAGAGACCTCCATCTGGAAGCAGGTTTCGCCCTCGGGGCTGATGCGCTCTTCCTTGAGCTTGACGGCATAGGTGAAGAGACTCTCGTCCTTGTCGTCGAGTTTCATGCAGTAGATGCTCCAGCAGCCATTGCGCTCGGAGGCATAGTAGAGTTCGCGACCGTCCTTGCCGAAGCAGACTCCCCTCTCCTGCTCGGGGGTGTTGGTGATGCGGCGGGTCGTAGCGTAATCGACGGAGGTGACGAAGACGTCGCCGCGGATCACGACAGCGACCTCCTTCCCGTTCGGGGAAACGGCGATGGAAGAAGCGGCCTTGAGGGAGAGGCGGTTGATGTCTTTCTGGTCCTCGTCGCGATGGAGGGTGATGGCGACCTTCTGCGGCGCGGAACCCTCCTTCATCGTATAGAGGTCACCATTGTAGGAGAAGGCGAGGGTGCCATCCTGCGCTACGGAGAGGAAGCGGACAGGGTTTTTGTCGTAGGTCGTCAGCTGGACCTGCTCTTTCGGGTTGGAGAGGGAGCTGCGGTAGACATTGGACGTCTTGCCGTCCTGCTCACTGAGGAAGTAGAAGGTATTGCCGTCGGCGGCGAAAACCGGATTGCGGTCCTCGCCCTCGTAGGTGCTGAGTTTCGTGTACCGACCGCCCTCCAGCAGCCAGATGTCGCGGGTCACGGAGGAGGTATGGTGCTTGCGCAGCGGATCCTCATAGCCCTTGTAGTCCTCGTAGAGGATCTTGCCGGCGGCGTTGATGCTGATCTCGGACAGGGTGATCTGCGAGAAAAGCTTCGGAGCCGCGCCCTGAAGGGTGGTCGTCCAGACCTGCTGGTCGCCCGGGAAATCGGCGAAGGAGCCGCTGACAAAACTGGAGTTGCTCCAGCCGAAATAGACCGTACCGTCAGCAGTGACCGCGAGGGGCACTTCGCTGCCCGGAAGGTCCGTCAGGCGTTTCAGCGCGCCCCCCTTGGCGGGCATGGCGTAGATGTCGCGGCTGTCCTCACGCCAGGAAGTGAAAACGAGCGTCTGACCGTCCGGGGCCCACATCGGGTCGGACTCATAGGCCTTGTTGGAGGTCAGCTGCTTCGCTTCACCACCCGCGACGGGAACCGTCCAGATGTCTCCCTTGTAGGAGAAGGCGAGGGTATTGCCGTCCGGCGAAATGGCGTTGCGGCGGATCCAGGAAGGGGTTTCCTGCGCGCTGAGGGCCGTTGTCGCCGTCAGGGCCAGGAGAAGGAATGCTTTGCGGAAGTTCATATCTAATGTTTCGGTTATTCAGGAAGGCTAAGTTAGGCATTATTTGCCGTCTTTGCAAGGATTCAGGAGCCGTAATCCGATCCGCCGCCGGTCGAGGTCGACGCTGAGGACCTGGACGCGCACCTGCTGGCGCAGTTTCAGGACGCTGGACGGGTCGGTGCCGCGGCGGCCGAGCTGGGAGACATGGATGAGACCGTCCTCGTGGATGCCGATGTCGACGAAGGCGCCGAAGGCGGTGATATTCGTGACGATGCCGGGCAGTTCCATGCCCTCCCGAACGTCCTCGATTTCATGGATTTCCTCCGAAAAAGCGAACTCCTGAGCACTGGTGCGGGGGTCGAGGCCCGGTTTGGCGAGTTCCTTCAGGATGTCCTGGATGGTCGGCAGGCCGGCGTCGCCGCCGACATAGCGCTGCGGGTCGATCTTCCCGATGAGCGCCTCGTTGCCGACGAGTTCCTTCACGGCCACGCCGAGATCCTTGGCCATCTGCCCGACCAAGGCATAACGCTCCGGATGGACGGCGCTGTTGTCCAGCGGGTTCGCGGCGCCGCGGATGCGGAGGAAGCCGGCGCACTGCTCGTAGGCCTTGGCGCCGAGGCGCGGGACCTTCAGCAGGTCGGCGCGGGCGGCAAAGGGGCCGTTCTCCTCCCGGTATTGGACGATGTTCGCGGCGAGCACCGGACCGATGCCGGCGACATAGCGCAGCAGCCACGGGCTGGCGGTGTTGAGATTGACGCCGACGCGGTTCACGCAGGCCTCCACGGTGAAATCGAGCTTCTCCCGCAGCAGCCCCTGGTCGACATCGTGCTGGTACTGGCCGATGCCGAGCGATTTCGGGTCGATCTTGACGAGCTCCGCGAGCGGATCCATGAGCCGGCGGCCGATGGAAACCGCGCCGCGAACGGTCACATCCTCGTCCGGGAACTCCTCGCGGCCCGTTTCAGAGGCGGAATAGACGCTGGCGCCATCCTCGCTGACGGAGAAGATGCGGACGCTTTCCGGCAGTCCGACACGGCGGACGAAATCCTCCGTCTCGCGGCCGGCGGTGCCGTCGCCGATGGCGATGACATCAATATTATACCGCTCCACCAGGTCGGCGATTTCGGTGATGGCCTGGACCTTTTTGGAGAGCGGCGGATGCGGGAAAATGACGCTGTGGTGCAGCAGGCGGCCCTGGGCGTCGAGGCAGACGACCTTGCAGCCGGTGCGGAAGCCCGGGTCGATAGCTAGCACGCGCTTCTCGCCGACCGGGGCGGCCAGCAGGAGCTGGCGCAGGTTCTCGCCGAAGACGGCGATGGAGGCGACGTCGGCCTTTTCCTTGGCCTCGCGGATCACTTCGCCCTCGATGGACGGGGCGATGAGGCGCTTGAAGGAATCGTCAATGGCTGAGCGGATTTCGCCTTCCAGTTCCTTGGAAGCCGGATAGCCGTGCTCCTTGCAGAAATCGTAGTAGATCTTGGCGTCGCTGCGCTCCGGGTCGGCGTCGATGCGGGTCGTGACGAAGCCTTCGTTCTCGGCGCGAAGGAGTGCCAGCAGGTTATGGGACGGGATGCGGGCGATCGGGTAGTTCCAGTCGAAGTAGCTGCGGTATTTCGCGCCCTCAGGGGTCTGGGCGGCCTTCGTGGCCTTGGAGACGATGCGGCGCTGGCGGAAAGCCTCGCGCTGGTGTTCGCGGATCGGGGCCGTCTCGGCGATGCGCTCGGCGATGATGTCCCGTGCACCGGCGAGGGCATCTTCGACGGTGGGCACGTCGGCGTTGATAAAGGCTTTCGCGGCCTCGGCCGGGCGGCGCGCCTGCAGGGTCCACAGTTGGTCCGCCAGCGGCTCCAGGCCCTTGGCAGCGGCGATGGTGGCGCGGGTTTTCCGCTTCGGCCGGTACGGGAGATAGAGGTCCTCCAGCTCGCTGGCGACGAGGCACTGCTCGATCTGCCGCTGCAGCTCCGGCGTCAGCTTGCCCGCTTCGGAAATGGTCCCGAGGATGGTAGTCTTACGTTTTTCCATCTCGTCGTAGACCTCCATCCAGTGGCGGATATCGGCCACGGCGACATCGTCGAGGCCGCCGGTTTTCTCCTTGCGGTAGCGGCTGATGAAGGGAATCGTGCCGCCCTCGGCGAAAAGGTCGATGCAGTTCTCGACCTGCCAGGGCTTCGCGCCGGCCTTTTCGGCAATGGCGTCTATATAGAGCTGTTTCATAGCAAATCCGTTTGTCGCTTACAAAGATAACAATTATTTTCGGGCATTGGGTGCGTTCTATGGAAGTGATTGACAATCACTCTATTACGCAAAGTACTATGGGTAAAAATACCCATAGTACTTTACATAAATATCTGATTACCAAGCAATTGCGTAGAACGGTAATTTGTCCGCAGCGCCGGAGTACAAAACTACCGGATAAAGCGGCGCTTGAGGAAGAGGCGGCGGATGCGGAGGTGGCCGGTGTGCTGCGTCAGGACGAGGCCGAAGATGGAGAGGGCGATGCCGAGCCATTGCTCGATCGTCAGGACCTCACGGCCGAGCACCCAGCAAAGGAGCGCGGTGAAAACCGGCGTGATGGCGATGAAATTGCCGCTGCGGGCAACGCCCAGATGCTTGATGCAGAAGGCCCAGAGCGAGAAGCAGAGGCAGCTGCAGATCACGGCCAGGGACAGCAGCGGATAGAGCACGTCCCAGGACAGATAGACCTCCGGGTCGAAGGTAACCAGATAAGGCACGTCCGTCGCCATGCCCGGATTCTCGTGGCGGAGCAGGAACATCGGGATCATATAGACCGTACCGATCAGGAACTGGTACATGACGATGACGCTCGGGGCGTAGCTGGCCTTTTCATTGGCCGTATCGGTGCCGCCCGTGGCGAGCCGCTTGGTCATGCTGGCGTAAGACACCTCGGAGAGCACCGCGATCAGAAGGACCATGATGCCGAGGAAGTAATACTGATTCTCACAGCCGGAATCGCCGCTGTCGGCTCCCAGAAGCACGACGAAGGCAAGGCCGCAGATGGTCAGCACAAGGCCTATCACATTAATCAATCGGATCTTCTCGCGGAAGAACAGGATGCCGAAGAACAGGGCAAAAACGGGATTGAGGCCCAGCACGAGGGCGGAAATGGACGGCGAATCGACGAGGAAGAGGCCGTAGGTCTCGGCGAGGAAATAGATCAGCGGCTCGAAGAGACTGATCAGCAGGAAGAGGCGGAAGTCGCGCCAGGAGCGGATCCGCATGGACTCTTTGGTGATCCAGTTGAACACCAGCAGGAGGCAGCCGGCGACAAAGATTCTGAATGTCAGGAAGTACTCCGGCGGGATGCGGAAGGGTTTGAGGCGGTCGGTCCAGATGAGGGACATACCCCACAGGCACATCACAAGCAGGGAAAGGAGGTAAACTCCCATCTTCTTGATATCCAGTTTCATTTTCTCTCTTCGAAATGTGGTTAGCGAACAAATATAAGCAATTTTTCGCAAACTGCTTATAAATTTATCAAATATCGCTATTCCTGGGAGAAATCTCGCAGTTCGCTGCGGTAGGCTGAGAAGATCTTGGACTTGGAGACGAAGCCGAGATAACTGCGGTCCTGCTTGATGACAGGAAGGTTCCAGGCGCCCGTCTTTTCGAATTTCCGCATCACGGAATCCATCGGCTCGTCTTCATAGACATACTCCGGCGCGGAATACATATAATTATAGACGTGCTTGGTCTCATACAGCGACGGATCGAACATCTCCTTGCGGATGTTCTCCAGCGGGACGTAGCCCTGGAAGCGGCCCTTGGCATCCAGCACCGGGAAAATGTTGCGGGTCGAAGAGGACACGGCATGGACCAGCGCCGACAGCGGGGCGTCGATGATGACGGGGACGAAGTCGGTCTCGATGAGGCTGGAGGTCTTCATGAGCGTCAGCACGGCCTGGTCGCTGTCATGGGTCAGGAGTTCACCGGTCTGGGCGATACGCTTGGTGTAGATGGAGTATTTCTCGAAGAGGCGGACGGTGCCGTAGGAGATGGCAGCGGTGAAAATGAGCGGAATCAGGAGCTGGTAGCCGCCGGTAATCTCCGCGATGAGGAAGATACCCGTCATCGGGGCCTGCATGACGCCGGCCATGAGACCCGCCATGCCGACGAGGACGAAATTCGGGGTCGGCACCAGGTCCGGCGCGATGAGATTGAGGGACATGGACACGACGTAACCGGTCATGGCGCCGATGAAAAGCGTGGGACCGAAGGTACCGCCCACTCCCCCGCCGGCGTTGGTGAAAGTCATGGCGAAGACCTTCAGCAGCACGATGAGAAGGAAGAACAGCGGAATCGTCCACGGCCGCTCCATGAAAAAGCCGAGCGGCGAATCGATGTCGGGAATGATGCCGTTGAGCAGCGGAATCAGGTCGCCATAGCCCTCGCCGTAGAGCGGCGGGAAAAGGTAGATCAGCAGACCCAGCGCCGCTGCGCAGAGCAGCCAGCGGAGATAGGGCGAGCGCATCCTGGCGAAGCGGTCCTCGAGCGCCAGCGTCATGCGGATGAAATAGCACGAGCAGAGGCCGCAGACGATGCCCAGGATGAGGTAGAACGGCACATTCCGCATGCTGAAGGGCGTCAGCGCGCAGGCGAACTGGACCGTCTGCCCGAGGCAGAGGTAGGACACCAGCGTCGCCGAGACCGTCGAAAGCAGCAGCGGCAGGATCTGCGTCATCGAGAGATTGAACAGCAGGATCTCCAGCGTGAAGAGCACGCCGGCGAGCGGGGCGTTGAAAATACCCGCCACGGCACCGGCTGCGCCACAGCCCAGCAGGACCGTCATGCTGCGGTAGCTCAGGCCCAGATAGCGGCCCAGGTTCGAACCGATGGCTGCACCCGTATAGACGATGGGGGCCTCGGCACCGACGCTGCCGCCGAAACCGATGGTCAGGGCACTGGTGGCCAGCGAAGAGACCATGTTGTGGCTCTTGATCTTGGATTCATTCTTGGAGACCGCGACAAGCACCTTCGTGACGCCATGGCCGATGTTGTCCCGGATCAGATACCGCACCAGCAGCAGCGACAGGAGCATGCCGGCGCCGGGATAGATGAGATAGAGCCAGCGGAAGCCCGTCGCCGCGACGCTGCGAAGGACGATGCCGCTGTAGATCCAGTGGATCGCCTGCTTGAGCAGGACCGCCGCAAAGCCGCAGAGAACACCCACCACAATGGAGAGAACGAGCAGGGTTGTCTGCTCGTTCCTCTTCTGCGTCAGGCTCCGGAAGGGGCCCCAAAGATATTTCGCTGCGGGATTGTCCACTATTCTCCTGCGTCTTCCGAGGCGTCGGAGTACTGGGCGATATTGTCGTCGGGGAGGGTGTTGTCGCCGGAATCCTCGGAGGAGGCGCTGCCGCCGGCCACGGCCTCGGTCTCGGCCTCTTCCTCGCCGTCGAGCCATTTCTCTATGTCCTCGAGGTCGTCAATCTTGACGTTAATCTTCACGAGATAGATCGCATCCGGAATCTCAATCGTAACAGCGTAGAAAGAAGTGCCGTCGGGCTTGGGGTACTTGACCAAGTCGTTCAGGTAATCGTTGAAACCGTTGGGATACTTCTCCTGGAAGGCCGCGGATAGCTCCGGGGACATCTTCTCATAGCTGACTACGTGTCTTTTCTTGTTATCGGGGGTCATAGGAATAGGTTTTTCAACTCATTAAGGGGAAACTACTTTTTCGGTTTCCCTTTCCGAGGTGCAATATTAAGGGATTTTTTTGAATTCCCATATACATTGGAAGAATTTTTCACCTTTTTATCGGAAAATTTTTCCTTTGTGGAAGCATGGGCAAAGAAGAAGGACTTCTGCAGGCGCTTCTTCTCCGGATCATGCTCCGTGAAGACCGGTGTCATGTCCCTCGGATCGAGGCCCGTCCAGAACATCACCGAGGAGGTCGTCATGGGCGTCGGCGTGAAATCCTGCACCTGATCCATCCAGATGCCGCGAAGGGCCGGATGGTTCGCCAGGGCCTGCATGTCCTTCATGGTACAGCCCGGATGCGACGATATAAAATAAGGTACCAGGCCGACATGGGTCCCCGCCTCGCGGTTGACGGCGTCGAATTCCCGGCGCAGGCGCTCGAAAAGGCGGAAGGAAGGCTTGGCCATCTTCTGCAGGACATGGTCCTCGGTGTGCTCCGGGGCCACTTTCAGGCGGCCGGAGGTGTGCTTCAGGACCAGCTCGCGGAAGTACGGCCGGGAGCTCTCGTCGACGAACCCGTCCTCGCTGAGGAAGAGGTCATAGCGGATGCCGGAGCCGATGTAGCTGTGGCGGATGCCCTTGGTGGAGTCGATTTTATGGTAGAGGTCCAGCAGGCGGGTATGGTCCCGATTGAGGTTCTTGCAGGGGGCCGGGAAGAGGCAGCTGCGGCGGCGGCATTTGGCGCAGAGGCTTTCGTCGCGCCCGTGCATGCCGTACATGTTCGCCGTCGGGGCGCCGACGTCGGAAATGTTGCCGGCGAAGCCCGGGAGGTCATTCAGTGCCTTGACCTCCTGGAGGATGGATTTCTCGCTGCGGGAGGTGATGAACTTGCCCTGGTGCGCCGCGATCGTGCAGAAATTGCACCCGCCGAAGCAGCCCCGGTGCGTGCAGACGCTGAATTTGATCATGTCGTAGGCCGGGATTCGCTTGCCGGCGTAGCGCGGGTGCGGCAGCTTGGTAAACGGGAGGTCCCAGAAAGAGTCCATCTCCTCCTGCGTCGCCGGCGGGAAGGGCGGATTGATGCGGACATAGCCGTCTCCGACCGGTTCGATGATGGTGTCCGGGTGCAGCATGTTGGCATGGGTCTCGATCTCATGGAAATTCTCCGCGAAGGCGCGTTTGGATTTGACGCATTCCTCGAATCCGTGCAGCATCAGAATCCCTTCGCCGGCCTTCGGGGTGCCCTTGCGGAAAAACGCCAGCTGCGGAATCTGCTCGAGCCGGTGCTGGTTCCATCCCTTTTCGATGCCGCGGGTCAGCTCGATCATCGGCCGCTCCCCCATCCCGTAGCAGAGCCAGTCTGCGCCGCTGTCGACGAGGATCGACGGCTTGAGGCAGTCCTGCCAGTAGTCGTAGTGCGTCAGGCGACGCAGCGACGCCTCGATGCCGCCGATGACCACCGGCACGTCGGGATAGAGCTGCTTGAGGATCTTCGTATAGACCGTCACGGCATAGTCCGGACGGGCGCCGGCCTTGCCCTCGGGGGTGTAGGCGTCGTCATGGCGCAGGCGCTTGGAGGCGGTGTAATGGTTCACCATCGAGTCCATGGCCCCGGCGTTGACGCCGAAATAGAGCCTTGGCGCCCCCAGCTTGCGGAAATCCCGCAGGTCATCGCGCCAGTTCGGCTGCGGCACCACCGCCACGCGGTAGCCCCATTTCTGCAGCCAGCGGCCGATCACCGCCGTCCCGAAGGACGGATGGTCAACAAAAGCGTCGCCGGTAACGAGGATGACGTCGATATAGTCCCATCCCAGCCGCTCCACCTCCTTGACCGAGGTCGGAAACATGTATGCCTGCTCTTGTGCCATGGCGCAAAGATAATCATTCTTTTGAAAGAAGCGCATCGATGCGCGAGAGGAGTTCGGCCAGGGTATGGGTGCGGGCGCGCATGCATTCCCGCGCCGGGCGGTCGCAAAGCAGGCAGCGCCGCTCGGGAAGGCCGATTTCGGTCCGCGACAGCGGGCGCGGGCCGGGAGCGACAGCGTCAATATCCATCAGTCGACCCCAGGGGTGCGTGTCCTCGATGGCGCAGGCGCGGAGCTTGGCCTCCTGCGGGGATGCGTCCACGACGAAAAAGGCCTCGAAGCCGGTTTCCAGGTCGCGGATTTCCTCGAAAAGGATGGACGTGGCAAAGGCCTCGCGAACGGCCGTAACGCCGGCCTCCCCAACGCGGACCGAACGCTTGTCGCGCTTCACCGGCCCCGGGAAAACCACCGTCAGGCACAGCAGCGCCGCATCAGGCCAGGCCGCCAGCAACTCCTGCTGCCGCCGCACCCGCGCTTCCCGCGCAGCCAGTATGTCTTCCAGAGAAACGGTTTCCTTCATAGCGGAACAAAGATAATAAAAGAAACCGAAATCCCGCGTCAAAGCCGGTCCGTTGCCATGCCTCCTGCCTGTTTCGGCGTATGGATCCGGGTCTTGGAGAAATACTCTACCCCCCGAAAGGACTGGATCAAATAGAGTATGGGGAAGATCTCCAGACGGCCAATCAGCATTTCCGTCATGCCGGTACACTTCAGGGCGACGGGGATGTCAGCATAATTGGCCATGGAACCGACATCGCCGAAACCGGGACCGACATTGCCGATGCTGGCGATGGAGGCGGTCACGCCCGTGATGAAATCCAGGCCGAAGGCGATATTGATAGCCGCGAAAATGACCATGATGAACAGGTAGCAGAAGATATAGCTGAAGGCGTCGCTGACCTGCTCGTCGTTGCGGATCCGGCCGTCCACGCGGACATGCTGGATGCTGTTGGGGCTGAGCGACTGGGCGACTTTGCGGCGGACGCCTTTGGCGGCCAGGATGGCGCGGTCCATCTTGATGCCGCCGGAGGTGGAACCGGAGCAGCCGCAGATGAACGAGCAGAAGATGAGGATGGCCATGCTGAGCGGGGGCCAGAGCGTCGTGTCCTGCGTGGCGAAACCGGTGGTCGTCGAGATGGAAGCAACCTGGAACGAAGCGTCCCGAAGCGCCGCGCCGAAGGAGGAATAACCGCCGCTGACCATCAGGTCCGCCGTGACGACGGCGATGGCGATGCCGCCCAGATAGAGGAAAGCCTTGACAGCTTCCGTCTTCCATATATATTTAGGCTTGCCTCCGAGGACCGCCAGGAACAGGACGCCGAAATGGATGCCGGCCGCCAGCATGGTGATGGTCAGGACAATCTCCGCAGCAGGATTGGCATAGAAGGCGATGCTGGTGTTCCGGGTGCAGAATCCGCAGGTGCTGCAGGCGGACATGGAGTCAGTAATCGCGTCGAACCAGTCCAAGCCCGTCAGGCGGAGCGCAAGGAAGGAGGTAAGTGTCAGGACGATATAGATAATCAGCATCTGGTTGGCGAAACTCCCGCCTTTCTCTCGCGAGACGGAATCCCGTGCCACGGTGGATATTTCCGCGCCGGACAAGGCGGATTTGTCGGCGCGCATCGCCAGCATCGAGAACAGCGTAACGATGCCGACACCGCCCACCCAGGCCGTCGAAATGCGCCAGAACTGCAGGCCGTGCGGAAGCGCCTCAATGTCATTCAGGATGGACGCACCGGTGGTCGTGAAGCCGGAGACACTCTCGAAGAGGGCGTTGACCAGCGTAAACTCGCCGCCATAGAATAAATAAGGGAACATGCCGAAGACGCAGGAGAAGAGCCATGCACACACGACGATACAGTTGCCTTCCCGGAAATTCAGCTTATGATGTCCTTTCCGGACGAAAATGAGGGGGAACAGGCCGACGGTCGCCGTCAGATATGCTGAAAACAGAAGAGGCACCTGGCTCTCGTCACCCGGCGTGAATGACGCGATAATTCCAGATACGGTCATCAGCGACGCCACAAGCAGCAGCGAGACACCTATATACCATATAATGATCTTCCAGTTCATGTCTTTTCGGAATGACGGGGCAAAGTTATTTCCCAAAAGTTCATTTATCAATACAAAAATTTCTATCTTTGCATTGATAAAATCAATTAAACGCCGACCATGACACTCCAGCAGCTACGCTATATTATTGCTATTGATGACTTTAGACACTTCGGAAAAGCCGCGGAGGCTTGCGGACTCACGCAATCGACCCTGAGCCTGATGGTCAAGAAGTTGGAAGAAGAACTGGATGTGCGCCTCTTTGACCGTGACGCGCACCCGATCGCGCCCACAGCCATCGGCCGGAGAATCATAGACCGCGCCAAGGTCGTCCTGTTCAATGTCGAGCAGATCACGGAGATGACCCGGTCGGAGAAGGAAGTGCTGTCTGGGCCGCTCAAGATAGCGCTGGTTTCCACGGTTTCACCGGTACTGACCCCCGGGCTTTTCAAGTATTTCGGCGAGCACTTTCCTTCCATCTCCCTCCAGGCGGAGGAGATGCTGAGCAGCACCATCAAGGACAAACTCCGCAAAGCGGAAGTGGACATGGGCATCCTGGCCGGCCCGGTGGAAGATCCCGACTTACTCGAGATTCCGCTCTATCATGAGCGCTTCCTCGCTTTCGTCTCTCCGAAGAATCCCTCCTATTCCCTCGACAGCATCACGAACGAGCGCCTGTTCCAGCAGCCCATCTGGATCATCAGGGACGGCCTGCGGCAATGGATTCCCGGGGATTCCTCAGATAATGGATTCACCTACGACCGCTTCTTCGAGGGCGGCCGCGTCGGCATCCTGATCCAGGTCGTCAACGACAACGGCGGCCTCACTATCATCCCCGAGACCCATACAGACCTGATCTTGTACAGCCAGCAGCACTGCCTCCGTCCCATCGTCGACCCGGTCCCCGGCCGCACCATCTCCCTCGCCATCCGCAGCGACTACATCCACCAGGCCAAACTCAACGCCGTCGCCGACGCCATCCGCCACATCATCCCCGGCACCCTCATCTCCCCCCACCTCCGCCAGGGCCCCCTCGTGCTGTAAATACGGATTTCTCTTTGCAGTTATCAAAAAAGTCCTTACCTTTGCAGCGAGACAGTAACACCGTGATACGGATGGGTAATCGAGTCGCGCAAAAGTCCCCGCCCGCGAGGCCCTCGCTCATGAAGTAATTCCGCCACGTAGTCTTGGGGCAAACATTAACAGGAGGTCACTTGACCTCCTGTATTTTTATGCATTTGGAGGCCCGAAGGGCCGATAGCGCCTTCAGGCGCGTGCCGGAAGGGAGGAGCGATGCGATGCCCTGAAGGCACCGCCCGGATCGAAGTGGAGGGCGCATGCCCCCTGACAGGGGGCTCCGGCGTAGCCGGTGGGGGTTAGAGCAGCAGCCCGTCGCAGACGGGCATGCTCCACAAAACGAAAAAAGACGGCTGCAAGCCGTCCTTTCGTTTTGTGGAGCATAGGACGCCTCGAAAATCGGCATTCTACGCCCTTCTATTGGGGGGCCTCAAGAAAAATGGTACTAATATGGTACTAATT
>CAMKRY010000027.1 GCA_946415345.1 uncultured Bacteroidales bacterium | reverse complement strand
TTCAACCCCTATCTCGCCGACTTCTACGAGGACATGGAACGCTGGTCCTTCAACCTCCAGGTCTACTTCCTCAACAAGCGCTTCAAGGATGTCGTCGAGATTTCCAAGCAGAAGGAAGTGATCATCCAGGACCGCACGATCTACGAGGACGCCCGTATCTTCGCGCCGAACCTCCACGCCATGGGCCTGATGTCCTCCCGCGACTTCGAGAACTACAGCGACCTGTTCGACCTGATGATGTCCCTGGTGAAAGCCCCGGACCTCATGATCTACCTGCGCAGTTCCATCCCGAACCTCATTGCACAGATCCAGAAACGCGGCCGCGAGTACGAACGCTCGATCCGCATCGACTACATCACCGGCCTCAATGAACGCTACGAGGCCTGGATCAAGGACTACAAGCACCGCCTGCTGATCATCGACGTCGACACGATCAAGTTCGAGAACAAGCCCGAGGACTTCCAGATCATCACCGACAAGATCGACGCCGAGCTCTTCGGCCTCTTCCCGACGGAATAAAAAGATGCCCGATCGGAGTCGGGCATGACGATACCTTTTACTGCGCGTT
This sequence comes from uncultured Bacteroidales bacterium, assembly GCA_946415345.1. Classification (GTDB taxonomy): domain Bacteria; phylum Bacteroidota; class Bacteroidia; order Bacteroidales; family UBA932; genus Cryptobacteroides. The sequence continues at coordinate 18,453 of CAMKRY010000027.1, read as the reverse complement.
TGCACGAAATCGGCCTTGCAGGACTGTTTGACTGCAAACGCGTTGGCGTTTTTGGCGAAAATGGCCGTTTTGGGCTTCGCGTTTGCATGAAAACGCCCTTCCAGCGTGGTTTAGCTGCAAACGCGCAGAAGCCTACTGTAGGATAGAATCAAGAATCGGGTAGATTTCTTCTTCGGACTTGTATGGATGAATCTGGAAATACTTGTCGCCGGTAAGCATGGCGGACAAATGAGTTCTGGATTTGTCGTAGAAGATGTGCACAGGCTTTTTGTGATTCTCTGCATAAGCCAGTTCGTACCCGACGCCGAGCGAGGGGGTCGTGCATTCTGCGATCACGATATCCGATTCCCGAAGCCATGCCGTATCCTGCTCATAAATAGCCACATCGCGATCTTTCAACCCTTCAGTCTTGCTGAGAGAAAGGTCGCCGACGTGTTCCGTCAACACGATATGCCGCTGCAGGATATACTGAATAATGCGTTTGTATAGATCAGCATCGGCGCGGCCACCACGGATGGATCCGGCGAAATACACTTTTTTCATGACGAGGCGAGTTGATTCCGTAGCGAAGATACCCATTTTTCCGCAAAAAAGCATAATCGTCAATAAAAAAACACCCAATAGAATAGCATAGAAACGCATTTTTAAGATTTATCCGTGTACTTTTTTGGTACACGGATAAGAATTCCGATCTTGCGCCCATGAAAGATTCTTATCATATCTGTTATACCTCTCACGACGAAGTGATGTTCCGGGACCAAGAGGATCACGGAATGTTCATCAACCTGACGGCGCTGCGGGCATGGGGGCATCAGGCGGAAGTCCTTTCGTCCGCGGAGATGTCCACGCATGTCCATCAGAACGCATTCACATCAAACCCCAAGTCGTACGCAGCATCGCTGCGCATGTCATACACCAAGTATTTCAATAAGAAGTATGGCAGGAACGGCCGCATGGGCGAACCCGATGTATTTGTTCTGAAAGTCGATGGCTTAAACCATCAGATTACCCTCAACAATTATGTATTACGCAATGGACAGCATCACAACGCCGCCCCTACAGCTTTTGGCTATGAGTATTGCTCTGTTCGGGAAGCTTTTGCGAAAGAACTCGGGTTTGAACTTCCCCAGGCGCACATTACCCGACGGGAAGAAATCCAATCAGTTCTCCCCCGTTACAGTGAGTTTCCGGATCACTACCAGATGGATGAAAACGGCATATTCCTTCGCAGTTCCTTTATGGAAATCCGCCAGCTGGAGCACTTTTATGTATCTCCCAGAAACTATCTGTATCAAATGAACCGGCTGACGGACGATAGCTGGGTTCGGGAGCAAGAAAAAGACGGTACCGGGAAACCCATCCTGCTGCAGGATGTCGAGCCGGGATTTGCCGAAGCGGACATCGCACAGATGCTGAAAAACGAGTACGGGCGGAATTACCGCCCGGACCGTCTGCAAGACCTGGATGTCTGCCGGTTGATTGATAAGGATCTGCTGCCCGGGATGGGCCTCAGCAGCGTGTATCAGTTAAGTGATTCGCAGCGCCAGCGTCTGAGCCGAACCTTGTACTATGAATTCCACCTCTCAGAACAGCAGATTGCCCGCTGTCTAGGCCGGCCATAGACCGTCGCGCGTTTGCACTTAGAATGCGCTGGAAAGCCGTTTTCATGCAAACGCGAAGCCGAAAAGGCCGTTTTTCGCCGAAAACCACCTCGCGTTTGCAGTCAAACAGCTCTGCAAGGCCGATTTCGTGCAAACGTGCGGAAGACGCCCGATCGCCCGGAGGTGCGAAGGAGGGACCATAGCAAAACCCGTGGCCACCCTCGGCCACGTAAGAGGGTGGGGAGGTCGCTTGCGACCGACTGGGGCCCGAAAAAGCCGAGCGAAGCGAGCGCTTTGCAGGGCGGTTTTGCATGGTCCCTCCGCAGCACCGGAGGGCCAGGGGCTACAGGACTTCGCGGAGGAAGGGGCCGGTGACGGAGGAGGGGTCGGCGGCGAGGGCTTCCGGGGTGCCGGCGGCGACGATGAAACCGCCCTTGCGGCCGCCTTCTGGGCCCATGTCAAACAGATAGTCCACCGATTTGAGGACGTCGAGGTTGTGCTCGATGATGATGACCGTGTTGCCGGCGTCAACGAGGCGCTGCAGCACGTCGAGCAGCACGCGGATGTCCTCGAAGTGGAGGCCGGTGGTGGGCTCGTCCAATAGATATAAGGTATTGCCGGTACTCGTGCGGGAGAGTTCCGCGGCAAGCTTCATGCGCTGGGATTCGCCGCCGGAAAGGGTGACGGCGCTCTGGCCGAGATGGACATAGCCGAGGCCGACGTCGACGAGGGCCTTGAGCTTGACGGCGATCTTGGGGATGGGCTTGAAGAATTCGTAGGCCTCGGCGATGGGCATTTCCAGCACGTCGTTGATGTTCTTGCCCTTGTAGCGCACCGCGAGGGTGTCTTCCTTGTAGCGGCGGCCGCGGCATTCGTCGCAGGGGACATGGACCGACGGCAGGAAATTCATCTCGATGACCTTGATGCCGGCACCCTTGCAGGCCTCGCAGCGGCCTCCGGGGACGTTGAAGGAGAAGCGGCCGGACTTGAAGCCGCGAACCTTGGCGTCAGGGGTCTCCTCGAAGAGGGTGCGGATGTCGTTGAACACGCCCGTGAAGGTGGCGGGGTTGCTGCGGGGCGTGCGCCCGATGGGGGCCTGGTCGATCTCCACGAGCTTGTCGATGCCGTCGACGCCCTCGATGCCGGTGTACGGCAGGGGTTTCTGCTTCGAGCGGTAGAACTGGGCCCGGAGAATCGGCATCAGCGTCTCGTTGACGAGCGAACTCTTGCCGCTGCCGGAGAGGCCGGCGACACCGATGAGGCAGCCCAGGGGGAAGTCCACGTCGACGCTCTTGAGGTTGTTGCCGGTGGCCCCGCGCAGGCGCAGGAACTTGCCGTTGCCGGGGCGGCGGGTCTTCGGAACGGGGATGGATGCGCGGCCCTGGAGGTAGTCCAGCGTCACGGACGGGCCGAGGACGGTATGGGGCTTGACGTCCCGGGGGATGGCCTTCCCATGGAGAAGATGGTCCACGGGCGCGCTGAGGACGATCTCGCCGCCTTTCTCGCCGGCACCGGGACCGACGTCGACGAGCCAGTCGGCGCTGGTCATCGTCTCGGCGTCATGCTCTACGACCATCACGGAATTGCCCTCGTCGCGCAGCTTTTTCAGCGAGGCGATGAGCTTGCGGTTGTCCTTCTGGTGGAGGCCGATGGAGGGTTCGTCGAGGATATAAAGCACGTTGACGAGCTTCGAGCCGATCTGCGTCGCCAATCGGATGCGCTGGGACTCGCCGCCGGAAAGGGAAGCCGTCGCGCGGTCGAGCGACAGATAGTCCAGGCCGACGTCGAGCATGAAGCGGACGCGCTCCCGCAGCTCCTTGAGGATGTCGCGGGCGATGCGCTTTTCGCGCTCATCCAGGACCTTGTCGAGGCTGTCGAGCCACTGAGCCAGCGCAGTCATTTCCATCGCGGCGACCTCTGAAATCGTCTTTCCGTCGATGCGGAAGCAGGCCGTCAGGGGGTTCAGGCGGGTGCCGCCGCAGACCGGGCAGACGACCTTGTCCTCGATGTCCCCGACGATGCCCGGGAACGCCTCCATCTCGGAGGTGATGCCGTCGCCGACGCGGAACAACTCGTCGGAGCCGTAGATCAGCAGGGTCACCGCCTCGTCCGGGAGGGTCTCGACGGGGTCGTAGAGGGAGAAATTGTATTTCCGGGCGATGGAACGGATGATGTCGAACTTCTTGTTCTCACGGATCTTGCCGAGCGGCAGGATGGCCCCGTCGGCGATGGATTTCGACCGGTCGGGGATGATGGTGTCGGGGTTGACGTCGACGATGGTCCCGAGGCCCTTGCAGTGGGGGCAGTAGCCTTCGGGGGAATTGAAGGAGAAGCTGTGCGGCTGCGGTTCCTGGAGCGACACGCCTGTGTCGGGGTCGACCAGGTGCTTGGAGTAGTGGCTCACCGCGCCGGTTTCCATGTCGAGGACCGCCAGGGACCCCTTGCCGAGATTGAGGGCGGAGGCCACCGAGTCGCGGACGCGCTTGAGATCGCCGCTGCCGGGCTTCATCTTGTCGACGACGAGCTCTATGAAATGGACCTTGTAGCGGTCCAGGGCCTCGGTTTCGGCGAGCTGGCAGATCTCGCCGTCGATGCGGACCTCGGCATAGCCGCGGCGGCGGAGCTGGTCGAACAGCTCGCGGTAATGGCCCTTGCGGCCGCGCACGAGGGGGGCCAGCAGGAGGCATTTGCGGCCTTCGAAGCCGCTGAGGATGAGGTCGACGATCTGCTCGTCGGTATAGCGGACCATCTCCCGGCCTGATTCGGGCGAATAGGCCCGGGAGCCCTTCGCGTAGAGCAGGCGGAGGAAGTCGTAGATTTCGGTGATGGTGCCGACGGTCGAGCGGGGGTTGCTGCCGGTGGTCTTCTGCTCGATGGCGATGATCGGGCTGAGGCCGCGGATGTCCTCCACCTCGGGCTTCTCGAGGATGCCCATGAAATGCTTGGCATAGGTGGAGAGCGTGTCCATATACCGCCGCTGTCCCTCGGCGTAGAGCGTATCGAAAGCCAGCGAGGACTTGCCGCTGCCGGAAAGGCCCGTCACCACGACGAACTCCCCGCGCGGGATGTCCACGCTGACGCCCCGCAGGTTGTTCGCCCGGGCGCCGCGGATTTCGATATACTCTTTCGGCTTCATTAGATGACGCGGACCTTGAAGACGGCCTTCTTGATGGGGCCTTCCCCGATCATCGGGGCATGGGCGGTCTCGGGGCCGAAGATAACCTGTTCGCCCGGCTCGGCGGAGAAGTATTCCGTCGGGACGTCCTTATATAAGATGAAGTCGTCCTGGGTGTTGAATTCGCCCTCGGGCTCCGTGCAGGCCTCGCGCGGCTTCGTGCCGAAGCTTTCCGGGCCGGACAGCGGAATCTGCACGTCGATGAATTCGTTGTGGGCCTCGAGCTTGGCCGCCTCCTTCGTCTTGAGCTGGCCCTCGATGATGTTGACCCAGAGGTTCCCCTCCTCGATCATATGCGTGCCTTTCTCGAAAGTGATGAGGTCGTTCTCGGCGATGAATTGCTGCGCCTTGATGTACCAGGGGTTGTTGCGGATGTCCATAATGTCGGTGTTTTGCTCCGCTAAGATACGAATTTTCGCGGACTTTTCCGCAGCAATCAGATAATCCCGAGCCGGGAGGCCACGTGGAGCATCTCGGAGACGCTGCGGACGTTCATCTTGGCGTAGATGCGCTGGCGGTGGGTGTTGACGGTGTGGACGGAGAGGCTGACCTTTTCGGCAATCTGGGCGGCGGACAGGCCTTCCGCGCTGAGGCGGATGATCTGCATTTCGCGCGGGGACAGGCCCAGGTCGGCGATGCGGCGGCTGCGCTCCATCAGGATGTCGCTGACGTAGTTGGCGACGTCGTCGTTCATGGACCGGGCATCCCGGGCGATTTCCTGGCAGCGCTGACGGATTTCCTCGCCGGAGAGGTTCTCGGCCTCGGTGGAGAGGCGCTCCAGCAGCGAGGCGTGCTCGTTGGCGGGGTTTTTCAGGTCCTTGCTGAGCAGAGCGATGATTTCTTCCTTGGAATGATTGATCTTCTCGAGCTCGGCGTTGCGGCGACGCTGACGGTGGAGTTTGCCGATGATAATAACGAGCGCGGAGGCCAGCAGCAGGACGGTGGCGACAAGCAGGAGAATCTGGTACCGCCGACGTTCGAGGCTGCGCTCTTTCTCCTGCACCTCGAAGCGGGACTCCATCTCCTGCAGCACCTCGTCGCTCTTCTGGGTCATGTACTGCCCCGTTTCATAGACATATTTGTCGTGGGCGTCCAGCGCCATCTCCGCCTCGCCGACGCGCGTATAGAGCCGCACGAGCCGGTCATAGAGGCTCGCGGCGGTCAGATGGTCGCTGCCCTTGAGGCCCTGGAGCACCTGCGTGAAATACTGAATCGCCTCCTCGTTGCGGTCCCCCTGCTGGAACCATCGCGAGCGGAAGAGGATGCCGTTGCGGCGCAGGCGCGGGATGTCATAGGTCTCGGCGAGCGCCTGTCCCCGGTCGAGATATTCCCCGGCGATGTGGTAGAGTTCGGGGTCTATGGGGTCGTTCCAGCGGTTCTTATTAATATATAAGGAAGCTATGACGTAGCAGGCCTCGGCCTGGGCTTCCGGCGAATCGATTTCCTCGGCCAGGGTCAGCGCCTCGGTGGCATAGCCCAGCCCCTCGTCGTTGCGGCCCGTCTCCGGCGACACCTCCGCATAGGAGCAGAGTTTCGCCTTGGAAATGAGAAGGCCTGCCAGCTCTTCGCGATAGCCGTTTTCCCGGGCAAGGGCTTCCGCCTCCACCGCCTTCTCCCATGCATCCTCGTCGCGGCTGGTCATGATGTCGATGCCCACCAGCGCCGCCAACGCCTTCGTCTCCCCCTTCCGGTCCCCCGCCTCCCGCGCCATGGCCAGCGCGTCCAGCGCCTTCGCCATCGCCGCGTCGAAATGCTGGTTCCCGACATCATGTGCCGACTCCTCCAGCAGCACGCCCATCCGGTCGGCGACATCCTTGTCCGGGCGGTTCTGGCAGGACAGCAATGTAGCACAAACAGCAATGATGACGAGGAATCGTTTCATGGCGGAATCTTTTTACAAAAGTAATCATTTTGTCAGGAATCCCTGCAAAATCCCGTGATTTCAGTAGCATGGAAGGGCGAAATTACTGAATATTCATTAATCATGTTTGCACAAGAATCGGGAAATTTGTATCGAGAAAAACCGATAAAAAAGATATGAAGAAAAAAGTCACTTCCTATGCGTCGCCGAGCGCGGAGATTGTCCCGCTCGTGCTGGCCGACATCGTCTGCGGAACCCAGTATTCCGTCAGTTACGGCGATTCCGGAAAATCCGGCAGTTTTGATGATGAAGATATAGTCGATGGAGGGTCCTTCTGATGAAAAAGTATCTGATCCCGGCCCTTGCGCTGCTGCTCCTGTCCTGCCAGAAGGAAATGGAATCCATCCCGGAAACCACCCCTGCTCCGGCCAAGCATACCGTCACCATCCATGCCCGCCTCGGTGACGAAGCGACCAAAACTCTCTTCTCCCTCGACGGCGAAGGGAAATACCACACCGCCTGGGAAGTGGGCGACGTCATCGCCGTCCGCGAGCATGTCGTGGCCGATTCGACAGATCCGGCATTGGATGATTACGATTATTATTCCAGCTGGGTGTCATCCGACGCACTGACAGTCGGAGGTGAGACCGCCGTCTTTACGGCATCCTTCGATCCTTATTTGTGGGAGAGCACCTATTCAGCGCTCACAGATGAGCAAAAAGCAACCTACACCTTCTCCTACAGCTATCTGGCCACCACGATGCCCAGGTATATGGTCTATACGGACCAGGACGCCAAAGGCGAATACATCCCGTTTATGATGAATTTAAACCAGACGGTCTATGCATCAGGCTTCTCCACGGAGGATGACCTGCTGGTGTCCAAGACCACCGATCCGTCCGCCACGCGCCCGAGCGAAATTTCCTTCAACTTCGCCCGGCTTGGAACGATCGTCGAGATCACGCTGTCCGGTCTGCAGGAAGGGGATGTCATCAAAAGCGGCAGCTGGTACACAGGAGACACTTTCTTGCCCGGTATGAATCTGGAAAGCTGCATCGCCTACTATCCGGACCTGCAGGAATATGTAAAAATGGCTTCCACCGAAGTAATAGGAACCATCGAGCACGAGATCCGCTTTACCGCAGCCCCCTCCCCGTCCTTCGTCGCCGATGCCGAGGGCAAGGCCAAGATTTATCTCCGCTGCCTGCCCGGGCAGATCAGCGACTGGTTCGGCCTGCTCTGCACGGTTGACCGCGGCGGCGCCGAAGTCGTCCTCTCCAAGGAAGTCTCCCTGAAGGATCTCGGTCGCAGCCTGTCCTTCAAGGACGGCGGCCTTACAAAGTTCTCCGTGGCATTACTGCCCGCGCAGGCCAACAATCCCGATGCCATCATGTACGTCGTTCCCATGCCTCGCGACGGCTTTATGGCCGCCTGGCCTGCCGGTGAGCACGTATCCGGTTACAAGTGCTACTATCAGCGCAAGGAAGGATATGATTATGATTTGGGCGAGGACATCATCTATGACGAGGTGCCCCTGACACCGGTTGCCGGAACGGGCGAAATGGACGGGATGTATTACGTGGAAGTGGCCGGCGGACTCGCAGCCGATGAATACGATTTATATGTAAAGGCCATTCCGGATGCCGAAAGCGGGCCGGCCAGTTTCGGCTACGACAGGAAGACCCTCTATGTCGGTGTCCCCATTATGTTTACCTGGCCCGATGTATCTTCCTATTCCGCCCAGCCCGAACTGACCAAACTCAGCGAAACCCTGTGGCGGGTGACCGAAGTCGGAGAGACTCTCACCCCCTGGTATTTCGACGTCTCCAACCTCAACACCGACTGGGGCCAGCTCTGGTCGAAGGACCAGTCGACGCCCTGGACCCTGCAGACCAAGACGGATCCTTCCTTCCAGCATCAGGGCGAGATCGCGCACATCGGCATCAAAATGTCTAACAACAAGACCAACACCCTGACCATCTATGGTATTGCTCCCGACGGCACGGCGACGGAAATCGCAACGCCGGAGAAACAATACTGGTCCACCAGTGAAGATTATTACTACTATGACTTGACAGGTGGCTCATACAATGGTTTCCGCATAGACAGCGGCACCTATATCTGGGTGACGATGCTACGGATCTTCTACTACGCACCGACCGGAGAATAGTCCTCCAACAGCACTAACGTCCCAAAAAGTGGGACGTCAGGCGAGAAATAGGCCGAAAATTGCACTAACGTCCCAGATTTTGGGACGTTAGTCGTATTATTGTTTCTATTCAGAAAAAAATTACTATCTTTGCAGTCCCAAACGGGGGTATAGCTCAGTTGGTAGAGCGATAGGTTCGCAATCTATAGGTCAGGGGTTCGAATCCCCTTATCTCCACAAAAAAGCAGGCCGAGGCCTGCTATTTTTGTGTAGATATCAATAAATTGGGGGAACTATTCGCTCCCCCAAACCCCTAAATGAAAAAAAGCAGGCCTCGGCCTGCTTTTTTTGTTTTACTCGCCGTACAGCGCTTTGCGGATGGGCTCGTGCATGTCCTCGGGGATGGACTTGAGGAGCATTTCGAGGGTATCCTTGGGGTAATCCGCGAGGCGGAGGAGGATCAGGCAGTCGAGGCAGTTGTTGAAGAGCGGATCTACGTTGAAGCAAACCGAGCGCGCGGAATACTTGAAGTAACGCTTCATCAGGACCGGCAGGCGGACCTTGCCGTCGGACAGGGTCGAGAGCAGGCGGTCGAACTCGTCAAGGTTGCCGTAGGTCTTCACGAGGAGGGCGTCGGGATTGACGGCCAGGAAGTCGGCCTTGAACGGCACCGGCGGGCGGGAGAAGGCCTCGGCGTTCTCATACGGGAACTCGTGGGTGATGTAGTGCTCGATGAGGCTCTTGTAGAAGTCGGGCATCGAGTCGCTGATCGTAACGGGGCCCATCAAATACTTGATCCTCGGGAACTTCAGGGCGATGACGGAAGTGCTGGCGAAGAAGATCTTCATCGGCAGGACCTCGCGCTGATAGTTGCGGGAGATGAACGTACGGCCGATCTCCATGCAGGTCGAGAGCAGCGGCTCGGAGCCTTTCTGGTACTCGAACTCGCTGGCGCTGTAGAAGCCCTGGATGCCGTCCTTGTCGACGAGCTCATGACCGATGCCGATACGTTCGGCGCCGACGAAATCGTCGTTGGGGATGCTCCAGATGATCAACTGGTAGTAGGTCTTGTCGTAGATATCCGTATCCATGGACAGGCCCGTTCCCTCACCGATAGCGCGGAAGGTTTCCTCGCGCTGGCGGGCGATGTCGCGCATCGTGTTCGGAATCTTCGCGGAGGGAGTCAGATAGATGCGGTAGTCACCGATCTCGAAAAGGACGTGATCCTGGCCGAGGGCATGGATCTCATCGTGGACGATTTTCGGGTCGACGGCGTCGATAATGGGTTCCTTGGCGGTCTCGGCGACGGCAGCCGGCTTCGGGTCGAGGCATTCGGCCTCCAGCGCGTACGTGCGGTTGCGGAGATATTTACCGAGGGCTTCGATGTCGTTGCCGAAGGTGGCGATTTCTTCCGGGGAAATGGGCTGTCCGATGCGGACCTTTACGGTCGTGCCGGGCTTATTGAACATCTCGTGGACAAGACGGACCGTGCGCAGACGGGGATGGATCTTTCCGAGGAAGTGGAACATCTTCGAGTTCTGGCCCTCGAAATAGATAGGGAGAATCGGCTGCTTGGACTTCTTGATGACCTTGATGATGTTGTCGGCCCAAGGCTTGTCCTCGACGACCTTCTTCTTGCCGACAGCGTTGCGCTGGTCTTTTTTCTGGTAGGTAGCGACCTCGCCGGCCGGGAACAGGCCGAGGCCTTCGCCCTTGGAAATCTGCTCGAGCGCCATGCGGATACCGGCGACGCTGCGGCCCTGGTTCGAGGAAGAAAGGTTGTCAACGGGCAGGAAGCAGGGCTTCAGGCTCGGGATCTTGGCGAGCAGGAAAGTCGTCATGATCTTGTAGTCCGGGCGGCGGTGTCCCACGATGGAGCTGAGGATCATGCCGTCGATAGCGCCGAAATGGTGGTTCGACACGGTAATGAAGCCGCCCTCAGCCGGAATCCGGTTGAGTTGCTCAGGGATATAGTCTACTTTGACTTCGCACTCCTCGAGGACCGCGTCAGAGAAGTCCGGTCCTATCTTGTCCTGATGCTTGTTCTGAATATAGTTGACCCGCTTCAGTTCCAGGAGCCAATAGACGAATCCGGCAACCCATTTGCCGAAAAAGCCTTTGATTCCGATCGACTGGCGCAGCTCTTCCTTGCTGATGACGACAGTTTCTTTCTGCATAGCTCATAGCCCGCCGACACCTCGGCAGGCAGGTTTTAGGGTTTAGTCGGACAAAGTTAATACTTTTTTATCAATTTCGTAAACTTTTTTATAAACAAATAAAAGGCGGCCGAAGCCGCCTTTATCCTCTTTTTATCTCTGTCAGAACACGCTGGAGCTTGTACTCTCCGCCGGATCCTGCAGCTCTTTCGGTACATTCGCAAAGAAATCGAAACCGGAGCGCTGCTCCATGGCGTCGATGGTCGTGCGACCTTCGGAGTAACTCATGCCGGAGTGAGGCTCATTCGTGTAGATATAGGCGTCGCCCCTGGCGGCGGTCATGGTGCCCGAAGAGTTGAAGCTGCACTTCATCAGGCACTTGTAGAAATGGCTCGGAACAGGAACGCCGCTGAGAGTCTTGCTGTTCTCATACAGGAGGCCGACGACGACATAGAGCGTATCGCTGCCGGACGGGGCGCCGGCATTGACCGCCAGCTCCAGGCTGTTCCAGACACCGTCGTTGAACTGATTCTGGTATTGGAGGGCCTGGTTGGTGTAGTAGAAGGTCTGCTTGTTGGCCTCCGTACATACCTGGCGGTAGTTCGAGGCGACCTCATGGCCGCGGCTGTATCCGGACGACGAGAAGCAGCTCTGCCAGCTCGAAGGAACGGCGGGATCCTCGTGCCAGCCGCCGGAGCGACCGACGTTGTTGTCCTTGGAATAGACGCTGCGGTGCATGACGAAGGCATTCCACAGGGCTGCCTTCTTGTCCTTGTCAATCAGGATCGTATAGTTGCGGTACTGCTTCCCGTTGTAAGGGAAGGTATGCGTCACAACCAGCTGGTTGTCGTTTGTCGTCTTGTAATTAAACCAGGGCGTATTGCAGTCGGATTCCTTACCAGTCGCCGTGTAGCCCTGCGTCGAGACCAGCGATACCGCCGGAATCTCATAGCCGGACAGATACTGCAGGCCCGTCGGAGCCTGCGGCGGCGTGGAGGAGGAGGCGGTCGTAAAGCTGCGCGTCTCACCCGTGAAGTCGACATAGACCTTCTGCTCCGGATCCCAGACCGTCACGAAGGCGCAATAATAATAAGTCGTTCCGGGCTCCAGGCTCGTCAGCGTGGCGCTGAAGCGGAAATCCAGCTCGGCAGAACTGCCAAAACCAACTTCCTGTGTCAGGGCATCCGCCGCGGTACCATAACGGAAACCATAATCGCGCACTTCGGTCAGGGCATCGGTAAAGGCACCGGAAATCGTTGCCGACACGGTTGCGATGCCCAAAGCATCGCCCGTCTCGATAGATACCAGCGGACCATCCGGCTGCTGGGGATCATCCTGATCTTCCGGCTGCTGGGGCTGTGCAGGCTCTTCCTCCTGCTGCTTCGGGTCTTCCACCGGATCGGCCTTGGCCTCCCCGCAGGAGACGACGGCCGCCACCAGAGCGGCAGCGGCCAGTCCATGGAATATTCTTCTGATATGCATGCTAGTAGCGGTTCAGCGGACGGCCGGAGGTCATCATGTGGACCTTGCGGCGGACCTCGTCGAGAACGAGCTTATGGGCGATGCGCTCGGCGAGCTGCTGCTCAGTGGGTTCCTTCGCCGTCAGGGCATCGAAATGTTCGTTGGCGGAAGCGAGGACGGCGTCGATCAGGTCAACGATCTGCACCATGTCCTTCTCCTCGAAGCCGCGGGAAGTGATGGCAGGGGTACCGATGCGGAGACCGCTCGTCTGGAAGGCGCTGCGGCTGTCGAACGGGACCATGTTCTTGTTGACGGTGATGTCGGCGTTGACGAGCTCCTTCTCGGCGACACGGCCGGTCAGGGCCGGGAACTTCGGACGGAGGTCGATGAGCATGAGGTGGTTGTCCGTACCGCCGGAAATGACCTTGTAGCCGCGGGCAAGGAACTCCTGACACATGGTGGCGGCGTTCTTGACGACCTGCTGCTGGTATTCTTTGTACTCCGGCTGAGCCGCCTCGAAGAAGGCGACGGCCTTGGCGGCGATGACGTGCTCGAGCGGACCGCCCTGGATGCCCGGGAAGACGCTGGAGTTGAGGATGGCGCTCATCATCTTGACCTCGCCCTTCGGGGTCGTGAGGCCCCACGGATTCGGGAAGTCCTTGCCCATGAGGATGATACCGCCACGGGGACCGCGGAGGGTCTTGTGGGTCGTTGAGGTGACGATGTGGGCGTATTTGACCGGATTCTTCAGCAGACCCGCGGCGATGAGGCCGGCGGTGTGGGCCATGTCGATCCAGAGGATGGCACCGACCTTGTCGGCGATGGCGCGCATGCGCTCATAGTCCCATTCGCGGGAATAGGCGGAGGCACCGCCGATGATGAGCTTCGGCTTGCACTCGAGGGCCTTGCGCTCCATCTCGTCATAGTCCACGCGGCCGGTCTCGGGGTTGAGGCCGTAAGCGACGGGATGGTAGAGGAGACCGGAAGCGTTGACCGGGGAGCCGTGCGTCAGGTGACCGCCCATGGAGAGGTCGAGACCCATGAAGGTATCGCCGGGCTTCAGGATAGCCATCGTGACGGCCATGTTGGCCTGGGCGCCGGAATGGGGCTGGACATTGGCGTATTCGGCATCATAGAGCGCGCAGAGGCGATCGATCGCGAGCTGCTCGATCTGGTCCACCACCTCGCAACCGCCATAGTAGCGCTTGCCGGGGTAGCCCTCGGCGTATTTGTTGGTGCAGATGGAACCCATCGCAGCCATCACCTGGTCCGACACGTAATTCTCGGACGCAATCAGCTCCAGACCGGAAGACTGGCGTTCCTGTTCCCTTTTGATAAGGTCAAAAACCTGTAAATCCTGTTTCATTATCTCAGTGTTATTAATTGGCGATTAGACAACAAAGATAGGGAAGATTTCTGCGATTTCCAAGGAAGATTCACTATCTTTGCCTTAGTTATGAAAGACCGGAAACTCCTCAACATCGAGCTCGGACGGATAAGTGCCGAGCAGTACCGCACCGAGCGGCCCCAAAGCGGCCTCGTTGTCGTGCTGGACAATATCCGCAGCGCCCACAACGTCGGCTCCGCCTTCCGCAGCGCCGACGCCTTCGGTGTCGACAAGGTTTTTCTCTGCGGCATCTCCGCCGCTCCCCCGTCCCCCGAGATCCATAAGACGGCCCTCGGCGCCGAGGACAGCGTCCCGTGGGAATACTGCGCCAACACGATTGACGCCGTCCGTCGGCTGAAGGACGAAGGCTACACGGTCCTTTGCGTCGAACAGACTGAGCATTCGCTCAAGCTGGGCCGTGATTTCCGCCGCTCCCCCGGCCAGAAGCTGGCCCTCATTTTCGGCAACGAAGTCGACGGCGTCCGTCAGGACGTGGTCGACGAAAGCGATGCCGCCCTGGAGATTCCCCAGAGCGGCACGAAACATTCGCTCAACGTATCTGTCGCCGTCGGCGTAGTTCTTTGGGAACTCGTCCGTTAGATTGCCCGCATTCGCTGGCAATGACGTCATTACCCGGCTTGTCCGGGTAATCTCCTACCGCACTCTAACGGCCTTTGCGGCGGGACGGTCCGCCTTGGAAACATGCACCTTCGCGCGGGCGGGCATTGACGCCTTCTTGACGCTGCGGCGTCCGACCTTTGCCGGCGGGTTGTCGCCCTGATCGCCTCCACCTTCCACCTTCGTCATCGTCATCGGGAAGCCCGGGACGTTGTCGTTGTAAGGATACCACTGCTGGTTGTCTACCGCATAACCGAAGTACTGCATGTTGTAGAAATTGGTCTCGAAGGTCTCGTCGCCGACCGACGCCCGGACGGAGCAGGGCAGGACATTGGCGAACTTGCCGCCTTCGGCCATGCGCGCCTCCGCGAGATCGAGGCCCTCGTCGGTGATGATGTAGAGGCCCATTTCCTGGGTGATGCCGTCGTAGTCGATCTGGCCGAGGAAGCACTCGTCCATGTCGCCGAGGCTGTCGTCGGTGTAACTCTGGATATACTGCGAGGTGAAATACATACTGCCGGTCGGGGCGTCATAGAAAGTCTCGAGGTATTCCTGGTCCATCACGGTACCTTCCTTCTTGTCGATGCTGCTGCCGGTCTCCCAGCCGTCGACCCGATAGATGTAGTTGGCCTCCAGCTGGCTGATCACGAGCGGATAGAAGATACCCTGGCCGTCGGAAATGTTCCACTTGCCGATCCACTTGAGGTAATCCTCCTTCGGCGTCTCCTCGAGCACCTCGAACTTGGCGTAGGCATACTCGCCGCTGGCGCTCTTGTCCGGATGCAGGCCGATGATGAAGCCGTACCAGGTCCCATGACGGAACGGATCGAAATTAATCACCTGCGAAGCCGCATCATAGACATATTCGTTGTTGTACTGCGCTTCGTCCTTGAGGAACTGGGCCACATCGCCGTTATAGCTCGCATAATTGTCGCGGCTGATGACGCTGACGAGATAGCTGTCGGCCGTCACGCCGCTGACATCGATTACGTCGACGGGAATGACGGAACCGTCATTCTCTTCAAGGTCCTGACGGCCCAGGTAGCCGATATTCCAACTGTCGTTGGCCTGGAGATTAAAAGTATAGGTAGGCTTAGGGTCGGGTTGATTGTTGTTGCCGTTGCCATTGCCGTTGTTACCGCCGTGGTGGACAACTTCATGCTTGTTGCAGGCCGCCAGGGCCATCAGCCCCGCCGCCGCAAGAAGAAAAATGCTGCGTGCTTTCATATTCCGTACGAATTATCATGCAAATATACACAATATCTGCAAAACAGATGCCCGACCGCAGTCGGGCATGACAAAAAAAGATGCCCCGGACAAGCCGGGGCAGTGTTTCATTGAGTGTGTCTGAAAAAATTCCTATGCTTCTATTTGAGTCATCTCGATTCTTATTCATGATAATCACGATAATGCCATGATTCGTCATGATTATAAGAACTATTATTATCCTGGAAAATGGAATCTTCATCGAAAAGGACGCTCATTATTAAATCATATAGTTCTTTCCCTTGGTCTTGCTTCTCCATATAACGCCAATGAATCAGTAAGTGTGCAAATAGATGGATATGAGATATGATTGTCCAAGTGCAGAGAGACAGGATCAATTTTCCCTTTTTTTAATGTCTTGTTACTAGCGAAATCCAAGAAATCTTGGTATGGATACTCTCCGTCCTCCACCATAAGATATTGAGGATTGTATCGGCAATAATACAACCAAAGATGTGTCGAGTCTTGAGACTTAACGGAAGTTGTCTCTCCTGTCATAGGATGCGAACACCTTGAGAGGGCATATAACACCAATGAGAGAATTATTATTATACGACTGTACATATTTCCTAGTTGTAAAAAAGACGATTGTAAAGCACGGTCTTATAATCCGCTGCAAATTTAAGCATTATTCTCCGAAAAAAAGCAGATGCCCGATACGGGAAGCGTGCTGTCCCTCCTCCAAACACAGGGATGGTAAGAACACTTTTCCGGCATATTTGTGCACTCCCTCCTGCTATTTAGGGAGGGAATGCACACTTGACTTGCAGGGTCATATCCTAGCGTGGCTGCCCTCCTCCGTTTTTTTTGAGAGCTGCCACGCTCCATATGCCCGGTCGGGGCCGGGTATGACGGTTATCGCGGTCCGTAGGTGCGGAGGAAGCACCATTCAAAACCCGTGGCCACCCTCGGCCACGTAAGAGGGAGACGAGGTGGCTGAGCTTTGCGAAGCCACCGTGTGGGGCCCGAAAAAGCCGAGCGAAGCGAGAGCTTTGCAGGGCGGTTTTGAATGGTCTTCCGCAGCGCCGGAGGAACTCCTGCATAAAAAAGGTGGTTTTTCTGCAGGAGTTAGGTAGAAAGCAGGTACTCCTGCAGAAAATGGGCGGTTTTTATGCAGGAATCAAAAAAAGACCCCACGGACAAGCCGTGGGGTGACGTAAGAGATTTCTCGACTACGCTCGAAAGGACAAGCCTAGAGGTTCATCAGCTGGTCGACATCTTCGTCCTTGCGGAAGACTTCGATGTCGTTGTACTCCTTCAGACCGGTACCGGCCGGGATCGGATGACCGCAGATGACGTTCTCCTTGAGGCCTTCGAGGTGGTCGACGCGGGCGCGGATGGCGGCTTCCGAGAGCACCTTCGTGGTCTCCTGGAAGGAGGCGGCGGAGATGAAGGAGCCGGTCTTCAGCGCGGCGCGGGTGATACCCTGGAGGACGAGGGAGGCCGTAGCCGGACGGGCCGGACGGGCCACGATCTTCTTCAGGCCCTGGCGCTCGAGGGAACCGTTCTCGCTGCGGAGCTCGCGGGCGGTGATGATCTCACCCTCGGAGCAGCGCTCGCTGTCGCCATGATCCTCGACGAAGAACTTGCCGAAGATTTCGTCGTTCTTGTCCATGAAGTCCCACTTGTCGATGAGCTCTTCCTGGAGGAACTCGGTGTCGCCCGGATCCAGGATCTGGACCTTGCGCATCATCTGGCGGACGATAATCTCGAAGTGCTTGTCGTTGATCTTCACACCCTGGAGGCGGTAGACGGCCTGGATCTCGTTGACGATGTATTCCTGGGCCTTCACCGGACCGAGGATATCGAGGATGTCGGTCGGGGAGATACCGCCGTCGGAGAGGCGGGTACCGGCCTTGACATAGTCGTTCTCCTGGACCAGGATCTGCTTGGTCAGCGGCACGAGATAGCTCTTCGTGACACCGGAGCGGTTCTTGATGATGATCTCGCGGTTACCGCGTTTCGGTTTCGGGTTCATGAAGACCTCACCGTTGATCTCGGACAGGATAGCCTTGTCGGACGGGGTGCGGGCTTCGAAGAGCTCGGTGACGCGCGGCAGACCGCCGGTGATATCGCTGGACTTGCCGATGGCGCGCGGGATCTTGATGATCACGTCGCCGACCTGGACGCTCTGGCCGTCCTCGACCATGATGTGGGCGCCCACCGGCAGGTTATACTGACGGATGGTTTCGCCGCCCTCACCGACGAGGAGGATGGACGGGTTCTGCGTCTTGTCGCGGGACTCGATGATGACCTTGTCCTTGCTCATGGAGAGCTCGTCGGCGCTTTCCTCGCGGAAGGTGACGCCCTCGATCATGTGCTCGAAGACAAGCTTGCCGGCGGACTCGACGATCGTAGTGGCGTTGTAGGCATCCCACTCGCAGATGTGATCACCCTTGCGGACCTTGTCGCCGTCCTTGAAGAACAGCACGGAGCCGTAAGGAATGTCGTACTGGGAATAGGTGATGCCGGTGTTCTCGTCCACGATGCGGAGCTCGGTCATTCGGCTGACGACGACCTGCTGGGTTTCGCCCGTGGAGGCGTCGACGCGCTCGATGGTGCGGAGCTCCTCGAAGGCGAGCTTGCCGTCGTACTTGGAGTCGATGGAGTTGTCGGCAGCGGCACCGGAAGCCGTACCACCGACGTGGAAGGTACGGAGGGTCAGCTGCGTACCCGGCTCACCGATGGACTGCGCGGCGATGACGCCGACGACTTCGCCCTTCTCGACCATGCGGCTCGTCGCGAGGTTGCGGCCATAGCACTTGGCGCAGACACCGTG
>CAMKRY010000026.1 GCA_946415345.1 uncultured Bacteroidales bacterium | reverse complement strand
GGCGATGTCGAATTCGCGGTCGTCGCCCATCTGCTTGCCGCTGTCGTCGGAGATCTTGATCACCTTCTCCCACGGGTCCTTGGCGGACATGCGGCAGCGGCTGAGTTTCATGACGATATTGGCCGCCTTGTAGCCCTCGATGCCGGGGTCGCAGGTGAGGTTCGTGCCGATGCCGGCGCTGACCTTGACCCGGCCGCGGAAGTAGTCGGCGACCTCCTTGTACTTCGGGAAAGTAAGGGCGTTGGAGAAGACGATAACCTTACTGGCCGGGTCGATGCCGAACTCCTCGAGACGGGCGATAATGGCGTCACCGACCGCGCGCTCGTCGCCGCTGTCCTGGCGGAAACCGTCGAGCAGCTTGGCCTGCTTCATCGTCAAGGTGCGGAGAAAGGATTTCGTCGTGAACGTATCGATGAGGGCCGTTCCGAGGGCGCCGTCATAGACTGTGATCCAGTCCTCGAGGGATAGGTAATTGGCTCGCTTGTAGCCGAATACTCCGCTGTGGAACATCACCCACTCGTGTGGGAAGGTGCCGATTGGGGTCATATCGTATTTCATGGCGAAATAGACGTTGGAGGTGCCGGCGCAGTACTTCGGACAGGCCTCCTTGAGGCGACGGACGATAGCGTCGTGCAGCACGGAAGAGAAGCGGCGGCGGGTGCCAAATTCGGAGAAGAGGAGCCCGTGCTCATTGGCCAGGGCGATCTTCCCGTCGAGGATCCCGAGGGCCTTCTGTATGTCGGCCTGGACGCCGCGCCAGCGGTTGCGGAGTTCCGCGACGATGGCGAGGATGGGCACCTCGTACAGCGTAACCTTATACATATAGTCGGTCACCCGGATCTGCAGGTGGCCCTCCGCGTCCAGCTCCGCCTCGATCTTGCCGGCCTCGAAGCGGAAGCCCTTCAGCCACTCCCAGTAGTTGCGGTGGATGTAGCGGATTTTCCGGGTGACGTAGTTGAATTCCTCCTCCGTCAGGGAGAGGCGTTCCAGGTGGGCGAACTCCTCCCGGAGCGTCGACAGGAAGGACTCGTCATAGACTTCCTTTGCGCGGTCGTTGAACTGGAAAGTGCCCTCCGCTAGCGGATAGAGCTGAAAATAGGCGTTGGACGTCGAGAACTTATAGAGGTCGGTGTCGAGAATACTCAGGATCATGGCGGTATGCGTTAGTGTTATCATGCAAAGATGCGAAATTTCGATGGATTTTCGGAGGATTTCCGTATTTTTGTGACATGAGTATCGATCGTCACGCCGGCAATCCTTCCGCCCCGACCGTCCGGGACGTGGATTCGATGTACCGGGCCGTGCGCCGCTACGGCATCATCCCGTTTTTCGAGAATCCGATCCGGGGCTGGTCCGTCGAGGAGATGACCCCGCCGGAGTTCTGGTTCTCGGAGGAGGGCGCGCAGCTCGGCCCCTGGGACTGGAAGATCGACGTCCTGCAGCGGGGTGACATCGCCTACGGCAAGTATCTCTGCGGCGGAAAAGCGGCTTTCGCGACGGTGGAGTGGTACCGCGAACTGCGGAACTGGCGCCGGGCGCAGGAAAAGTATCAGCCCGTGGGTGAGCAGGTCGCCGTGATGGAGTATCTGCACGAGCATGGCTCCGTCAGCATCCGCGAGATCCGGCATCTGCTCGGGGTGAAAAAATCCGCCGCCGACGCCCTCATCACCCGCCTCCAGATGCAGTGCCGCGTCCTCACCGGCGACATTCAGCGCGTCTACCGAGGCGCCGACCTCCACTACAACGGCTGGCAGGTTTCGTCCTTCTGCCGCCCCGAGGACCTGTTCAGCGACGGCGACGCCCCGGCGGCTTTCGGCGGCATTGTCCCGGCCTCGCTCCTGGAAGAGGACCCGCTCGCGACGGACCATTCGCCCGAAGAGTCCCTGGCCCTCCTGACCGACCACATCGCCTCCCTGACCGGCGCCTCCCCTGCCCTGATCCGGAAATTGCTGCGATAAACGAAAAAATTCGTAAATTTGGGGCCGATGAAGGCCATGATTTTCGCCGCGGGGCTCGGTACACGCCTCAAACCCATCACGGACACGCTCCCGAAAGCGCTGGTTCCCGTCTGCGGGGAGCCGCTGCTGGGGCATGTCATCCGGAAACTCCTCGCCGCCGGCGCGGACGACCTGACGGTCAATGTCCACCATTTCCCCGACCGGATCATCGACTGGCTCGGCGAGCATGATTTCGGCGTGTCGGTGCATATTTCCGACGAAAGGGAGCAGCTCCTGGAGACCGGCGGGGCGATCCGCCATGCAAGGGAATTCCTCGACGGCGACGCGCCATTCCTCATCCACAACGTCGACATCCTTTCCGACATCGACCTTCCCGCTTTCATGGCCGCAGCGCCGCAGGAGGCCGTCGCGACCCTTCTGGTCAGCGAGCGGCAGACGCGCCGCTACCTCCTCTTCGATCCCGATTCGATGCACCTTCTTGGCTGGACAGATATTTCCACCGGCGAGGTCCGTTCGCCCTTCCCGGAGCTGGACCCGTCCCGCTGCCGCCGCCTGGCTTTTTCCGGCATCCACTATCTCTCTCCGGCCGTCTTCCCGCTGATGGAATCCTGGCCCGAGCGCTTTCCGATCATGGATTTCTACCTGAAAATCTGCCGCGACGTCCCCATCTACGGCGTCGCCGCCCCGGAAGGCTGCACCCTTGTCGACGTCGGAAAACTCGATACCCTCGCCCAGGCCGAATCCTATCTTCAAAGCCTAACCTGCTGACCCATGGACCGACTCCTCCAATTATATGCCGCCCATTTCGGCGCCCAGCCCCTGACGACCGAGACCCTTCCCGTCTCCGGCAGCCACCGCAGCTACTACCGCCTCGGCGGGCCGGATGGCACCGTCATCGGCGCCATCGGCACGGACCCCGACGAGAACCGCGCGTTCATCACCCTCAGCCGCCATTTCCATGCCAAGGGGCTGCCGGTCCCCGAGGTGCTGGCGGTGTCGGCGGACGGCCTCCGTTACCTCCAGGAGGACCTCGGCACGGAGTCGCTCTACGATGCCCTGGCCTCCGCCCGGCAGACCGGTTTCTACGATGAAAAGCAGTATGCGCTGCTCCTGTCGACCATCCTGGAACTGCCCCGGCTGCAGTTCGAGGGCGCCGAGGGGCTGGACTGGTCGGTCTGCTATCCCCAGCCGTCCTTTGACGCGCAGATGGTCGATTTCGACCTCAACTATTTCAAATACGATTTCCTGAAACTGATCGGGGCGGAGTTCAACGAGATCCGCCTCCAGGCCGACTTCGAGAAGCTCAAGGCCAACCTTCTTGCCGTTCCTTCAGACACTTTCCTCTATCGCGATTTCCAAGCCCGCAACGTCATGCTGCGGGACGGAAAACCCTATTTCATCGACTACCAGGGCGGCCGCCGCGGTCCCTTCTACTACGACCTCGCCTCCTTCGTCTGGCAGGCCCGAGCCCAATATCCCGAACGCCTCAAGGACGCGATGATCGAGACCTACCGCAGCGCCCTCTCCCTGTATACGGACGTCCCGGAGGAAGAATTCCGCCACAACCTGCGCCTTTTCGTCCTCTTCCGGACCCTCCAGGTGCTCGGCGCCTACGGCTATCGCGGCCTCTTCGAGCGCAAGCCCTACTTCATCGAGAGCCTGCCCTACGCCCTGAAGAATCTCGCGGCCCTGCTGCCGTTCCCGGAATATCCCTACCTGTCGGAGGTGCTGGCGCATCTTCCGCAGCTGCCTGAGCCGGCGCCCATGCCCGTTCCGGGCCGCCTGACCGTGTATGTCTACAGCTTTTCCTACAAAAAAGGCGTTCCCGGGGACATGAGCGGCAACGGCGGCGGCTATGTCTTCGACTGCCGCGGGACCCACAATCCCGGTAAATACGAGCAGTACAAGCAGCTCACCGGCCGCGACGAGCCCGTCATCCGCTTCCTTGAGACGGACGGCGAAATCCTCCGCTTCCTCAGCCATGCCGAGACCCTCGTCGAGACCCATGTCCGCCGCTATCTCGAGCGCGGCTTCACCTCCCTGCAGGTCAGTTTCGGCTGCACCGGCGGCCAGCACCGCTCGGTCTACTGCGCCGATTATGTGGCCCGGCATCTGCGCCAGTACTTTCCCGCCGTCCGCGTGGTCCTGATCCATCGCGAACGCGGCATCCGTGAAATCCATGATCCTTCCCTGTTATAATGAAAACCCTCTCCATTCCCCGTCTTCCCCGGACCTCCTCCCCGGACGATCTCTATGAGGCCCTGAAGGCCGTCGATCCCCAGATTATCGCCTGCGACACCTGGCACCCAACGGACAATGTCCCGGAGGTGAGCGTTCGCGTCGCCCATGACGGCGAGGCCATTCTCCTTCGCTACGACATCTGCGAACGGGAGATCCGCGCCGCCTGCCAGATGGACGGCGACCCGAGCTGGAAGGATTCCTGCGTGGAGTTTTTCATCGCCCCCGACGGCGACGATTTCTACTATAATTTCGAATTCAGCTGCGCCGGCACGCTCTATCTCCAGGGCGGCCGCCCCGGGGACCGCGTCTCCCCGGCGCCGGAAGTGTTTGCGTCCGTGGTTCGCTGTTCCAGCGCCGTCACGGGCGGGGAACTGACCGTTCCGGACGCCGACGGTACCTACCGCTGGTCGCTCGTTGCCCGCATTCCGGTCACGGCCTTCTGGCGGCATAAAATCGTCAGCACAGACCAGCTGAAGGCCGCCCGGGGCAATTTCTACAAGTGCGGCGACCTCCTGCCCAACCCCCACTTCCTTTCCTGGGCGCCCATCGACCTCCCGGAGCCGGCCTTCCACTGCCCGCCCTTCTTCGGGAAACTCGATTTTATCTAGAAGATCTTATAACCATAACCCGGCAGGACGAGCTGATCGTCGCCGGTGACGGATTTGAGACCGGTCGCGGTCGCCTCGACGCCGGCGGTGTTGACGGCAATGGTCCCGTCGGGGTAGCTGAAGAGGATGACGGGGCCGGCCACGTAAACGTCCAGGGCCTTCGTGCGGTCGATGGCGGCAATCTTCGCGATGGCGTCATTGATGCTCTTGCGGTAGTCGGCTTCGTTGTTCCAGCCCAGGCTCAGCGTATTGAAGAAATTGATGGTCTTGTCATAGGCGATTTCCTGGGAACCGTACAGCATCGTCGCGACGGGGAAACTGCGCATGATCAGGAATGCAGCCCGGGCGCCTTCCTTGCCGTGGAAATCGGAGAGGGGCGTGGACTCGGTGCAGTCATCATGGTTGGTGATGAACAGCAGCGGCGAGCAGCTGCCGGGGGCGCTGTTCACGGCCGATGCGACCGTGCCGGCGAAGGTGTTCAGGTTGCTGCCGAAACCGCTGATCAGGCGGGACTTGGAGCTTCTGGAGAAGATCAGGTCGAAGCCGTCGTCGTACATCTTGGTGTAGTCCGATTCAGCGAGCATGAGGAGGTCGGGATTGAGCTCCCGGAGTGCGGCTATGGCCTCTTTCCAGAAGGCGTCCATGGGACCGGACCGGCTGCCGGTCGGTCCATGGGCATAGTCGCAACGGTAGCCGTCGATGCCGAGCTCGGTGACCCAATAGGAGAGGGCGGCGGTCATCTCGGCACGCAGTTCCGCGCTGTCGTAATTGAGCTGGGCAACGTCGCTCCAGGTGCCGTCGGCGGTCGGGCAGACGATGTTGCCGGAGCTGTCCTGGGCGTACCAGTCCTTATGGTCCGACGTCCAGCTGCAGTCCCATGCCGTGTGGTTCGCGACCCAGTCAAACATGACCTTCATGCCCTTGGCGTGCGCGGCGTCAACGAGGTTTCGAAGGTCCTCCAGGCTGCCGTAGGAGGCGTTCACGGCCCGGAAATCCTTGATGCAGTACGGCGAGCCGATGGCGTTTTTCTTCCCCTGCTCATAAATCGGCATGAGGTAAAGGATGTCGGTACCGAGGGCACGGATATCGTCCAAGCGGTCCTGGATCTTGCCAAAAGCACCGCTGGAGCCGTAGAGTTTGGGATTGACCTGGTAGAGCTGCTCCATGTGCCGGGAAGAGGCTTCGAAAGAACGGATCTTCGATGCGGCGTTACTGACGGGGCTGTCGTCGATGGTGACCGTCCATGTCGACCCGCCGTCAAAGGCCTTGGCGCCGTCAGAGGTGACCGTAAAGAAGTAATCCGCCTTCTCCGCGAAGGTGACGGACGGCTCGCCCGCACCCGGGATCTGCGACCCCGCTCCGTCGTTGAAAATCAGCTTCTCCGTTTTCCCCTGGGCATCCTTGACGGCAAGCTCGAAGTAGCTGTACTTCTGTCCCTTGACGCTGATCGTGCCGGCCGGCTTGACGCCCGGCCATTTGCCGCCAAGGTCGTTGACGCTGCCGTACATATATACATAGAGGCTGCTCCAGCCGGTATTGTCCACGGCATAGATGCGATAGCCCTCATGCTGGGGGAAGGTCTGTTCTCCGGACGGCTCGGAGGGTTTGTTGTCATCGTCGTTTTTGCCGCAGCCGGCGATCAGCGGAAGCGCCAGCGCAAGGAGGAGGAAGAATCGTTTCATGCCGCAATATAGGAATTTTTCTTGGGAAATGCTATCTTTGCATGTTTTATGAAACTGTCCGCAGGCATATGGATTCCGCTCGTAGTGGCGGGTAGCGTGCTGGCCCAGAGCATCCGCCTCGGGGTCTCGCACCATGCCGAGGGGGAAGCCCTCCGCATGGCCTGGCATGCCCGGCAGGACACGGTTGCCGTTTCCGCCGACACAACGGCCCGCGACACGGTCACCCTCCCCGCCCCCGACAGCCTCGATTTCGAGGACGAACTCGGCGGTTTCGAAGAAGAGGAAGTGCGGATTCTCGCCCGCGACACGATGAAGGTGCCGGACAGCCTCCGGACCGTCGATCCCTGGCTCTATCGATACTATATCGCCGTCAAGGACTCCCTGACCCATGCCGAGGTAACGGATTCGCTGCGGCGATCCTACCTTTCCTTCCGGGATTCTGTTGCCGCGCACCGCGAGGCCGGTGATTCGCTGGCTATCCTCCGCGACTCCCTCCGGGCCCGCGCCGACTCCCTAGACTGGCGCCGCGTGGACTCGACCTACCTCGCCGACTCCACGGCTACGGCCATCCGCCTGTTCAACGAGTGGTACGCCGGCCTGACCACGAAAGAGAAGAAGCGTTATCAGAAAGACCTCGCCACCAAGGCCAAGCTACGCCGCATCGACAGCCTCATCCAGGTCAAGAATCAGGAGCTGCAGGTCAAGGACTCCCTCCGCGCCATCCGCGACAGCATCCGCGAGAGCACCCCGCGCATCCTCTCGACCTATGCCGTGCCCGATTCGATGCACTTCAAACGCATCTTCACCTGGACCCACGACCCCTATTTCAACAAACTGGACGTCCAGGAGCTGGACACGACCTACAACCACTTCTTCTTCGACGAGCCCTTCTACCGCAAGGACGTCAACGCCACCTATCTCGGCGTCATCGGTTCGGCGGTGCAGACCTATGACTTCATGAAACGGGAGTCGGAGAACGGCGTCGGCTTCTACCAGCCGTACGAGGTCTACAGCTACTCCCCCGCGACGCTCCCGATGTACAACACCAAGAATCCGTACACCGAGCTCTCCTACCACGGCACCCTCTTCGCCAACAAGGAGAAGGAGGAGGACAACATCCGCATCTTCACGACCCAGAACATCCTCCCGGCCCTGAACGTCGCCCTCGAGTACAAGCGCTACGGCAGCGGCGGTATGCTCCTCAAGGAAAACACCTTCAATAAGACTTTCGTCGCATCTTCCAACTACCTCGGCGAACGCTATGTCGCCCACGGCGGCTACATCTACAACCGCATCAAACGCAGCGAGAACGGCGGTATCGTGGACAATTTCTGGATCCGGGATACGACCGTGGACACGCGGGAAATCAGCGTCCACCTGCTGAACGCCAAGAATGTCGTCACGAAAAGGACCGTCTTTTTCGACCAGAGCTACCGCATTCCGATGCGATTCCTGATCCGGGATTCGGTCAAGCGGGCCCTGGCCGATTCGCTCGACACCGACGGCACGACCGCCTTCATCGGCACCTCCTCCGAGTACTCCGTCTTCCACAAGCTTTACACGGACGAGATATCGGACCAGAACGGCAGGGACCTTTACAACAACACCTTCTACCTCAACCCGACCAAATCCTTCGACTCGCTGCGGGTGATGAAATTCGACAACCGGGTCTATGTCCGGCTGCAGCCCTGGTCGTCCGAATCCGTGGTCTCGAAGATCGAGGGCGGTATCGGCGACAAGATGCAGAGTTTCTACCTCTTCACGCCGGAGAGTTATCTCGTCAAGCCGGAGAATGTCCGCTGGAACAGCCTCTACACCTATGCCGGAGCGGAAGGACAGATCAGCAAATCCATCTGGTGGAACGGCTTCGGCAAGCTGAACCTCGCCGGCGACGAGGCGGGTGATTTTATTGTCCGGGGAGAGGCGGGATTCCGTTTCTATCCTTTCCGCAGGGCCCGTTCCAGCGCCGTTTCCTTCAAGGCCGGCATCGAAACCTCCCTGCAGCGGCCGGATTATTATTCCGAACACTTCTTCTCGAACCACTACCGCTGGGAGAACGATTTCGACAAGGTCTCCACGACGAAGGTCCGCGCCTCGCTGGACATCCCCCACTGGGATCTGGGTCTGAGCGCCGGCTATGCCCTCGTTTCCGGCCAGGTCTATTATGACGCCGACGGCATCGCCCGCCAGAGCGGCAACCCGCTGAGCATCCTGTCCGTCGCGGCTACGAAGAATTTCACCCTGCTGGATTTCTTCCATTTCGACCACCGGGGCGTGTTCCAGGTCAGTTCGGACGACGAAGTCATGCCCCTGCCGGCCGCCGCCCTCAACTTCCGCTACTACATCCAGTTCCCGATCGTGAAGAACGTGCTGAACTTCCAGTTCGGCGCCAACGCCTGGTATACGACCAAGTGGTACACGCCGGGCTACAACCCCGTCTCGGGCACCTTCTACAACCAGCGGGAGGAGAAATACGGCAACGTACCCTACATCGACCTCTTCATCAACGCCCAGTGGAAACGCGCCTGCATCTTCCTCAAAATCGAGAACATCGGCATGGGCTGGCCCACGGACAAGCAGGACTATTTCAGCGCCCACCATTATATCCGCCCGGCACAGAGTTTCAAACTGGGCATCCACTGGCCGTTCTACGCCCAGCCCGGACAGAACAAGAGCGTCAGCGGCCGTGCCTCCTCCGGCATGGGCGGCGGTGGCGGCGCCCGTGACAGCGACGGCGGCTTCTCCCGCGGCGGTCTTTCCGGCGGCGGAAACGGACGGCAGGCCAGTCGTCGCTGATCCATGGAAGTCCGTTCCCATATCGAAAAAATCATTGCGGCAGCGCTCCTGACGCTGCTTCTTGTGGCCTGCCTTCTCCTGCCGCTGTGGTATCCCGTCCCGAAGTCGGAATCGACGGACTCTCCCCTCTCCTTCAGCGGCGACACCGTGGTCTGCGCCATCGCCGTGGACGACCGTCCGCTGACCCCGGAAGGGCTGATCGCCGGCCTCAACATCGAACTGATCCGGCGCTGTGCGGAGGCGGACAGCTTCTCCGTGCGCTTTGTCCGGCCGCTGCCCGGCGACTGCGTGCAGGATTCACTGGCGGCGGGCCGCTACGATCTGGCCGTCATGATGGCCGATTCGCTTGGCGTCCCTGAGCTGGAAAGGATGTCCGCAACGGGAGATGGGGTCGTCTGGGCCCTGGCACCCCATCACAGCAGCAAGGCCGATTCGCTGGAGCGCTGGCTGACCCGTTTCATGGAGACGGAGGACTATATCTCTGAACAAGAACGATTTACCTGCGTCCGCAACCCCCGGCGGGCTTTTGACAACGGGCGCCGGCTTTTCCGCATCTCCCCCTATGACGCCACCCTCCGCGCTTCCGCCCGGGAGTTGCAATGGGACTGGCGGCTGCTGGCGGCTCTCATCTATACCGAATCGAAATTCTCGCTGACGGCCGAGTCCCGCCGTGGAGCCTTCGGGCTCATGCAGATCGTCCCCGAAGAGGGCGAACGCGATGCGCTGCTGGATCCGCAGAACAACCTCGAGCACGGCACAGCCCACATCAAGCGTCTCCAGCGCCTGTTCCGGGGCCGCGGCATCGAGCCCGGAGATGACCTGGACCACATCGTCGTCGCCGCGTACAACGCCGGCGAAGGTCGCATGACGGACCTCATGTCGCTGGCGGAGCTCAAAGGTCTCGACCCGACGAGCTGGGAGAGCATCCGGGAGGTCATCCCGATGATGGCCGAGCATGCCGACAGCATCGATGCCGTCGCCCGCGGCCGCTTCTACGGCGACGAGACCCTTGCCTACGTCGACACGGTCTTCACCTTTTTCAATATATATAAGGAGATTCTCCGCTAAAGTTCGCCTTTGACCGTCTGGGCGGGATCCACCCGCGCGATCATCAGCAGGGGCAGCAGCACCATGACCATCGCAATGGCCAGGGCCGCCAGGTTCGCCAGGATCAAATAGCCCCAGTCCATGGCCACCGGCACGAAAGAAACGAAATAATTCTGCGGATTGAGCCGCAGCACATGCGTCGTGCCCTGGATCAGGCAGAGAACGAGAGCCAGCAGGTTGCCGGCAACGAGGCCACGGACCATTGTCCGGGCGGCGCAGGCGAGGAAGGCGCGCGCGAGCTGGCCGTTGCGCATGCCGAGGGTCTTCAAGGTGCCGATCGTGGTAATATTCCGCAGAAGCATGATCAGCAGGCCCGAAATCATGTTGAATCCCGCCACAACCCCCATCAGGACCAGCAGGATGAGGACATTCATGTCAATGAGGTCCAACCAGGCGAAAAGCTGGGGATAGGCGTCCGCCGCGGAGACGGTGAAGGGATACTGGTCTTCGGCGGGATCAGCCTCCAGGATAGCCTGAACGGGATCTTTCAGGGCTTCGCCGTCCTTGACGGGGTCCTTCCCGTCGGCCAGAAGCACCTCCACCTGCGAGCAGCGGTCCTCTTCCCAAAGGTTCAGGCGCCGCAGGTCGGCGATGTCGGCAAGAACCATGAGCTGGTCGTCCATCTCCAGCAGGCCGTCATAGACCGCGGCGATGCGGAATTTGCGCACCTTCACCTTCTCGCCTACGAAATAGGTCAGCAGGGCATCCCCCGCCCCGAGATTCAGGATGGCGGAGAGGCGTTTCGGGATGGCGACGGAAAGGGGCGCGAGCGTGTCGCCGGCGGCCAGATAGGGCTTCGCGCCGCCTTCCACGCCCTTGACGAGGATGCCATGGACGGTCTCCCCTTCCTTGACGATACCGGCGCGAAGGACCACATCCCGCAGTCCGGCCACGCCGGGAAGGGCCAGGATGCGGCTGCGCGTCTGCTCAGAAAGGACGATGGCGGACGAATCGACGTCCACCAGGTTGCTGTATTCGACGATTCTGAGATCGCCGACAGTGTCGCGCACCCCGCCGCGGATCTCCTTCCGGAATCCGGAAGAAACGGCCACGGCGAGGGACACGACTAGAAAACTCAGGGCCACCGCCGCTTCCGCGAGGCGGCCCCGAAAATGGAGTCTCGATGCTATGAAGGAGCTGGCGCGCACGCTACCAGATGTGGACACGTTCCTCCTCCGGACGGAACATCGGATCGCCTTCCTGGATGTCGAAGGCGTCAAAGAACTGCTGGAAGTTCCGCAGGGAAACGTTGACGCGGTTCTCGCCGAGGGAGTGGACGTCGAGGTTGGTCAGGCGGGCCTTCTCCTGGTCGGTGATGTTCTGCGCCCAGATGGCACCGTAGGAGAGGAAGAAGCGCTGGGCCGGGGTGTAGCCGTCGATTTCGACGTTGCTCTCCGGGTGCTGCTTCATGGCGTTCTCCATGGCGGTGTAGGCGATGCTGAGGCCGCCGTGGTCGCCGATGTTCTCACCGAGGGTGACCTTGCCGTTGGCCATCAGGCCCGGGAGGATCTGGACAGCGTCGAACTGGGCGGCGAGCTGTTCACCCTTGGCGTCGAACTTGGCGCGGTCCTCTTCGGTCCACCAGTTGACCATGTTGCCGTCCTTGTCGAACTGGCTGCCCTGGTCGTCGAAGCCGTGGGACATCTCGTGGCCGATCACCACGCCGATGCCGCCGTAGTTGACGGCGTAGTCCGCCTCGGGATCGAAGAACGGGGGCTGCAGGATGGCGGCCGGGAAGCAGATTTCGTTGGTCGTCGGGTTGTAGTAGGCGTTGACCGTCTGCGGCGACATGCCCCACTCGGTGACGTCGGTCTCCTGACCGAGCTTGGCACGGTTGTCGGCGACATACCAGCGGCTGGCGGCCTTCATGTTCTCATAGTAGGAGAGCTTCGGATCGACGGTGAGGGTGCTGTAGTCTTTCCACTCATCCGGATAGCCGATCTTGACGATGAAGTTGTTGAGTTTCTCGTGGGCCTTGGCCTTGGTCTCGTCACCCATCCAGTCGAGGGAATCGATGTGCTGGTTGAAGGCGTCCTTGAGGTTATTGACCAGCTCGAGCATCTGCTGCTTGGAGGATTCCGGGAAGTAGCGCTCAACATACATCTTGCCGACGGCTTCGGAGAGGATGCCGTTCGGAACCGCCATGGCGCGCTTCCAGCGGGGCTGCTGCTCCGTGGCGCCGGCCATCTGGTGGGAGAAGAATTCCCACTTGGCCGTGTAGAAGTCGTCGCTCAGGGTATCGCTGTTGTTGGCGATGAACTGGCCGAGAAGGTAGTCCTTAAGCAGTTCGAGATCGACCTTTGCCATCCACTTGTCGAGGGCGTCGAAGTAGCTGGGCTGGGCGACGATGATCTTCTCCTGCTCGGGAATCTGGGCAGCCTCGAAGAAAAGGTCGAAATGAAGGTTCGGCCAGGCGGCGATGATGTCGGCGGTCGAATAGGGGTTGTACATCGCGGGGATGTTGCGCTGCTGTTCGCGGCTCCAGAAATAGTTGGCGATTTCATTCTCGACGGCGAGGGCATTCCCGGCATGTTTGGCGGGATTGTCGAGGCCGGTAAGGGTGAAGATGGTCTCAAGGAAGTTCCTGTAGCCTTCTTTTAGGGTCGCGTTCTCTTTCTTGAGGTAATAATCGCGGTCACCCATGCCGAGGCCGATATGGCTCAAATAGAAAATCTGGTGCTTGCTGTCGGTCAGGTCCGCTTCGACATAGCCGCCGAAGAGACCGCCTTCGCCGATGAGGGAAAGCTCACCGAGCTTGGTGATGAAGGCTTCCTTGCTGTCAATCGCCTGGATAGCGGCGACGTCGGCGAGCATCGGCTGGGCGCCTGCCTCATTGCGGGTCGTGGAATCGAGGCCCATCTTGTAGAGGTCAGAGATCTTCTGGTCGACCGTGCCGAACTCGGCATCCATCTCAGCCATGTCGGCGAAAAGGGCGTTGAGGTTTTCACGGGTCGCCTCGGCGATCACGTCGAAGGAGCCGAAACGCGAGAACTCGGGCTTCAGCGGGTTGGCTTTCTTCCAACCGCCGGCGGCATGAGCGTAGAAGTCAACCTTGGGGCTGACGGTCGTGTCCAGATAGCTCTGGTCGATGCCTTTCTTAGGGGTAGCCTGCTTGTCGGAGCAGCATGACGCAGCCATAAAGGCAGTCATCATCATCATAAAGTAAAAGGTCTTTTTCATATGGTTTGTTAAATAAGTTCCTCTTAAATAACGGAAGCATTCCGCTTTTGTAACTTGCAAATTTACACAATTATGCGGATATTTGTAAAACATACCTTGAAAATATGAAAGCAAAGGATATTCTTGTCCGTTATGGGATTTCGACCCTCGGCCTCGTTCTGGTCGCCCTAGGCGTGGGGCTTTCGGTCAAATCCAACTTCGGCATCGCGCCGCCCTCCTGCCCGCCTACGGCCCTGAATCAGGAGTGGCCGGCCGTTTCCTTCGGTACCTATACGTGGATCTTCAACTGCACCTTCATCGTCATCCAGTTCCTGCTGCGGCCGCGCCGTTTCGACTGGCTGCTCGGCCTGATGCAGGTACTGGCCGTGGTTTTTTTCGGCTATCTCTGTGATGCTTTCCTCTGGGCCGTCGACGCCGGTGCGCAGGCCACGACCCTCTCCGGACAGATCCTTCTTTCCCTCGGCGCCATCGTGGCGACCGCCATCGGCATCAAGCTGGAAGTGCTCGGCAAGGGTTGGATCCTTCCGATCGACCAGATGAATG
Organism: uncultured Bacteroidales bacterium; assembly: GCA_946415345.1. GTDB lineage: Bacteria > Bacteroidota > Bacteroidia > Bacteroidales > UBA932 > Cryptobacteroides. The sequence goes on along the minus strand of CAMKRY010000026.1, from coordinate 5,289 downwards.
CCGTCATCACGGAAATGGGCGGCTTCCGCTACAGCAACGTCAAAATCATCTGTGACATCGTCGTCGTTGCGCTGACCGCGCTGTTCTGCTGGATTTGCTTCGGCAGCCTGATCGGCAGTCCCGCCGTCAACATCGTCTACTGGGGCACGCTCCTGCTGGCTTTCGGCGTCGGTCTCTGCATGAAGCTCACCGACCCTCTTATGGACCGCCTCTTCGGCCGCTTCGTGAAATAATCACTTCTTGGAAAGGCTCTCCAGCCGCCGGGCGGCTTTGTCGCGCTCGGCGTCGGGGCCGTACTTGACCATCATCGCGAGGTACTTCTTCTCGAGCTTGACGTCCTTTTCGCTGCGGGCGAGGAGGATGCAGTTCTGGATGGCCGTCAGGTCGTCCGGGTGGGCTTTCAGGATCTTGTTATAATACTTGAGAGCGGTTTTCGGTTCCTTCTTGAAGACGAGATAATAGGAGCCGATGTTGTTCATGAAGAGCGGATTGCCAGGGCAGTATTTCAGCAGCTTCTCCGACAGGCTGCGGAAAGCCTCGGCGGCGACGGGCGTGCCGAGCCGGTAGAAGCGGAAGAGGTATTCCTGGCACAGGCCGAGGAAATCATCCTCAGACACGGAGGCCCCGGCGTAATTCCACTTCGGCTTGGAAATGAAATGGTAGTCGATGAGACCGCCCAGCTCCGATGCGGCGATATCCGGACTTTCACGTTCATAGAGAATCAGGGCGCCGATTTTGGCCAGGCGAAGGTCTAGGTTGTCCGGCTCGAGCTGAATGGCCTTGACGATGGCCTGCTCCGCCACGGCGAAGAGGTCGGGATCATATTCGATGTCCTCGAAGAAATTGTTCCGGCGGCCCAGGGAATCGGTATAGGGAAGGATGGGATCCTTGCCGAGATGCCGGTCTGCGTCCAGCTGGATGTAGGAAACGCTCTGGGCGCGGTTGAAGCACCACAGGAAGCGCGCCTGCCAGAGGTATGGGTCCTCGGGAAGTTCCCTTTCCCAGCTGTCGAGGAGGGTTTCCAGGCCGACGCCTTCATAGCCGACGCGGTCGACCAGGTTGCTGAAACGGCGCTGGTAATCCTGGGAGGTATTCTGCGCAAGGGCGCAGAGGGACAGCAGCGTCAGGACTGCCGTCAGGATGTATCGTTTACTCTTCATCATATTTCGGGATGTCCATGCGGATCCGCCGGTCCTTGGGATAGAGATTGTTGCAGCGGAATCCAATATTTTTGGCGGGGCCCAGCGGGACGCCGCGGTAGGTCAGGGTAAGGAGTCCGACGGGCGCATCCGGCAGGTGGAGCGCATCGCCGTGGAGATAGTTCAGGGCCGTCTGACGGTCCACGTCATAGAGGGGGGCGGCCGTGTCGACGGGCTCGGGCATGATGGCGCGGAAGATGCGGAAAGGATCGCCGGAGGCCAATCCGTCGCCGTTTTTGCGCAGCACCGCGGCATACTGCCCCTCACCGGGGACCAGCCCGGGCAGCAGGGCGTAGCCGCCGGCCGGGGTCCGGAGAATGCCGGGGCCGCCTTCACCCAGGTCGAGCACTTCGGCGCCGAGCTCCTCGGCTATCCAGCGGACGTTCCCGTCGTTCTCCGTGGGGTTGAAGGTACAGGTTGCATAGATGAGGATGCCGCCGTCCCGGAGGGCAGGCCAGGCGTCGGACAGGATGCGGCGCTGGCGCGATGCGCAGAAGCTCACCGTCTCCGGGGACCATTCCTCCAGCGCGCGGGGATCCTTTCGGAACATGCCTTCGCCGGAGCAGGGCACGTCGGTCAGGAGGATATCAAAGACGCCGCTCTCCCTGCCGAATGCGGCCGGGTCCAAGCTCGTGACGCCCACGCGGGGGTCGCCCCAGCTGCGGACATTGCCCCGCAGGATGGTGAAGCGGTTGCGCATGACTTCATTGGCCAGCAGCGAGAAGCGGTCGCCGAAGCGTTCACGCAGGGACGCCGCCGCATCGGTGGTCTTCCCGCCGGGGGCAGCGCAGAGGTCCAGCATCCGCACGCCCGGTTCCATCTCCGGCAGCACCCGCCGCAGCAGCTCACCGACGAACATGGCGGAGGAATCCTGCACATAGTAGCAGCCGGCATGGAACAGCGGGTCGAGGGTGAAATTGGGGCGCTCCGACAGCAGGAATCCGTGGGGGCTCCAGGGAACGGGGGTGAAACCGGCGTTTTCCGTTTCCGCTTGGGGTCGGCGGAAGGGATTGTAGCGGATGGGGACCGACGGGGCCTCCGAACCGAGGGCCGCCAGCACACGCGCGGAAGTCTCCGGACCATAGGTCGCGGAGAGCATATCCGTGAATGCCTGCGGGAAAGCGGTCATGCTACATGCCGAACTGCTTGGGGTCGAAGCCTTCCGGCATCCGGCCTTCGGAAACGTCCACCAGTGAGTCGACGACCTTGTCGAGGGCCTGCTGGAGCTTCGAGCCAAGCATCATCTTCATCATGAGGTTGAGTTCGGCGTTGAGGATGATGTAGAATTCGGTCTTGTAGGCATCGCTCGCCGCCGCGTCGAAATGGAACTCGGCGGTAAAATGGAAGGGCGCGCCGTCGTCCCAGAGGATGATCCGGGAGTAAGGGGTCCGCTCGGTGATCTTGACCCCGATCGGGAAGCCCTGGACGCTGGCCTTCAGCGTATCATAGTCCGCCGTAACGCCTTCCTGCTTGTCCGCGGGAAGGAAGCGGAGGAAATTCCGCATGTCCGCAAAAGACATATAGAGTTCGTAGGGGGGACGGGAAACGATGCCGTGTTTGCTTTTATATTCTGCCATTATTTCCTATATTTGTAAGCGCAAAGTTACAAAATAACCGCTGATGCACAAGATTTACTTCGAAAACCGGGCCATCATCATCTGCCCCCCTGGCGACGAAGCCCTGTCGGACCCGAACGCCGTGGAGTTCCTCTCCGGCGGGCCGCTGGACATCCATACCCTCGTCGGCATGTTCGAAGTCTCCGGCTCCCTCTCCCGCATCTTCATTCCCTCGGAGGACATCGAGAAGACCTACCGCCGCCTCTGCGCGGAGTTCAAGGAGGTCAATGCCGCCGGCGGGCTGGTGTCGAACCGCCGCGGGGACTACCTGCTGATTTCCCGAAACGGCCTCTGGGACTTGCCGAAAGGCCATCAGGAGCCCGGCGAGGACATCGAGGTGACGGCGATCCGCGAGGTCCAGGAAGAGACGGGCGTGGACCAGCTCCAGATCCGCAAACTCATCTGCATCACCGACCACTGCTACCTGCGTGACGGCATCTGGCATCTCAAGCATACCTGGTGGTACGACATGCTGTATACCGACCCGACGAACCTCACTCCCCAGCGGGAAGAGGACATTTCCAAGGCCGCCTGGGTGGCGAAATCGAGCCTTCCGCCCTTCCTGAAGAGGACCTTCCCCTCCATCGTCGAGGTCTTCCGCGAGTCCCGGGGATGAGCGGTTACCCCGCCTTCCGAGCGTTCTAAGGAAGTCGCTGATGGAGTAGAAAAGCAGTTTGCCGTCCACCGTATTTTCATAAATATGATGAACGAACCCGCTACGTATGTTTCTGGCCTTGCTCATTACACCACGCTGCAGCGCTGGAGGATGTCCATGGAGAGGAAGCCCTCGCTCTCGAGGGAGAGGGCGGCGGCGATGACGTCGGCATAGGGGCGGTCCGTGCGGTCGCAGAGGGTGCGGATGTCGATGCCGCGTTCGGCCAGGACCGCCTTCAGCACATCCAGTTCCAGCGTCCCTTCCGGAAAGCTGTCCGAGGCCTTGCGGAGCACGTCCCGTTTCCGCATGCGGGGCGCCTTGTAGCCCAGTTTGTCAAGGAAATCCTCCCTTGAGATGACCGGCTCGGCGATCTTATTGCGAATCAACTGGTTGCATCCCTGTGAGCGGACGTCATCCACCCGGCCGGGCAGGGCGTAGACATCCCGGTCGTAGCTGTAGGCATGGCGCGCCGTGATCAGCCCGCCGCCCTTGATCTTGGACTCCACCAGCACCGTCGCCCGGCTCATGCCGGCGATGATGCGGTTGCGGCTCAGGAACTGGGTCGCCACCGGGGCCGTTCCGGGCGGATAGCAACTGACGAGCGCGCAGCCGGGCGTCCGGACCATCTTGTCGGCGATGGACTCGTGCCGCGACGGATAAATGCGGTCGATGCCCGTGGCCATCACCCCCACCGTCGGAAGGCCCAGGGTCAGCGCGGTCGCATGCGCCACATAGTCGATTCCGAATGCCAAACCGCTGACGATGAGCGGTTTCCTATCAGATTCTGCAAGGGCCGAGACCAGGTTGCCGCACCATTCGCGACCATAGGAGGAGAGGTCGCGCGTCCCGACGAAGGCGACCGATTCCCGGCTGTTGAACAGGTCTTCGACCGGTGTTTCGGAGCGGACATACAGTCCCAGCGGCCGGTCGGGGCATTCCTGCAGCAGCTTCGGGTAAGCCGGATCGTTGAGTCCGACGAAGTGCCCGCTGATGGTTTTCATTCCCCCGAACTCCCGGGCCGTTTCCGTCAGGGCGTCCCGGTTGATTTTCCCGGCCAGCTCCTGGCGCGCGTGCAGGAGTTCGCCGACCTGCCCGGGCGGAGCCTCGAAGACCGCCGCGGCCGTGCCGAAATAGTCGAGCAACTGCAGGCCCAGGGTGGGCTCGTAACAGAAAATCCGGTTCAGTGCGCAAAGGCACAGTTTCTCTTTTTCGTCTTCCATAGTGCGGCAAATATAGGCAGCCGCACACAAAAAAACTGCGGGAATTAAGAAACATTCCTGCAGTTTTTTATCTTTCTTAAGTGTTTTGTCTGTTTCTTATCGAAAATCTCAGACAATCAGCAGCGCATCACCGTAAGGACCGAACTTGTAGTCCATCTCGAGGGCGGTCTGGTAGGCCTTCATGACGGCATCGAAACCGCCGAAAGCGGCGACGGACATGAGCATGGTCGAACCGGGAAGATGGAAGTTCGAGACGACGGCATCCGGAATTGAGAATCGGTAGGGCGGGAAGATGAACTTGTTCGTCCAGCCGTCGAACTGGTTGATCTGGCGGGTCGTGGTGACATAGGTTTCAAGGCCGCGGATGACCGTGACACCGACCGCGAGGACCTTGTGGCCTTCGCGCTTGGTGCGGTTGATCTTGTCGGCGGCCTCCTGCGGAATGATCAGGCGCTCGGAGTCCGTCTTGTGCTTGGACAGGTCCTCGACATCCACGCGATGGAAATGACCGATACCCATGTGGACGGTGATGAAGGTCTTGTCTATATCCTTGAGAATCATGCGGTTGAACAGCTCGCGGGAGAAGTGCAGACCGGCGG
>CAMKRY010000025.1 GCA_946415345.1 uncultured Bacteroidales bacterium | reverse complement strand
TCTGCTTGACGGAGAAGGTATTGTATTCGGGGCGCTCGTCCTTGCCCCAGTTGTTGACGTAGAGATTGTAGGACGGGATGTCGTCGGAGTAGTTGGTATAGGAATCCTCTGCACTGGAGCCCTCTCCTTCCCTTTTTTCGAGTTCGGTCAGGGAAACGTCCTTGGGGGCGTCGTCATCCCGCGATGAAACCGGGGTGTCGTCGAGGACGGGATTGCTCTCCAGCTCCTCGCGGACACGCTGCTCGAGTTCCTGCACCGGCATCTGGATCAGCTTGACGGTGAGGATCTGCTGCGGCGAGAGCTTCTGCTGCTGCTTGAGTTCGAGTCCCTGTCCGATGGCCATCGCGTCAGTTGTTTTTGCGGATAAGGATCAGGGTGTCCTGGACGAAAGGCTTCCGATGGTCGATCGGCGAATAGTCGATATCGCACTTCATGACGAAGGCACCGGGATAGGCGCCCTTGATGCGCTGGAGGAAGGCGAAGGCGTCGGAACGATTCCGGAAATTGCCGACTGTCACCTTGAAGAAAGGGCTGTCATAGGTCCGATATACGCCGACGCCGGGGTACATGCTGCGGAAGCCGCCGGCCACAGCCTCGGAAGCACCGCGGGCGCTCTGGCTGTTGTCGAAGAAGATACGGATCCGGTAGCCGGAAATCTTGCGGTTCGGGTTCGCGCGCATCGTCGAATGAAAGGCGGACTGGACGGCGGTCGACTGACTGATCCGGACGCCGGAAGGCATCGCATGGAAGATGTTGCGGCCGAGGTTGAGGGAGTCCAGCACCGGGGCGGGGGCTTTGTAGACCGAATCGACGGCGCTATAGCCCTCGGGGAGGACGAGTTCCTGCGCCCGCAGGGAAGATCCCGTGGCGAAAAGCGCGAGCAGAACTGTCAGGAGCGTAATCCGTCTTGTCATGGCTGTATTATTTCTTTACAATCTTCTTGTTTCGTACGGAGAACTTTTTCGAGATACCGGCCTTGGCGACGCGGGCGTCGATGTCGGCAGACAGGCCGTCCGTCTCTCCGAGGCCTGCCATCAGCAGGATGCGGATGATGGAAACCCCTTCGCAGAGCTCGGCCTGTACCGGTACTTCATAGACCTCCGTCGTCTTGCCCTTCAGAGCGACATCCTGGGCCGTAAAGGTAGCAATATCCTCTTCGTCCAGTTTGATGGTACCATGGATATCCGTCACCGAAAATCCGACCGTTTCGTTCTCGACACCGACTTTCATGACGATGTCGGCCGTACGGGCGCTGGTGGGAACCACATATTTCACGCCGTAGGACTGGATGTGCACCTTCTTGCGGAAAGAAGAGGCGCAGGAAGTGGACGACAGGAGCGCCACGGCCAGGCAGGCGAGGAGGAGTAAAAGTTTCCGGATATTCATTGCCAAAGTGTTCTCTAGTCTACAAAGATATAAATTATTCGTGGAAAAGTCCTAACTTTGCATCCTCAAAACGCATCAAGATGGCAAGGAAGCTAGTTTACATAGAGACCTACGGATGCCAGATGAACGTGGGCGATACCGAGATTATCTTCTCCATTCTCCGCGACAACGGCTATGACCGGACGGAGTCGATGGAGGAGGCGGACCTCATCCTCGCGAACACCTGCTCGATCCGCGACAACGCCGAGCAGCGCATCCACGGCCGTATCGGCGTGTTCGCCCAGGAGAAGAAGCGCCGCCCCGGCATCCTCATCGGCATCGTCGGCTGCATGGCCGAGCGCCTCAAGGACAAGCTTTTGGAGACGGGCGTGGTGGACCTCGTCGTAGGCCCCGACGCCTACCGAAGCCTTCCGCGCCTGCTGGATGCCGTCCGCCCGGACAGCCCCCAGATCGACGTGCTGCTCTCCCGCGACGAGACATACGCCGACATCCGCCCGGTCCGCACCGACCGTAACGGCGTTTCCGCCTTCATCTCCATCATGCGCGGCTGCAACAACGTCTGCTCCTACTGCGTCGTTCCCTACACCCGCGGCGCCGAGCGTTCCCGCGACGCCCATTCCATCGTCCGGGAGGCCCGGGAGGTCTTCGAAGCCGGCTACCGCGAGGTGACCCTTCTCGGCCAGAACGTCGACAGCTACCTCTGGAAGAGCGCCGACGAGACCGTGAATTTCGCCGAACTCCTCCGCCGCGTCGCGGCGATCGACCCGCTGCTGCGCGTGCGTTTCGCCACCTCCCACCCCAAGGACATTTCCGACGAGGTCATCGAGACCATCGCTTCCACGCCCAACATCTGCCGCCACATCCACCTCCCGGTCCAGTCCGGCAGCACCCGGATGCTGGAGCTGATGCGCCGCAAATACTCCCGCGAATGGTATCTCGAGCGCGTCGCCAAGATCCGCAGCGTCATGCCCGACTGCGGCCTGACGACCGACGTCATCGCCGGCTTCTGCACCGAAACGGAGCAGGACCACGCCGACACCCTCTCCCTGATGGAAGAAGTCGGCTTCGACTGGGCCTTCATGTTCCAGTACTCCGAGCGCCCCGGCACCCTCGCCCAGCGGCACTATCCCGACGACATCCCCCCGGAGGTCAAGACGAGGCGCCTCAATGAAATCATCGCCCTGCAGAACCGCAAGAGCCTCGAGCGCTACCGCGCCCAGATCGGTAAGGTCCAGGAAGTCCTCGTGGAAGGTCCCTCCAGGAAAAACCCCGCCGACATCTGCGGCAGGGCTTCCAACAGCATGATGTGTGTCTTCCCGGGCAGCCATCCGGCCGGGACCTACGTCCGCGTCCGCGTGGTCGACTGCACCAGTGCGACGCTCCTCTGCGAGGAAATCTAACGTTTCGGCACTTCCCGATGTCCCTTCATCCTCAGAATCGCCCGTTTTTGAGGATAGACCTCCCAAAACGGCTGACCTATCCTCAGAAATGCCCGTTTTTGAGGACAGACTGGCAAAAATGACCGACCCATCCTCAGAAATGGCCTTTTTTGAGGATAGGTGTCAGAAGGCCATGCCCAAACCGACGCTCAGGGTAAGACCATCCATCACATCTCCGAACATATTACCGCCATCGACGAAGTTATAGCCCAACGAAAAGATCCAATGCCGGTTTCCGGTAAACGGGAGATAGGCTTTGACCTGCGGACGGAAGGTAAAAAGGTAATATTTCCCGGAAGAATCAAAGTAGCGGCCGCTGGTTGTAGCGCCCTTCTTGGCGGTACCGAAATAATAGCCGAAACCGCAATCCACAGAGAAATAGTTCAGGAAGATACCGCCGTAAACCATCCAGTGGAATGGACTGGAAAGAGTCGTCGTTTCAGTCCTCGGGGACCAATTGTCCCAGCTACCCGTATGAATGGCATTATGAGAAGTAAAAGATGATTCGTACGTCTCATGCCAGATGTCATATCCTACGTTCGCACCGATCAGGAACCAGGAGAAATTCATGCTGACACCCACCTCGAGATCCTTGTAGACCGTCCCTTCCACATTGAAATAATTCCGCTCCGGCTTCAATACAGAAGTGGGTGCGGCCTCCTGTCCAAAGACAGAGAAGACCGGACAAAGTACGAGAAGTGAGAAGACCAGGAGAAATCTACGCATGCTGCCTACCCCTTGATACTGGCTTTCCACTGCTCTTCCCAGGCGGCGAGGAGGCGTGCCTTGTCAGCCGGGGCGAGGAAGCTGTGGACGATGGAGTTGCGGAAGAGTTCACCGAGATCGTCCAGCGAGAGGTCCCAGCCCACGGCCACGGCCAGATAGTCCCCTACCAGCACGGAATGGGCCTGATAGGCCGGGTCGTCCGAGCAAATGACCAGCGGAATGCCCGCCTCGCGGTAGCCCTTGGCCGGGTGGAGGGAGAAGTCGGAGCAATAGCCCAGCTCGCGGTTGCTGATGGGGCAGACCTCGATGCAGATCTGCTTGCGGAGGACCTCCTCCTGTAGCGCTGGGTAGCGGTAGAGGTTGAAGCCATGGCCGAGGCGCTCGATGCCGCAGCGGAGGGCGATGGCGATTTCGGCATTCTCGCCGCGGAGGCTTTCGCCGGCGTGGAGGGTCAGATGAAGGCCGGGATGGGCCGCCACGATGCGGCGGACGCGATCCTCATAGCGGGACAGGGAGTAGCTGCGGTCCTCGTCGTTGACGATGTCGATGGCGACGATCATGTCGGCACCGCCGCGGGCTTCGTCCTTGACATGCTCCCGGACATACATCGCATTGTCCATCAGCGTGTCGAACTGCGGGTCCCAGAGGTCATTCTTGCCGCCGCAGGCAACGATACGGAGGGTAAAGAGCGGGTCCGTTTCCCGCACCTTCTCCAGTGCCCGGTAAAACGCCTGCCCCCGCGCCAGGGCATCCTCCTTCGTGCCGAAGAACGGGCAGCGGAGCTCGAGGTGCTCGACGCCGATTCCATGGTAATACCGCATCACCCGGATATAGTAGTCCTCCACCAGGGCCGGAGAGGCGCAGATCGACCCGCAGCGGGTGAAAATACCCTCGAACCAATCCCAGAGATAGGTATCCGCACCGGCGCCGAGGAGGGTCCATACCCGGCGGAAGTCGTCCACCGTGGCACCGCCCTCAAGCAGCTCCTTCATGGTCCGGAAGCCGAAGTCGGCGGGACCGTCGCCGCGGTAGCGGATCATGCCCGGCAGCGGGCCGTCCATGCGGATGACGAGTTCGGGATGGTCGGCCAGGAAAGCGACCTGATCTTCCATGGGCAGGATGGCGTCGGCATGGGCATGAAGGTCCGCTCCTTTCGGGAGCGAATGGATCAGCTGATAGAGCTCCGTCCCGTAGACGGCGGGGTTGCGGAGGAAGTCGATGCGACTGCCGATGTCGCGGCGGAATGCGGCTTTCAGTTGTTCGTAGTGCTGTTTCATGGCTATTCCCATTCTATTGTTGCCGGGGGTTTGGAGGATATGTCATAGACGACGCGGTTGACACCGCGCACCTTTCGGATGATTGCATTGGAGACGTCCCGCAGGAAATCGTACGGGAAGGGGAACCAGTCGGCGGTCATGGCGTCGGTGGAGACCACGGCGCGAAGGGCGACGGGATTCTCATAGGTCCGTTCGTCCCCCATCACGCCGACGCTGCGCACCGGCAGGAGGATGACGCCGGCCTGCCAGATGGCGTCGTAGAGGTTCGTGGCCATCACCCGCGGGTCGGCGGCGGACGGGAAGCCCATGCCGGTGCAGTCGTAGCTGCGCAGGGCGCGGATGTAGATGTCGTCGGCTTCGCGGAGCACCGCCAGCTTCTCTTCGGTCACCTCGCCGATGATGCGGATGGCCAGCGACGGGCCCGGGAAAGGATGGCGGCTCACAAGCTCTTCCTTGATGCCGAGGGCGCGACCGATGCGGCGGACCTCATCCTTGAAGAGCATTTTCAGCGGCTCCACGACCTTGAGGTGCATCTTCTCCGGCAGGCCGCCGACATTGTGGTGGCTCTTGATCTTGGAGGCGATGCCGGGGATGCCGGCGCTCTCGATGACATCCGGATAAATGGTCCCCTGGGCCAGCCAGCGGGCGTTTTCTATCTGTTTGGCGTATTGGTCGAAAGTCTCCACGAAGAGCCGGCCGATGGCCTTTCGCTTGGCCTCCGGATCGGTCAGGCCCTTCAGGGCGGCGAGGAAATCCGCAGCGGCATCGGCGCCGATGACATTCAGGCCCATGCCCTGGTAGGAAGCCAGGACGTCGGTGAATTCGTTCTTGCGCAGAAGGCCGTTGTTGACGAAGATGCAGGTCAGCTGGTCGCCGATGGCCCTGTGCAGCAGGACGGCCGCGACGGTGGAGTCCACTCCCCCGCTGAGACCGAGAATGACTTTCTCATCGCCGATCCGGTCCTTGAGGGCCGCGACGGTCGTTTCGATAAAGGAATCGGGCGTCCAATCGCCTTTGCAGCCGCAGATATCCAGCGCGAAGTTGGCCAGCATGCGGGAGCCCTCGGTCGTATGATAGACCTCCGGATGGAACTGGACGGCGTACGTCGGCTCGCCGGCGAACTGGAAGGCGGCGTTGGTCACATCCGCCGTCGAGGCGATGACGCCGGCGCCTTCCGGCAGTTCGGAGATGCTGTCGCCATGGGACATCCAGACCTGCGTCTCGGGGCTGATGCCTTTCAGCAGCGGCGAATCCGCAACGGTCCGGAGCAGGGCCCGGCCATATTCGCGGGTGGCGGAGGCTTCCACCTTGCCGCCGCCGATATGGGCCAGATACTGGGCGCCGTAGCAGATGCCAAGCAGGGGAACCCGGCCGCGGATGGGGCTCAGGTCGATCTGCGGGGCATTCGCATCCCGCACGCTGCAAGGGCTGCCGGAAAGGATGACGCCGCGCACGGAAGCATCCAGCGCGGGTACCTTATTATAAGGATGTATCTCGCAATAGACGCCTATTTCCCGCAGGCGACGGCCGATGAGCTGCGTGACCTGCGAGCCGAAATCGAGGATGAGGATGCTATCCATTGTAGTTAGGGGCGGCTTGGATGGAGGCTAAGTCATGGGGATGGTTCTCCCGGACCGTGGCCGGGGAGATGCGGACAAATTCGGCATGGTGGAGAGCGTCGATGTCCTTCGAGCCCGTATAGCCCATGCCGGAACGGAGACCGCCGCAGAGCTGGAAGAGCACGTCCGCGACCGGTCCCTTGCAGGGAACGCTGGCTGAGACGCCTTCGGGGACGAGCTTGCCGCCGCCTTTCTGGAAATAGCGGTCCGCCGAGCCGCACTGCATGGCCTCAACCGAGCCCATGCCGCGGTAACCCTTGACCTTGCGGCCGTCGGGCAGTTCGAAGACCTCGCCCGGGGCCTCGTCGGTGCCGGCGAAAAGCGAACCGCACATGACACAGGAGGCGCCGGCCGCCAGGGCCTTGACAACGTCACCGGAGTAGCGCAGGCCGCCATCGGCGATGACGGGAATGTTCCCCGCCTCGGCCGCCACCTCGAGGATGGCGCTCAGCTGCGGCACCCCGACGCCCGCGACGATGCGGGTCGTGCAGATGGAACCGGGACCGATGCCGACCTTGAGACCGTCGGCGCCCGCTGCGATGAGATCCCGCGCCGCTTCGGCCGTGGCGATGTTCCCAACGACGACATCCGTGTTCGGGAAAGCGGCCTTGACAAGTTCCAGGGCATTGCGCACGCCTTTGGAGTGGCCGTGGGCGGAATCGAGCACGAGGGCGTCGACTCCGGCCTCCACCAGCTTCCCGGCGCGGTCCAGCAGGTCGTTCGTGATGCCGACACCGGCTGCGACCTGGGCGCCAGCGGCCTTGGCCTTGCGGACCTCCTCCGCCTGCTTTTCGGCGCTCATGTTCTTGTGGATCACGCCGATGCCGCCTTCGCGGTCCATGGCAATCGCCATCGCGGCTTCCGTTACCGTATCCATGGCAGCGGAGACGAAGGGAATGCGGAGGCGTACGTTCCGGGAGAAACGGGTCTCGAGGCAGACATCCTTCGGCAGGACCTCGGACCAGGCGGGAACGAGGAGCACGTCGTCGAAGGTGATGCCTTCACGGGTAATGCGGTCGGAGAAGTTATTCATGTTTCAACAGGTTTATCACTTGATCGAGGGTCAGGGCGTCCTCCACGCGGAAGGAGCCGCTGCGGGTACGGACCAGGCCGCCGAGATGGGCGCCGCTGCCGAGCGCTTCGCCAAGGTCCCGCGCAAAGGAGCGGATATACGTTCCCTTGCTGCAGGCAATGCGGATCCGTGCCTCCGGCAGGCCCAGATGACCCGTATCGGCAAAATGAATCCGGCAGGAAGCCGTGCTGTCCTCCAAAACTTCCGTTTTTGAGGACAACGAGAAGGACTCCAGGGTCAGGGCGTCGATGCGGATGGTATTGCGCTGGAGAAGATCCAGGGCGGCGGCATCCAGCGAGGCGAAATCGCCCGCGCGGTAGAGTTTGCGGGCCATTTCGTAGGCCCGGACGCCGTCCACGCTCTTGGCGCTGAAAAGGGGCGCGACCTGCTCCTGCACGCCGAGGAAGGCGGGAAGGGCGGCGGCGACCGCTTCGGCGGTAATGTGTTCGTAAGGAAAACGCCGGTCCACTTCCTTCTCGAGGTCGTAGGACGGCGTCGTGGCTCCGAAGCGGACCGTGGCGAGGTACTCCTTGTCGGTGTCCTGGAGGTGCTGGGCTTCCCGGCAGGCGGGGCCGATGCAGACGAGGAGCACGCCCGTCGCCAGAGGATCCAGCGTGCCGGCATGGCCGACCTTCAGGTTCTTCTTCCCGAAGTGGCGGATGGCGGCGTATTTGACTTTGCGGATCACGTCCGCGGAGGTCCAGCGCCAAGGCTTGTCCACCGGGAGGACGATGCCTTCCGGATAATCAGCGATGTCGCGGGACAAAAACGTCCCGGATGTCGGGACGTAGTAACTCATTTGCTGCAGGGGATCATGTCGATGCGGCGCTGGTGGCGGCCGCCGGCGAACTCGGTATCCATCCAGGTCCGCACGATCGCATTGGCCATCGGATAGCTGATGAAACGGGCCGGGAGGACGAGGACGTTGGCGTTGTTGTGCTCCTTGACGAGGCGGCCGATCTGCGTGCCCCAGGCCAGGCCGGCTCGGATGCCGCGGTGCTTGTTCAGGGTGATGGCCATGCCGTTGCCGGTCCCGCAGAGGGCGATGCCCTTTTCTACTTCCCCGCTCTCGACAGCCTCGGCGAGGCGGTGGGCGAAGACGGGATAATCGACGCTGTCCTCGGTGTCGGTGCCGTAATTCACGACCTCATGGCCCTTGGACTGCAGGTACTTGACAAGTTTTTGCTTATACTCGACCCCTGCGTGGTCGTTGCAGATTCCGATTTTCATGGTTCTATGGCGTTTTTACAAACTTCGACGGCTTCCGCATCCGGCCGGCAGCCAAGGCGGAAACAAGGGATCCGGGTCGCGGCCTTCTCGACGGTCGGGACGAGGAGGTCCATCACGGCGCTGTCCCAGCGGATCGTCGACACGGCGGCGATGACGCTGGCATAGGCGTTGATCGGCTGGAGGCGTTCTATCCGGTTCTCCGGGGCCTGCTCGAGGCGCACGAGGGCGCGCACGGGAGCCTGCACGTTGCGGTAGCAGAGGGTCTTGCCGCTCCAGGGGGAACCATAGACCGTCGCGCCGGCGGGGCTGAAACGGATGACGGGATTGTCGTCGTTCATGAGATCGCAAGCGGGCACGTTCTCCAGCCAGAGGCGGCTGTGGGTGCTCTTGCCGGTGCCGCTGACGCCGAAAAAGAGCTGGGCCGCGCCTTTGTGGCGGATGACGGAGGCATGCAGGAGGATCGTATCCAGGCCGGCGGTCGCGAAGGTGTAGGCGATCATCAGGGAGGTATTCACCTGCATCTGCGTCGTGCGGGCGCCATAGCCTTTCCGCGGATAATAGGCCCCGCTGCGATAGTCCGGCTCCAGAACAAAAATACCCGCGCAGCGATCCTGCTGGGGATAGAAGGCATAGACGGTCCGGCCTTCAAAGCGATAGCCGTAATAGGCCGGGAGGGTTTCGTCGACGCTGACGACGGGCTCCCGCTGCAGGGCCTCGTTGAACCATGCCGGCTCCTCGCCGCCGACGGTCAGGGTGAACAGCGGCTCTTCCGCCGCCTCCACCTCGAACGGGGCATACTGCAGCATGTCGAGGTCGTGCCGGAACGCATCGCGCTCCTCCTCCCCCATCGCATCCCACTTTTCGCGGGTCATCTGCTGCTTGCCCATGGCGGATTCATTCTCCGGCAGCTCCTCCCAGCGGTCGGCCGGGACAGGGCGGATGCCGAGGTCTCCCCCGCTCCGAAGGGTCTCCACGAGCGATTCCTGCTCCGCCGTGAGCGCCTTGAACGTCCACGGCCGGGCAAGGACCACCCGGATCAGGTGGCCGCCGATGGAGTATGTTTTCGCTGATTCGTGCATATATCACCCTCCTGGATTCCGCTTCGCGGCAGCCCTCCCGCCTGCGGCGGGCGTTGCAAAGCGGAGAGTGAGGGATTCGAACCCCCGGTTCCGTTAAGAACTTCGGTTTTCAAGACCGACGCAATAGACCACTCTGCCAACTCTCCTTAGGATTGCAAAGGTAGTATTTTTTGGTTAAGCGGCCAAATAAAAACTGGCATATTCCTTGCACATACAAAGAGACAAAACCTTTGCCTTATGAAACGCGCTCTCCTGCTTCTATCTCTGGTATTTGCCTCCACGGCGACGCTCAGCGCGCAATATGTGGTTTCGGACAAATACGACCTCTGGTTCGAGGACTCCGACAACGAGGTGACGACCCGCAAACCGGAATACTGCACGGAAGACTATCAGGATCTCCGAAACGGCTGCACCGTACGCATACGGAACGGACGTGTCTATATTTATGACGGCGGCTATTCCATCCTCTACGGCGACGAAATCAACCTGCTATATAATGGTTATTACCGCGTCAAACGAAGCGGCACCTGGTATCTCTGCGATCCGGACGGCGACACCGTCAGCGGAATCTATGGAAAACAGATTCTTTACTATCCCTGGGGCTATGTAGCGGTGGAACGGAGCTCCGGTTACTGGGATGTCTACCACTGCAGCGGCAAGAAGCTGGATTTCTATTCCTATGAATCCCCTTATATCTATTCCAACGGCTGCTGGGGCGTCCGGCACAGCAGTTATTGGTACGCCTACGACAGCAACGGCAACCAGATCAGCGGCGTCTATGGCGACTCTCTGACCCTCCTCAACGATGGCCGCTGGAAATGCGTCCGGGGCAGCTACGTTTCCTACGTGGAGCCCTAAAAAAAGAGAGCCAGCACGGCTCTCTTTTTTATTTCTTCTCCGTCAGGTACTTCCGGATGTCCTTGAAGAAGGAGATGATCATCAGGATGATGACGATGCCGACCGGGAAGGCGGCGATGATGCTCACCGACTGGAGACCGTACATCGAACTTTCCGAGAAGATCAGGCCGATCGGCAGCAGGATGAACATGATGGCCCAGAAGGTACGCATGCGCTTGTCCGGTTCCTCGCCCGGCTTGATGGTCCTGTAGGAATAGGTCGCGGCAATCATGGTCAGCGTGTCGAAGGAGGTCGAGTAGAACATGATCATCGTGACCACGAGCAGCACGAGGGCGATCTTGGCCAGCGGCAGCGTATGGAGAATGGCCAGGATGGCGGTGTAATAGTCCTGTGTCGCGGCGATGTCGATGACGTCGAGGCCGTGCTTCATCTGCTGGGCGAGACCGTAGTTGCCGAGGATGATGAAGGAGGTGAAGGTGCCGGCGAGGGCCCAGCCGTAACCGCCGAGGATGGTGTTGCAGATGGTGCGGCCCTTGCTGATCATGCCGATGAAGAAAGGCGTTCCGATGGTCCAGGCCATCCAGTAGGCCCAGTAGAAGAGGGTCCAGTCCTGCGGGAAGGAGGTCTCGCGGAGCGGGTCGACATAGGTCGCCATGCCGACGAAGTTCTGCACCAGGTTGCCGAGGCTCTGGAAGCCCGTCTCGAGGATATAGCGGGTCTCGCCGCCGGCGAACAGCACATAGGCCAGGAAGGCGAAGAAACAGTACATGCACCACTTCGCGAGTTTCGAGATACCCTTCATGCCCGCGAGGACGGCGATGGTATAAATGACGGCGATCAGCACCAGAATGGCGATGGTCAGGCCCTTGCCGTCGGTCAGGCCCGTTACCTCGGAGACCGAAGCGGACAGCAGCGGCGTCGCCAGCGAGAAGGTCGTCGCGATGCCGGCGAGCATGGCGATGATGGCGACGATGTCAATGAAGCGGCCCCAGCCCTTGTCCATGCGGTTACCCAGCAGCGGACGACAGGCCTCGGAGAAGCACTGGCGATTGCGGGAACGGACATGGAGCATGAAACCGAAGCACACCGCGAGGACGATGTGGAAGGTCCAGGCGATGGGTCCCCAGTGGAAGAGCGGATAGGTCGGCGCCCACATCTGCATGTCGCCCATGGACTGGACGTGCGGGTCGGCGGAGTACATCGCCCATTCGCTCAGCGAATAGAAGAGGATGTCCGCGGCGAGGGCAGAGGTGAAAATCATGGCGCCCCACATGAAATCGCCGTACTGCGGCTTCTCGAGGTTGCCGAGGCGGACCTTACCGTACTTCGAGAAGGCGATCCACATCGACAGGCAGAACACGCCGACGCCGAGGACGCCGAAATAGAGACCGCAGTCATCGCGGAAGAACTTCCCGATGCGGTCCAGCGTGTCTTTCGAGCCGTCCGGCATGAAAATGAAGAGCGCACACAGCAGTGCCATTCCCGCAAACGGGACCAGGGTCTTGACCCAGTCGATGCGGCGGAAGAAGGCTTTACTATCCATGGTTTTCCAGTTTTTTCAGATTCTCCAGGGCCCGGCGATACCGGTCCATGCCATAGGTGCCGAAATCGTCGTCTCCGGCCTCCTTGATGACGGTCCACTGCGCCCAGAGGCAGTCCCAGAGGATCTCGAAGCAGAGAATCCGCTCGCGGACACCCGCCGGGACGGGACCGTCGAAATATTTCCCGAGAACATACGCCTGACGTTCCTCCGGGAAGTCATTTTCAATAAACAGTGCGGCGAAATCGGCCATCGGGTCGTTCATGCCGCTGTATTCCCAGTCGATGAGCCAGAGCCGGCCGTCCCCCGCCTTGACGAAATTCTCGGGCACGGCGTCGTTGTGGCAGGGCGTAATGACCGAGCCCAGCGCCTCCAGACGCTCCCGAATGGCGAAAACCCGCGGACGGAACTCCTCCCAGCCGGTATACATCGTTCCGCCGACCTTCGCGATCAGGCGGTCGTATTTCTCCATTTCGACGAAAAGGTCAAAACGGTTCCGCAGCGGGGTCTGGGCAGAATGGATCCGGCGGTAGATGGCCGCAATCTGGTCCAGATGGGCATCCTGCCGGATCGTGTCGGCATGCAGGGTCTCGGCCTCAGGAATGAAATCGGCGAGTTTGATGCCGCTGGCCGCATCGAAATAGCGCACCATCGGGGTCACGCCGAGTTCGCCTGCCACACGGGCGTTGAACTCCTCGTTGGCGCGGTCCACCATTTCCCCGCTGCAGTAGCCGGGGACGCGGAGGACATAGTCTTTCTCGCCGAAACGGATGCGGTAGTTCTTGTTGCTCATGCCGCCGATGCGCTCGAATCCGGCGAAATCCCGTTCGCGGCAGCCGAGAGCGCGGCAGATGGTTTTCAGAAGACGGCAACGGGTGTCGTCCCACCAGCTCGGATCGAACTGGCGAAGCTCCGCCAGGGAGTCGAATTCATGGATGTCATCCGGGTTGTAGCGCCGGATCTTCATCGGCAGCTCAGCGAGGTGCCGGATGAAAAGGTCCTCCCAGTAGCCCTGCCGGACGGATTCGTCGGCGGCATAGGCTGCTTTCAGCAGGGGGGCGAAACGGGCGGAGAAAGCGGCGTTGAAGAAGGCGTGCCCGGCCATGTACCAGGCGCCGCTGCCGCCGACGGTCACCGTCGTGATGCGGTCGTCCGCATCAGTCTCGCAGCACCATTCGTCCGTCGGGCCTTCGCTGTATCGGGTCGCATAATAGCTCTCGCCGTCGTGGTCCAGAAAGACGTTGCGGGCAAAATAATGGTCCGAGCAGCAGAGGAAGGTGTCGCCGAGACGGTCTGCTACACGGACGAGGGAGGAGGAATTGTTGTAGCGGTTGAAATCCTCGTTGTGTACGAGGGAAACGCCGAATTTTTCTTGCAGATAGGCGAATTGCTCCGCCTTATAACCGGTCACCACGGTGATGTCGGATATGCCGGCTTCCCGCAGCTGGCGGATCTGACGCTCGATCAGGATCTCGCCGCGGACGTCGAGGAGTCCCTTCGGCGTCTCTTCCGAAATCGGGAAGAAGCGGGAGGCCGTCCCGGCCGCCATGATGATGGCGTTCATGTTAGAAGGAAATCAGCGCGGAGAAGGTCAGAAAACTCTTCTCGCGGAAGGGGTTGATGATCCAGTCCGCACTCAGCGGGAGCGTCCAGTCGCCAATCTTCGCATTGTAGGTATAGCGAAGGTCGATATTGACGACATTCAGGCCGTGCGCATAGTCGGTATAGAAGCTCTCGTTGAGCGCCGCGCCGAAAGCCAGCGACAATCGGTGGTCGCCCGGAAAGTCATAGTAGGTGCCAATCTCGGCATAGGAGGAGAAGGCCTGATTCCCGTCGAGGTCCTTGTCCGCGCCCCCGATATAGGTCGACAGGAGGGCCCACAGAGGAAACTTCTCCGGCGCCCAGCCTAGGGTCGCTTCCATCCAGTGACCGGTCTCACGGGACTTGAAGTTGAAATAGCGATCCCCTTCCCCGGCAGCTGTCGGATAATAATAATCGTTAAAGGCCAGCGTCAGGTCCTTCCAGGTGTAGCTCAGGCCGAGATCCACCTCAGAGTGGCTGGCGTTGGTGGCGTAACCGCCCATGGCATAGGCGGCGAATCCGCCCTTGCCGTAGCTGATGCCCGGGAATAACACCGGCGAAGAACCATATTCCTGACCGCGCCAGAGATACTTCGACCGCAGTTCCATCGACAGGTGGACGTTCTGTGCGGCCAGTTCCTGCTGGAACAGGGCCGCACAGAACAGAAGGACCAGAATTCGTTTCAGCATCGTTTAGACGCGTTTCAGCGTGATGTCGGCATAGAAGGAGCAGCCCTTGAAGAGAGCGAGGATAGCCTCGGCCTCGGCACCGCCTTCCCCTGCGAGTTCGGCGAACAGTTCCTGCATCATCGCGGTCATGTCGATACGGACCTCCGCCTTGGAGGAATTGAGCGTCTTGACGGTGGCGGTAATGCTTTGCTCCTCAACGCCATCTTCATCCTGAATCCGAAGATTCATCTTCAGCTGATCGCCCTTCAGAGAATAGGTGCCTTCGCCGATTTTGACCCATTTACCGCTGTCGTCCTGCTCGTAAGCGACAAGTTTGCCATCGGAAGTAAACTCGATGCGGCCGGGAACTTCATCTTCCACCATATCACCCGTCTCGTCGGCGGGAATACCGAGCGCCTGGAAGAACTCCTGAAGGGTCTTCTCTTTCCCATTCTGTTTGACCACCACGTTGGCGTCGCTGGCTTCCCAGGTACCGACGATGTCGGCATCCTTGGTGTCATCATCCTTGTTGCAGGAAGTCGTTGCAAAAGAAACCGTACCGAGTACGGCAAGAGCAAGTAAAAACTTTTTCATAATGGTTTGTATTTAGTTGTGTTAATTGCCTTACAAACTGCAAATATAAGCATTTTCTTTTATACTTTGACTTTCGGGAGATCGTCCCAGCGCGTTGTGTAATGCGGAGACTGGTGTTCCCGGGCCGACAGGACCTTGCCGTCGCCCTGGACGCCGAAGCGGACGATGCCCCGGCCATAGGCCGCATTGAGGTTGTCCAGGGCCGTGGAGAGGCGCTCGTCGCGGGCCTCCGCGGCCGTGTCGGCGAACAGGGACGGGGTCTGGTCCGCCGCGGCGACAAGCTTCGTGATGACGACGCCGGCCTTCTTGTAGGCATAGCCCTCGCGGAAGGTCTCGGCGGTCGCCTGCATGGCGGCGGTAACGAAGGCGCGATGGTCCGCCGTCCCGTCCGGAAAGCTCATCAGAGCGCTGCCGAAGGTCTGCGGCGCATCGGTTTTGAAACGGTTCGTATAGGCGAAAACCGCCATTTCGAGGCAGAGGGAATGCTGCTGACGGAGCTTGCTGACGGCCGATTCGGCGAAATTCGCTACCTGCTCGCGCAGTTCGGGGAGCGTCGTGATTTCGTGGGCAAAGCTGCGGGAGACGCAGATGCTCTGCTTCCCCTCGACGATGTCTTCGAATTCGATGCAGGGGATGCCGCGGAGTTCCTGCCAGGTGCGCCAGCCGGGAAGGGCGAAGAGGGCGCGGACCGCGGAAGGATGGAGGTTGCGATAGTCCCAGGCCGTCTTGACGCCCATGGTTTCGAGCTTCTTGACGCTGCGCCGGCCAATGCCCCAGACGTCGGCGACGGGGAACTTCCGCAGGACCTTCTCGATGTCCTCTTCGCGGTGCATGTAGCAGCCGCCCTGCAGCTTGGGATACTGCTTGCAGAGCTTGGAGGCGATTTTGGCAAGGGTCTTGGTCGGGGCCACGCCGACGGAAACCGGAATGGCGGTCAGCTTGCGGCAGCGGGCGGAGAGGTCCTTGGCGAAGCGGTCGAAATCGACATCCATTCCGCGCAGGTCGAGGAAGGCCTCGTCGATGGAATAGACCTCGACGGAGGGCGCCGCCTCGCGGAGCACGGCCTGGACCCGCCGCGACATGTCGCCGTAAAGCGGAAAATTGCCGGAAAAGACCGCGACGCCGTTGCGTTCCACCAGGCCTTTGATCTTGAAAAAGGGATCGCCCATCTTGATGCCGAGCGCCTTCGCTTCATTGGAACGCGCCACTGCACAGCCGTCGTTGTTGGACAGCACGATGACCGGCTTCCCGTTCAGTTCCGGACGGAAAACCCGCTCGCAGGAAGCGAAGAAATTGTTGCAGTCGGCAAGGGCGAACATCCCGGACTAGACCTTTTTAATAATATAGGTCACCACGCCCCAGACGAGGAATTCGTCCTCGGGACGCACGACGATGGGCTTGTATTTGGCATTGGTGCCGTTGGCGGGCAGGAGCCTCACGCCCTGCGGGCCGATTTCCACCTGCTTGACGGTGTATTCCCCGTCGATGAAGCAGACGGCTTTGCAGCCGTTGTACGGGTCCACGGCCCGGTCGACGATGAGGATGTCCCCCTCATCCATACCGGCGTCGACCATGGAAACGCCGTCGACCCGGAAGAAAAAGGTCGAGGCGCGGTGCCGCACCAGCAGCTCCGTCAGGTCGAGTTTTTCGCGCACATCCTCCGCCGGCGACGGGAATCCGGCTTTGATGTCGCCCATCAGCGCCCCCTCGAAAGGAGCCTGCTCCTCCAGGGGATAGGGTTCAAATTTCTGCATACACAAAGGTAGGAAATTTGGCGGACTTGCCGCCGTTTGGAATATCTTTTTTATCTTTGCCCAACCAACACAGTTGATTATGGCCAACAAACCGCTGAATACAGACCTTCTCGACCGCGCCATCGTTTTCGCCGTCAAGGCCCACGCCGGGACGGAACGCCGCGGAAAAGGTTTCCCCTATATCGTCCATCCCCTCGAGGCGGTGGAGATCGTCTCCACCATGACCGCCGACCAGGAACTGCTCGCCGCGGCCGCCCTGCACGACACCGTGGAAGACACGGACGTGACCGTGGAGCAGCTGCGCGCCGAATTCGGCGACCGCGTCGCATCGCTGGTGGCGGAGGAAAGCGACGAGATACCCGAGGGCGTTTCCGAGGAGGACAGCTGGCACAGCCGGAAGCGGGCCGCTATAGAACGCCTCTCCCGCGCCAGCCGCGAGGCCAAGATGGTCGCCCTCGGCGACAAACTGTCCAACATGCGCGCCATCGCCCGCGACTATGCCGTGCAGGGAGACGCGTTCTGGAACCTCTTCCACGTCAAGGACCCCAAGGACCACGCCTGGCATTACCGAGGCCTCGCCGACGCCCTCCGCGAGCTGGACGGCACTTTCGCCTTCCGCGAATTTGAAAGCCTCGTCAAACAGGTATTTGGATAATTCGTCAAAAAGCGCTACTTTTGCAGTCCTTTTCCCGGTGAGTTGTCCGAGTGGTTGAAGGAGCCTGCCTCGAAAACAGGTGTACGTGTGAGCGTACCGGGGGTTCGAATCCCTCACTCACCGCTAACGCGGTTCGTTCGGGATTACGTCGTGGCTAACGCCGCGACGTTTTTATTACCGGGGGAACTGTTCGCTCCCCCGGACCCCCTGCCTCCACTCCTCCATTTCATTCCGTCGTTCCGGCTGGCGGCTGATGCCGCCGTCGGCTCTTTGTGCCTCCAATCACATAATCGAACCCCTCAGGTGAGTGAGGGATAACCCTCTCCTCTTCCTACCTATCCTCAAAAACGGGCATTTCTGAGGATAGACCCCTGAATTAAGGCCACTTATCCTCAAAAACTGCCGATTCTGAGGACAGACTGCTCTATTTTGCTACTCCATCCTCAAAAACGGACATATTTGAGGATACGATTCCTGAGGAGGAGCCTTTTTATTCCGCCGCAAGGGTCTTGCCGGTGAAGGTGAAGAAGGAGCCGTCGTGGCTCTTGCCGTTGACTTTCCAACTGCGGTCGCAACTGGGGTTCTTGCCATAGCGGTGGTTGCCGCAGTGGTAGTGGATTACGTCGCGGGAGCCGTCGGGCCATTGCAGGACGATGTCCTCGTCCATGTCGTCGGCGCCGTCGATCTCGCCGAAATAGAGGCGGTACTTCGTCACCCCTCCCCCGTCGTAGGGCTGGGCGAAAAGGCCGTAGAGAATCGCCAGATACTCCTTGGTCTGACAATCCCGCGGTGTGAAGATGTCATAGCGATGCGACCAGTCCAGGACCGTGTAGGTCTCGCCCTTGAAGGTCAGCGTCATCCCCGGCATCTCCGGGGAAATGATGGAATTCCCATCGGCATCGAGCGCATCGATATAAATGTCGACCGGTGCCCAGTCGATGATAAGGTTATCATCCGGGTCATCTCCATCCTTGTTATTACATGCCGAAACGGCGAACAACGCGGCCAGAGCCGTCAAAACAAGAAAATACTTTTTCATACAAAGACAATTTCCGCCTATAGAATCCCCGTCCCGCCGATTTCTTGCATCGGTAATATCACTTCTTTGAAAAATACTCCATCAGGGTGCGCTGGTAGCTGAGGAGCGCGCGGGAGCCGGCGGCGGTGATGCGGCAGACAGTATGCGAGCCGCGGCCCTCGCCGCTGCGGGAGACCTTGATGTAACCGGCCTCTTCCAGCTTGGAAATCTGGACACTGAGATTCCCCGCCGTGGCTTTCGTCAGTCCCTTGAGGTAGACGAAGTCCGCGTCGTCCAACGAATCCAGCGCCACCATGACCTTGAGGCGCAGCTCGTTGTGAAGCAGGGGGTCCAGGTCCTTAAATTCCATTTTTCGTACGCTTTTCGAACAGATGTCCGGGGATGATCAGGGATACGGCGGCGGTCAGCACGATGGCGGCCATCTGCCAGCCCCACAAGTCCCCCCGGAGCAGGAAGGAGCCAATGCCGATGGCGGCGCCGAGAAGACCGCCGACAATCATCGGACGGAAGCGGTTCTCCTCACCGGTGATGAAGGCGCCGATGCCAACCAGGAGGCAGATCATCGGATTCTCGGCGATTTCATAGACGCCGGCGAAACCGTAGAGAAAACCGCCGACACCTATCGCGCAGGCAGCGAAGATCCAGTAGTCCAGCACCAGCCGGGACCGGCGGGTGCGCATATGCGTGCGCTCGTGATCTTTCCGAAGAAGAAGAGCCATCAGCGGCATGCCCACAACGGGGATACCGACCCATAGCCACAGGCACCACGGTTGGTGGAACAGCTGCCAGCAGATAAACTCGGCCAGATAAAAGAAGGCCGTAAGCCAGCCCCACATCGGGAACAGCCAGTTTCCCGTGGGACGATCGTCCATTTCGACTTTGCCCCTGGTACGGGCAATTACTTCAAGCGCGTCAAAGTTTTCTTCCATAACAGGGGCAAAGATAATGAATTTGAATTAATTGTGATTTACATATATTTCACTTTTCTTTCTGTTGTCATACTTCAGGCGGAAGATAATCTGGGTGCCGTAGGAAGTCTCGCCGCCGGGATTGCTCTTGGTGC
>CAMKRY010000024.1 GCA_946415345.1 uncultured Bacteroidales bacterium | reverse complement strand
CCGGTCGCGCTCCGGCGCGTCCACCCAGACGACCTTGTCCAGGTACGGCGCAAAGAGCGGCTTTTCCAGCACGATCGCGGACTCGAAAACGGCAAAGGGAACCGTTCCGGGACCGTTCCAGGGCTCCTTCTCCAACGCATCGCGCCAGGCGAGGAAGTCCTGAAGGACCCTGGGATGGACGATGGCCTCCACCGTCTCCCGGGTCCGGGAATCTGCAAAAAGCATTCCTGCGAGACGCCGGCGGTCCATTTTTCCGTCCTCACCACGAAGCGGCGTACCGAGCGCCGTCTCCAAGGCCGGGACCAGCGACGGGTCGCGGTCATACAGTGACTTGGTCCGGGTATCGGCCTCATAGACCGGCACTCCCCTTCCTTCAAGCAAGCGGCAGAGCGTCGTCTTGCCGCTGCCGATACCGCCCGTGATCCCAACCGTTTTCATCGGACCACCTCCACGACATGGACCACCTCCGGTTCCATCTTGACAGAGATGATGCCCCGCAGCGGGGTCGTAATCCGCGGCACGCAGTCTCCGTAGAGGGAATCCATATAGTCGTCATACGACACTTCCAGCATCAGGTTCGTCAACGGGTCCGACAGAATCGGGAAAACGGACAGCAGCGTCACGCGGGCCCGGTCCGGAAAGCAGGAGAGCGTTTTCCCCTGCGGCACGCCGGTCACGCGGACAGGCACGTCAGCCCCCATTTCCACGAAACGGGTCACCGGAAGCGAATACTTGACCGTCGACGGAACGAATCGCACGCCCTGGATCGGGTAGAGCCCGATTTCATCCTGGATGCTCGAGGCAACGTCGTCGAGCCGGATCGGACTGGTCCGCACCTGCGTCACCCTTTCCAGGAGCAGGGGCTCGCCATAGACCGTTACCGAATCGGGGTAGACGGTCAGCGGCGACAGTTCCATGTACTGCGACTGAAAGTGGATGTCCTTGACCGGCACAACCGGGACCTTCTTGTGGGCCTCGGTCGGAAACCGGAAGATCGCCTCGTCCGTGACGAAGCTCTCAAGTACGACCTTTTCGCCATACAGCTGCGGGACATACCGCTCCAGCTGGGCGGATGTGATAGCGAAGAAATCCTCCTGACCCGGGACGGGATGGAGGTCGGCCGCCTGGAAGACCACCGTGCGGGCGGACGAACGGGCCTGGCGCCGGAGCTGGCGGATACGGAATCCGCTGGCGCGGCAACGGGCCTGAATGGTCGCCCGGTCGGCGGAATGAGCCGCCCGGCCTTCCAGTGAAGCCTCGGCTATGACATTGACCGACAGGACGGTGGTATAGGTCCTCGACAGGTTGGTCAGCAGCCAGATGCCCGCAGCCAGCAGCAGGGCCAGGGTGATGGCCACCCAGTCCCCGCTCCGTTTGCGGACGGAGGCGATGATCCTGTAGAGGAATTCCATGCCGGTCCCGACAGGGGTCAGTGCTTACTGCTGGGGCGTGAAGTCCTTCTGGAGGGCGTTCTTGGAGACGCGGAGTTTCGTGTCGCCGTCGACCTTGATCAGAGCCGTGGTCTCGTTGACCTCAACGATTTCGCCGTAGATACCGCCGATGGTGACGACCTTGTCACCCTTGCGGAGGGAGTTGCGGAAGTTCTCCGCCTCCTTCTGCTGCTTGCGCTGCGGACGGATCATGAAGAGCCACATGACGCCGAAGATGAGGAGCAGCATGATCCACATGCTGTTGCGGGCAAACCAAGACGTCGGCACCTGTTGCGTTTGATTCGCTTGTTCAGTGACCGCTACGGGATCAACACCGGTAACCTCGCCTACCTTTCCAGGAAGTTCCTGAACCTCGGTAGCAGCATCTTGGGCAAAAAGGAGGATGTTAGCAATAATAGGATGCATAATTTTTTGATTATAATTTGTTTACAATTGTTTGGCGAGTCCCTTCTCAGCAATCAGCTTCGGGACCAGGGAATCGAGCAGGCCGTTGACGAAGGATGCGCTCCTGGGCGTACTGAAGAACTTGGCGAGCTCGACGTATTCGTTGACGGAAACGCGGGCGGGGACGGCGGGGACGTGCTCCACCTCGGCGAGACCGAGGATGATCAGGACGCGGTCCGCCTGACAGATCCGGTCGCGGTCCCATCCCTTCGTCGCACCGGTGATGCGGGCTTCGTAATCCTCATAGGAGGAAAAAGCACCGCCGAGGAGTTTCTCGGCGAAGGCCTTGTCGCTGTCCACGGCCTTTCCTTCCGCGGCGAGCTGGTCGCTGCGATAAAGAGGCGGGAGGTTCCAGCGACCCGTGCGGGCGATTTCCTTGAGGCTCTGGATGGCGCTCATGAGGGCATAGTCCAGGTCGTCGACCCAATAGATGCATTTCTCCTCCAGGATGGCCTCCAGAGCGTCGTTATCCTGCAGCAGTTCCTCGAAGATGCGGGCGAACAGGGCCGTATCGGCGGCGAGGGAGCGCTCCGGATCGGCCATGTAGGCGGCAAACCATTCCTGCTCCTTCAGCTCGTCGTAGAGGCTGCGGACAAGGGCGTCGTAGGTCTCCCAGTCGAGCTGCTTTTTCTCGGCGAGCTTCCGGTAATCCGGATCCTCCGCCAGCAGGCGGGCCAGGGCGTTTTCAGCGAATTTGAGGTTGGGGTTGCGCTCTTCGGGGGTCGGGTTGAACTTCCCGCGGGCGGCTTCTATCTGCCGGGCGGCCTCGGCCGTCACGGCCGGTATGCTGCCCAGGACGAAGAGGTAAAGGTCCCGGACGGCTTCGCAGGAGCGTTCGAACTCCGAGAGCACATCCTTCCGGCTCATGGACGGGTTTCCGCTATAGGAAAACAACTCCTTGAAGACCTTTATCCGAAGAATTCTTCTGTTAAGCATGATTTTCAAAAAAATTTATGCAAATATACGGCAAATGAAAGAATTTTCCTTACATTTGTAGAGATTTCATTTAAAAAATTAGGGTATGTACAACGAAGATTATGACAATGGCCGCTCTTTTGACCGGAATTCCGAGGACGTCTACTCCAAGCCCGTCCGGGCCGGCAAGCGGACCTATTTCTTCGACGTGAAGACGACAAGGGGCAACAATGACTTCTATCTGACCATCACCGAGAGCAAGCGCCGCACCGAAAGGGACGGCTCCTTCACCTACGACAAACACAAGATCTTCCTCTACAAGGAAGACTTCGACAAGTTCGCGGAAGGCCTCGCCGAAGTGGTCGATTATATCCGCAACACCTGCCTCAAGGGCGTAGAGCCCAAGGAGCAGCAGCCCCGTGACGAAGACTTCTAATCTTCCCCCTCCATATGGCTGAAAGCACGACGCTCGTATACGAAGCCGCCGATTTTCTGCGGCAGCGCTTTGCCGGTCGGAAACCCCTCGCCGGCATTGTTTTAGGCAGCGGCCTCGGCCAGCTCGCCGACGACATCCAGGACCCTGTCGCGGTCCCCTACTCCGACATCCCCGGCTTCCCGGTCTCCACGGCCGTGGGCCACAAGGGCAACTTCATCTTCGGCACCCTCGGCGGCAAGGAAATCGTCGCCATGCAGGGCCGCATCCACTATTATGAAGGCTACGGCATGGAACGGGTCGTCCTCCCGATCCGCGTGATGATCGCCCTCGGCATCCAGTATCTGTTCGTTTCCAACGCCGCCGGCGGCGTGAATTTCCACTTCCACGTCGGCGACCTCATGATCATCCGGGACCATATCAACATGCTCCCAAACCCGCTGATCGGCCCCAATGACGACCGGGAAGGCCCCCGCTTCCCCGACATGACCCGCCCCTACGAGCCCAACCTCATCGCCAAGGCCAAGAAGATTGCCCGAAAAAAGGGCATTTTCGTGCAGGAAGGCGTCTATCTGGGCGACACGGGCCCTTCCTATGAGACCCCGGCCGAGTACCGCTTCTACCGGACCATCGGCGCCGACGCCGTCGGCATGAGTACCGTGCCCGAAGTCATCGTCGCCCGCCACGCCGGCATCCCCGTCTTCGGCATGTCTGTCATCACCAACGAAGCCCACGACGACTACGCCGAGGACTACGAAAACGACGGCGAGGACGTCGTGAAAGCCGCCGCTGCCGCCGCTGAAAAGATGACCACCCTCTTCCGGGAGATGATCAGTTCGCTCTAGTATTCAAAGTGAGGAATCGGAAGCAGTTTGAAAAGGTTTGTCCGGTGCTTCCAATCGATACGTGCCTTGACCTCCGGGTCAGGGCATTCTCCTGTCCGGATGTAATGGTCGAGGACGGCATAGGTGAAGCCGAGGTTGTCCTCGTCCGTCTTACCGGTCAGGCCGTCTGAAGGGGCTTTTTCGACCAGATCGAGGGGCAGACCCATCACCTTCCCTATCGCCACGACTTCCTGGACCGTCAGGCCGCCGAGGGGCGCGAAATCGCCAGCGGCATCGCCGTAGCGGGTCGAATAGCCGACCCAGTCCTCGGAGAGGTTGCAGGTGTTCGCCACACGGCCGTTCAGCGACTGCGAGACGGCATAGACCGCCGCCATCCTCAGGCGCGGGGCCAGGTTGATCCGCGTCTGGGCGGAGATTTCCACTCCTTCCGCGGCGGCGAGCTGCTCCCCTACTTCCTTCATCAGGGCCTCGAAGGCCGATCCGATGTTTACCTGGATATGGCGGATGCCGAGGTGTTCAATCAAACGGAGGCTGTCCGGAAGGTCCGGCTGGAAGCCGTTGGGCATCGTCACGCCGACGACGCGGTCCTTACCGAGGGCCTCGGCGCAAAGGGCGGCAACCACGCTGCTGTCCTTGCCGCCGGAGATGCCGAGAACGGCGTTGCAGCCCGGTCCGTTCTCTTCAAACCAGTCACGAATCCACTGGACGCAGAGGTCTTTGACCTCCCTGGGATGGAATGCTTTCATGCAGGAGAAAAATTTTTTTCAAAGATAAGGAAAATTTTTGGAGAAAAATTCGTATTTTTGCGGAGTATGGATTATTGTGCGCTATGCTAGAAGGAATCAAGACACAAATCGACAGCCTGATTGCGCTGTACGAAGCGGAAAAGGCGGAGAATGACAAGCTCCGCTCGCGTCTGGAGACCCTCAGCGGCGAGAACGATACCTACAGGAAGCAACTGACCGATTTGGAAGAACAGATAGACAATCTCAAACTCCAGCAGGCCTTCACCGCCCCCGCGGACGGCAACGCCCAGGCCAAGGCCAAGCTGGGCCGGATGATCCGGGAGATTGACAAATGCATTACGCTGCTGGAAAGCTAAATGGAACAGAAGATCACCATCCGCATCGCAGGCAAGGAATTTGTCCTGAAGGCATCCAGCCCGGAAGAAGAAGAGCTGATCCGGCTCGCGGCGATAGACATCAACAAGCGTCTCGCCGCCTACCAGACTGCCTTTCCGGGCAAGGCCCTCCCGGACATCCTCTCCTTCGTCGCGCTGAGCGAGGGGGTCGCCGCCCTGTCCTGGCAGCGAAAGTTGGAAGCCGCGCAAGGCGAGGTCAAAGACCTCTCCGACACGCTCGGCGGCTATCTGTCGGAATTGAAATAATATAGCCGTCAGGACCTCTGGCTGAAAACAACAGTACTCACCAGTACCGGGCACGCTCGAACCAGGGATGACAGGCCCCCAGTTACCTTCGGGAATTCCGCGCGAGCGGGACATGGGAAGTTAGAAACTGGTCGGAACCCAAATCTTATTTTTAAGATTTTCTGACACAGATGCTGACGGCTTTTTTCTCTTATCGGACAGCTTCCTGTATGGGCAGGAGGCTGTCCGTACTGTTTATTTGACACAACGACTAAAACACTAGATACCACCATGGATACGACAACCAGTCTGATTATTGGCTTCGCTGCGGGCGCCCTCGTCGCCCTCACGGCCTATATCCTCATCCGCAAACAGATACTCAAAGGCCGCCGGGAGGAGATTCTCGAAAAAGCCGAGCTGGAGGGTGAGAAGATCAAGAACGAACGGATTCTCCAGGCCAAGGAGAAATATCTCCAGCTCAAGAGCGAGCACGACCGCACGGTCAGCGAGCGCAACGCCCAGCTCAAGGACGCCGAGAACCGCATCCGCCAGAAAGAAAGCGCCCTCGGGCAGAAGAGCAACGAGCTGGAGCAGAAGATCCGCGAAAACGACTCCGCCCGCCAGAGTCTCAAGGCCCGCGAGGAGAACCTTGCCCGCAAGGTCGCCGAATGCGAAGCCCTGCAGGCCCAGGCCAACAAACAGCTTGAGGAAGTGGCCGGCATGTCCGCCCAGGATGCCAAGAACCTCCTCATGGAGAACATGAAAGCCGAGGCGCGCAGCCAGGCCCAGGCCTACATCAACGACACCGTCGACGAAGCCCGCCTGAACGCCGCCAAGGAAGCCAAGCGCATCATCATCAACACGATCCAGCGCACCGCTACGGAAACGGCCATTGAGAACGCCGTGACGACCTTCCCGATCGACAACGACGAAATCAAGGGCCGCATCATCGGCCGCGAGGGCCGCAACATCCGCGCCCTGGAGGCCGCGACGGGCGTGGAAATCGTCGTGGACGACACGCCGGACGCCATCCTGCTGAGCGCCTTCGACCCGGTCCGCCGCGAGGTGGCCCGCCTGGCCCTCCACCAGCTCGTCATCGACGGCCGCATCCATCCGGCCCGCATCGAGGAAGTGGTCGCCAAGGTCCAGAAGCAGCTTGAGGAAGAGATGCTGGAGACCGGCAAACGCACCTGCATCGACCTCGGCATCCACGGCATGAATATCGAGCTCGTCAAACTCATCGGCCGCATGAAATACCGTTCCTCCTATGGTCAGAACCTCCTCCAGCACGCCCGCGAGGTTGCCAACATCAGCGCCATCCTCGCCTCCGAGCTGGGCCTGAACCCGAAGATCGCCAAGCGCGCCGGCCTCCTCCATGATATCGGAAAGGTTTCCGAAGAGGATCCCGACCTGCCGCACGCCCTCCTCGGCATGAAGCTCGCCGAGCAGTACAAGGAGCGTCCCGAGATCTGCAACGCCATCGGCGCCCACCACGAGGAGGTTGAGATGACGAACCTGATCTCCCCGCTCGTGCTCGTCGGCGACGCCATTTCCGGCGCCCGTCCGGGTGCCCGCCGTGAGGTGATCGAGTCCTATATCCGCCGCCTCAAAGGCATGGAAGACCTTGCCCAGGCCTATGACGGCGTGACCAAGGCCTACGCCATCCAGGCCGGCCGCGAGCTCCGCGTTATCGTCGGTGCCGACGAGGTCACCGACCAGCAGGCCGGCACCCTCTCGACCGACATCGCCAAGAAGATCCAGGACGAGATGACCTATCCCGGCCAGGTCAAGATTACCGTTATCCGCGAAACCCGCTCCGTAGCCTATGCGAAGTAAATTCCTCTCCCTGCTGGCCACCCTGGCCTTCGTCCTCCCCCTGTCCGCGCAGAATGCCGGCCTGGTGGCGGACCAGACCGTCTCCTGGGCTGTTTCCAGTGAGGAAATCGAAACGGACATCTACCGCGTCACCCTCACCGGCACCATCCTCCCCGGATACCACATCTACGACACGCACGACAAGTATTCCAGCACGGAGCTGACCCTGTCCGGAAGAGGTTATATAGCAGATGATCTCCACGAAGCGGAGCCGGCGGTGAATGGAGAGTATTCCGGCAAGGCCGTCTTCTATTTTGACCTGATGATGGATTCGAACGACCCCGTCACCTTGGACGGCACCATCTGCTGGACGGCCTGCCGCGACCAGGTCTGCGGATTCCCGGAGGAGTATTCCTTTACCCTCAACTTTACCCCCCATGTCTATGCAGACTCGGGGACCACGGAAACCCTTGCCATCGAGGGCGTCGAAATGACGTCCCTGACGAAGCCCGTCGAGGAGGAAACCTACATTCTTCCGGAGCAGGACAGCTCCACCACCGGTGACGGCTCGCTCTGGAGTCTCCTCGTCGAGGCGATCCTCTGCGGCCTGCTTATGTTGCTGACACCCTGCGTGTTCCCGATGGTACCGATGACGGTTTCCTATTTCCTGAAAGGGTCCGCTTCCCCCGCCGCGGGACGTTTCAAGGCGCTGATGTACGGCGTTTTCATCGTCGTGCTCTATACGCTGCCCATTGCCGTCCTCATCTTCGTGACCTGGCTGGCGGGCGGCGACGACACGACGGCCGACATCTTCAACTGGTTCTCGACACACTGGATCCCGAACATCCTCTTCTTCATCGTCTTTATCGTCTTCGCCATCTCCTTCTTCGGTGCCTTCGAGATTACGGCCCCGTCCTCGCTGGTCAACAAGAGTGACAAGAAGTCCGATAAGGGCGGTCTCGGCGGCATCTTCTTCATGGCCCTGACCCTCGTGCTGGTTTCCTTCTCCTGCACGGTCCCGATCGTGGGCACAGTGCTGATCCAGTCCGTCCGCGGCGCTTTCTGGACGCCGATTCTGACGATGTTCGTGTTCTCGCTGGCCTTTGCCCTGCCGTTCACGCTCCTGGCCCTCTTCCCGAGTTTCCTCAAGAAAATGAAGAGCGGCGCCTGGCTCAACAGCGTCAAGGTCGTTTTCGGTTTCATCGAGCTCGCCCTCGCCTTCAAGTTCCTCTCGATGGCGGACCAGAGCTACCACTGGGGCATCCTCGACCGCGAGGTCTACCTCGCCATCTGGATCGTCATCTTCTCGCTGATGGGGCTCTACCTGCTCGGCAAGATCCGCTTCGCGCATGACGACCAGCCCGTGGAGAAGCTCTCCATCGTCCGGCTCGGCCTCGTCATCACGGTCTTCTCCTTCGTGGTCTATATGATTCCGGGTATGTGGGGTGCGCCGCTCAAAGCCCTCTCGGGTTACCTGCCGCCGCTGGAGACCCAGGATTTCAACCTTTACAATCCGGGCGGCTACGGATTGGCGCCTACGCAGGCGTCCGACTCCGAGATGGGGCGCAAGTATGACCTCCAGATGCCGCTCGGGCTGCAGGGATACTATTCCGTAGAGGAAGGCCTCGAGGCCTCCAAGCGCCTCGGCAAGCCCGTTTTCGTGGACATCAGCGGCCACAGCTGCGCCAATTGCCGCGAGATGGAGAACCGGGTCTGGAGCGACGGTGACGTCTTCCGCATGCTGCGGGATGAGTTCGTCCTCGTGGCGCTCTTCACCGACGACAAGACCGCCCTCCTCGAAGAGGACTGGGTGACGACCGACAGCGGCAAAGTGCTCAAGGAGCTCGGCGCCGCCAACGCTTACATAGCCCTTCAGCGCTTCGGCGTGAACGGCAAGCCCAACTACGTCATCCTCGACGAGAACGGCACACCGCTTTCGCCCGTCCGCGGCTATGACCTGAGCGTCAGCGGCTTCCTCGATTTCCTCCACAGTGGCCTCGAAGCATACTCTAACCGATAACCTGATATGAAAAGACTGATGACCCTTTCCTGTGCCGCGGCGCTCGTCGCGGTACTGCTGAGCGCCTGTTCCCAAAAGCCAGCCCGCAGCGTCAGCTTTGAGATTCTCGCCACGAATGACGTCCACGGCCGCTGGTTCGACGAGAGTTATGTCGACGACGGCGTCCGGAACTCGCTGCTGGCCGTAAACTGGTACGTGGACAGCGTCCGGACGGCGGTCGGGAAGGATCATGTCCTGTTGATCGACTCCGGCGACTGTCTGCAGGGGGACAATGCACCATACTATTATAATTTTGTAGATACGGAGAGCCCGCACCTCTTCCCGCGCCTGATGGCCTACATGGGGTATGACGCGGTGACGGTGGGCAACCATGACATCGAAACGGGACATCCCGTTTATGACCGGGTACTCCTGGAAATGGAAGCGGCCGGGATTCCCTTCCTGGCCGGCAATGCCGTCAACGAGGATGACGGCAAGCCCTACTTCCCGGCCTATACCATCAAGGAGAAGGACGGGGTCCGCTTCGCCATCCTCGGCTACACCAACGCCAACATGAAGGCCTGGCTGGACGAGAGTATCTGGGCCGGCATCGATTTCAAGAGCCTTATTCCGCTCGTGCAGGAGGATGTGGACCGCATTCGCCAGACGGAGAAGCCGGATGTCGTCATCGTTTCCGTCCATTCCGGGACCGGCGAAGGTGACGGCTCGATTCTCGAGTCCCAGGGCCTCGACCTGTTCCAGACGCTGAAGGGCGTGGATTTTCTCCTCTGCTCCCATGACCACCGGCAGTACATCGCCGACGGCGAGGGCATCTGTCTCCTCAACTCCGGCAGCCATGCCCGCAACATCGCCCATGGCACAATCACCCTCGATTTCGACAAGGACGGAAAGATTATCGGCCGGCATATCAGCTCCGACTTGATTCCGGTCAAAGCCGAAAAGGCCGATTCCGCGATGCGCGAGACCTTCCGCAGCGAGTATGAGTCCGTCAAGGCCTTCACGACCCGCCCCGTCGGCTACCTGTCCGAGACGATGCGCACCCGCGACGCCTACGCCGGCCGATGCCTCTATACCGATTTCATCCATCTTGTGACGCTGCTGTCCGCCCAATCGTATGGCGCAGACATCTCCTTCGCCGCTCCGCTGACTTTCAACGGAACCGTCAACGAAGGCACGCTGGTTTACAATGATCTATTTACGATTTATCCTTTCGAGAACCAGCTCTTCGTCCTGGAAATGACCGGGCAGGAAATTCTCCGCTATCTGGAATACGACTACAACGACTGGATCCAGGCACCGGAAGAAGGCATTTCGGCCGAAGGTTCCGACTACATTCCCCTGCTGCGCATGCGTCCCCGCGACGACGACCGCACCGGCGCGAAAGGCTGGTCGTTCGTCTTCCGTTCCTACAATTTCGACTCCGCGGCAGGTATCAACTATACCGTGGACGTGACAAAGCCCTACGGTTCCCGCGTGACGATTGCCGGCTTCGCGGACGGCCGTCCGTTTGACCTGTCGAAGACTTACCGAGTCGGCATGACATCCTACCGCGCGAACGGCGGCGGAGACCTGCTCGTCAATGGTGCCGGTATCCCGTCCTCCGAGCTTTCCGCGCGCACGGTAGCCCGTCTTCCCGAAATCCGCGAGCTGATCTACCAGTTCCTCCAGAAGGAGAGCACCATTTCCCCGGCCCTCATCCGCCGCTACGCCCGCCTTCTCGGCACCTGGTCCTTCGTTCCCGCCACCATCGCCCAGCCCGCCCTCGAGCGCGACCTGTCGCTGTTGTTCCCGTAGGCACGGTCCTCCGGTGCTGCGGACAGTATGCCGTTCTACGCAATTATTTAGACTTAGAACGCGCCGAGTGGCTGGGCGGAAAAGACGAGGGGGATCTGGTAGGTAACGCGGACGCCCTTGCCGTCGTTCTTGCCGGGCTTCCATTTCGGGGAGCGCTTGACGATGTCCGTGGCGATGGCATTCACCGCGGCATTGACGCCTTTGACGACCTGCACTTCCATCACTTTGCCGTTTTTACCGACGACAAACTGCACGGTGACGGTGCCTTCGCCGGGATAGGGCGCATCGGCATAGACCACCGGGACCTCGTTCTGTGCCCATTGCCGGAAGGTTTCCAGATCGCCGCCGCGGAAGGTGGGTTCGACGTCCAGGCGCTCGCGGACGGGCTTGTTGGCATGGTCAGGACCTTCGTCCTTGGCGCAGAGGAAGGCATATTTCATCTCGATGACGCCGTTGTAGACGCTGCGGCGGCCTCGGAGGGTCAGCGTGTCTCCCTCGCGGACATCGCATTTGCGGTAGCTGCTGCGGTACTGCCAGTCCTGCCGGATGACGTAGATGTACACCTCCGCCGTGCCGTCGTCGATGAAGAGATTGCCGCGGTCTGCGTCGCGGACGCGGGTCACCACGCCGCGAAGGACGCAGGTCGTCGTGTCCTTGGGGGACATCCGGCGGAAATCCTTGACGGTCATGCTCTTGCCGGAGTCCTGGGCGGCAGCGCCAAGGGGCAGGAGAACGGAAAGGAGAAGCAGAAGAAGGCAGTAGCGGCGCATGGAAAAGATATTTTTCTTTCACAAAGATAAATGTATCTTTGCAGATAAGAAAGCCATGCCATGAAAAAAATCGGAATCACAACCCTTCTGGCCGCCCTTTTCGCTGCGGCGCCCCTCCAGGCCCAGGACAATACCGCCGACGGTTACATCTGGCCCGAAGACCCGGCCGTGCTGGAAAAGCTCGATACCTGGCGGGACCTCAAATTCGGCGTCCTGATCCACTGGGGCCTTTACAGCGTTCCCGGCATCGTCGAGTCCTGGAACCTCTGCAACGAGGACTGGATCGTCCGTCCGGAAGGTTCTGTGTATGAGGAATATAAGAAGTGGTACTGGGGGCTTTCGCAGGAGTTCTGTCCGGTGGACTTCGACCCCGCGCAGTGGGCGTCCGTCTTCCGGAAAGCCGGAATGAAATACATGATTTTCACCACCAAACACCATGACGGCTTCTGCCTGTTCGATTCCGACTATACCGACTTCTCCCTCGCCAAGGCGGGCCCCTTCTCGGCCGACCCGCTCCGCGACGCCGCCAAGCACGTCTTCGACGCCTTCCGCGCCAACGGTTTCATGACCGGCGCCTATTTCTCCAAGCCCGACTGGCACCACCCCGGCTTCTGGAATCCCTACTACGCAACGCCAAACCGCCGCATCAATTATAAAAAGGAGATGCATCCGGACTGGTGGCAATCCTATGTCGACTACACGATGGCGCAGCTGCGGGAAATCACCGGCGGCCGCTACGGACAGCTGGACATCCTCTGGCTCGACGGCGGCTGGATCACCGGCGACGAGGTGGGCCTGAATGAACTCCTTCCCGACATGCGCCGGCACAATCCCGGCATGCTCTGCGTCGACCGCACCATCGGCGGTCCCAACGAGAACTACCAGACCCCCGAGCAGGCCATTCCGGCGCGTCAGCTCGACCATCCCTGGGAGTCCTGCATCACGCTGACGGACGACTGGGGCTGGACCCCGAATGCCCGCTACAAGAGCGCCCGCCGCATCATCGGCACCCTGGCGGAGATCGTTGCGAAAGGCGGTTCCCTGGCTCTCGGCGTCGGCCCGACGGCTGACGGTCTGATCAATATCGAGGCCGTGCAGGTCCTGGAGGAAATCGGGCAGTGGATGGCCCGCTGTGGCGAGGCCATCTACGGCACACGCAACACGGCCTTGTACAACGACGGCCGCCTCTGGTTCTCCGCCTCCAAGGACGGCAAGACGCTCTATGCCGTCTACGCCCTGCCCGACGGGGAAAGTCTGCCCGCCGAGCTGACCTGGACCGGCAATATCCCCGCCGGGAAAGTAACCATCCTTAACACAGGCAAGAAGGTCCGCGCCACCATTTCCCCCGACGGCCGCGTCACCCTCCGCCTCCCCGCCAACCTTCCGCAGGAGCCCCTGGCCCTGAAATTCATCGTAAAATAACGGACGCCTCGGCGGTGGATTTCATGCGCAGCCAGCGGCCGCGGGCGAGATAGAAAAGGAAGAGGATGCCGCGCATGTTGAGCTCGAAGCACATGGCGATCCAGTAGCCGACGAGGCCGTAGCGG
Organism: uncultured Bacteroidales bacterium; assembly: GCA_946415345.1. Lineage (GTDB taxonomy): Bacteria > Bacteroidota > Bacteroidia > Bacteroidales > UBA932 > Cryptobacteroides. Next base: position 7,339 of record CAMKRY010000024.1, on the reverse strand, counting down.
GGACAGAGCCAGATGGCGGGAAGAATGCGGAAGATCCAGATGGAACTAAAATTCAGGATGCTGGGAAGCAGCGTGTCGCCGGCTCCGACGCAGGCACCATAGGAAACGATGGAGGCGGCGTACATGGTCTCGGCGAAGGCTTCGATACGCAGCACGGTGGCACCGAGCGAGACAACTTCCGGGTCGCTGCTGATGAGCCCCATCACTTCCGGCGCGAAGATGAACAGCAGCGCGCCGGTCAGGGTCTGCAGGATCATGGCGCCGCCGGTGGTCAGCCAGCCGAAGCGTTTCGCCATGTCGCGGCGGCCGGCCCCGATGCTCTGGCCGACGAGCGAAGTCGCGGCGTCGGCAATGCCGTAGCCGGGCATATAGCAGAAGCTCTCGGCCGAAATGGCGAAGTTGTTGGCGGCAACGGCAATGGCGCCGAGGGGCGCGACGATGACCGTTCCGGCGATGTAGGCCCCGCGCATGACGACATTCTCAAGGCAGAGAGGCAGACCGATGCGGACGGCGTTGCGGACCACCGGCTTAGTAGGCATGAAACTCCCCTTCTCCCCTTTCAGGCTGAGGTCCTTGCACTTGCGGGTCAGGAACCAGACCATCTGCGAAGCAATCAGCAGCTCCGCGATGCCAGTACCGAGGGCGGCACCGACCACGCCCATGTCGAGCACCCAGATGAAAAGGTAATTCAGCGCGACATCAAGCAGACACATCAGCACGTTCAGGATGCTGGGCATGCGCATTTCACCGCTGGCCTGAAGGATGACCGCGGACATGATGTCCAGCTGCATGAAAGGAAGGAAAAGCACCGTGACGAGGAAATAGCGGGAGGCCTGGGCGGCCACATGGCCGGTGCCACCGAGCCAGAGGGGCAACGGTTTGGCGACAGCCAGAGCCAGCAGCGAGAAGCCGAGACACCAGATCAGGCCGCTCGTCAGGGCCTGCCGGACTACGCTGCGGGCCGCTTTGAAATCCCCGGCGCCGACCAGGTGCGACACCTGCACGGAAAAGCCGTTGCAGCAGGCGAAGCAGAAACCGCCGAGGAGCCACAGGCAGGTCGCAACGAGGCCGATGGACGCGCCGGCGTCCGTGCTCAGGTGACCGACCATGGCGGTATCGATCAGCTGCATGGCCACAGTCGAGAACTGGGCGATGATAGCGGGATAGCTGAGCGTGGCTGTCAGACGGACCTGGTGGCCGAAACGAAGCGGAGCGCCTCCGCGGAGACGCTCAAGCAGATTATCTTTGGAGAGGCCGGCCACTTATTTGGTAAGGAAGGGCTCGAGGATTGCGGAGGGGCGGCCGTCGGAAGTGAAGGCACCCATGCCGTAGGCGTTCCAGCCCTTTTTACTATAAATGGCGGGCTTCCACCAGCCGTAGACTTCCGGTTCCCAGTAGAAGACGCCGGCGCAGCGGCTGCGGTTGACGCGGGTAAGGAAATCAGCGATGATCTCCTTGCCGACGGCGGGTGTGTCCTGCTTGACGCCGATCTCGGAGATCATCACCGGCACACCGAACTTGGCGCCGAGATTGTTGATCTGCTTGACGGTCTCGCTGTTGAGGTCGCTCCAGCTCTTGGTATCATCATCCGTCTGGGGATAATGCGAGAGGGCGATCATGTCGAACTGTCCGCCATTCGCCTTCAGCTTGTCGAACCACCAGGCATTGTCCCGGTTGCCCTGGTTCAGGTGCGGCATCACCTTGGCGGAGGGATAGACCTCCTTGGCGGCGGCATAGCCGTTCCGGTAGAGCTGGGCGAAGGCCGCCCATTCGGTATCGTTGAATTTTTTGAGCTGACCCGTCGGCCAGATCATGCCGCTGCGGGTCTCGTTGCCGATCTGGATCCATTCCACCGCGACGCCCGCCTTTTTCAGCGCCTGCAGCACCTCGGTCGTATGTTCCCGCACATGGGTGCTCATCTTGGCGAGGTCGCCGGTGTCGCCCTTCCAGGCCGCAGGGACCGTCTGATTACCGGGGTCGGCGAAGAAATCGCTGTAGTGGAAATCGACCATCAGCGGCAGGCCGGCGGCGGAGACGCGCTTACCGAGAGCGACGACATCCTCTTTGCCGCTCCAGCCACCGTCCGGGTCCACCCATACGCGCAGACGGATGGCATCCACGCCCGTGTCCTTGAGGACGGTAAAAATGTCGGCCTTCTCCCCGGCGCGGGTCTTGAAGGTCTTGCCGTCCTTTTCCATCTCGGAGACCCAGCTGATGTCGGCACCGGTGGCAAAGGCGGGAACGGTAACCTTGGCGACGGAGGCATCATCCTTTTTACTGCAGGCACAGAAAAGGCCGGCGGACAAGGCGAGCAGCAGGGTCAGGGGGAGGATCTTTTTCATAGCTTTGGCATGTTATGTGTACAATGAGACAAAAGTACGAAAAAAATTTGTACCTTAGCACATTATGAAAAGAATTCTGATTCTCCTCATCGTGCTTGCCGCGGGAGCGTTTTCCGCCGCCGCACAGGAGTTCGAGGGCCTCACGATGGAGTCCTACGAATTCATAAAGGTTCGCCCGAACGGCCTGCGAGGCGTAACGGGCTCGATCCGTTTCGTCATGAACAACACCGGCGACCGCCGTGAAGTATCACACCTCAAGGTTACGATCTACAAGGACGGGAAAGCCTTTCTCCAGGGCAACTGCGAGGACGTGACTTTCGAGCGCGGCCGTGCCGAATACACCGTCGGCGGCAAGATCCGCCTCGCCCGCGCGGTCAACGTCTTCGACGCCATCGCGGCACTGCTGAATTTCGACCCATCCCTTTACACCGTCAACCTCAGCGCCCGGATGGTGCGGGAGGACGGGACGGAGGAGACGGTCATCCGGGAGAATCTGCCCGTCACGCACTTCATGCCCACCAAAGAGCAGAACGAAGCCGCGATCACGAAATAATTTCGCAGAAAGTATTGCAGGTTCCCGAAAAATGCGTATCTTTGCGGTCCCAAATTTGGAATTATTGTTAACAATCAATCCGTAAAGTAATGAAAAAAGGAATTCATCCCGAAACCTACCGTCTTGTAGCTTTCAAGGATATGTCCAACGAAACCGTCTTCGTGACGCGTTCCTGCGCCAACACGAAGGACACCCTCGAGGTGGACGGCGTCGAGTACCCGTGCGTGAAGATTGAAATCTCCAACACGTCTCACCCGTTCTATACCGGCAAGGTCAAGCTCGTCGACACCGCCGGTCGCGTGGACAAGTTCTATCAGAGATACAAGAGCCGTCAGAAATAATTCTGACAGTCGGCAGAGAACCGGCTCCCGCCAATGTGGGGCCGGTTTTTTTAATTATCATGGTTATGGTCAAACGCAGCATTCTCTACCTCCTTGCCGTGGCGGCGCTCCTGACCGCCTGCAAGTCCGGTTCCGACAAATCCGACGGGACCGTGACCCCGTCCGTGCCGGGACTGAGCGACGAAGAAGTCCTCGCCGGATTCGAGCCGGTCGGCGCTGACATGAACGCCGACGCGGAGCCCGTCGCCGTCCCCGAAACCGAACCCCTGGAAGAGGAATAAACTTTTGGAAATACGGGTATTTTTTCCGATATTTGGGAATCGGAACACTAACCCGTACGACCATGAAAAGAATCCTTCTCCTTCTCACCGCACTCCTGCCGTTATTCGCCTACGCGCAGGTTGAGAACGTCCTCGACATCGTCTCTGCAGACCGCGACAAACTCGCCGGCTGCGAAGGCCCCTACCGCTTCGACGCGCCGGCCCTGACGCCCGCTCCGAAAGGCTATCTTCCCTTCTACATCAGCCACTACGGTCGCCACGGCTCCCGTTACGCCTGGGACAGCAAGACCTACACCTACGTCAAGCAGGTACTGGATGCCGCAGCGAAAGCCAACGCCCTGACGGATCTCGGCAAGCAGATCCGGGAGGACTTCAAGGAATTCTATTTCATCCCCTGGGTCAATACGGGCGACCTTGTGGAACTCGGCTGGGACCAGCATACCGAAATAGCCCGGATCATGGCCGCCGACTTCCCGGAGGTCTTTTCCAATGGCGGCACCGTCCTGGCGCGCGCGACGACAGCCCCCCGCGCCATCGTCAGTATGAACGCCTTCACGGTCAGTCTCCAGAAGGCGGCCCCGAAGGCAACCATCATCGGCTCCGCCTTCCACAGTGAACTCACCTCCACCATCCCCGTTTCCGCCCCGAAAGCCATCCGTCCCGTATATTCCGGTGAGGTCAACCTTCCCGAAGAGTCCCTCGACTTCTTCGCCCGCACGGTGGATGCCGACGCCATCATAGACCGCCTCATCAGCGACCGCTCCCTCTTCGAGGAGGATGGCGGCAAGACCAACTTCGTCTGGCAGCTCTACCGCCTCTGGGGCGGCTACCACAACTACTCCGACAGCGACTTCCTCGAGGACGTCTTTACGCCCGAGGCCGCCCTGGCGCTCTGGGAGGCCGAAAATTACGACCTCTACTGCCAGCACGCCGGTGACCGCTACCAGAACCTCTCCCTGCTTGAGGACATCCTCGTCCGTGCCAATGGCGCCATCGACGGCAGCGGCATAATCGCCGACCTCCGTTTCGGCCATGACACCTGCGTCAACGCCCTGCGCCCCCTGCTGAACATCAACGGCTGCGGCTATGAGCCCGAAAAGGCCGACGATGTCAAGTATTGGTTCCAGGATTACGACACCCCGATGGCCGCGAACGTCCAGATCGTCCTCTACCGCCCGAAGAAAGGCAATGGCGACATCCTGTTCAAGATTCTCCTCAACGGCGCCGAAGCGACGCTGCCGCAGCTGGAGCCCGTCGACGGTCCCTACTACATGTGGGATGATTTCGCAGCCTGGGCCGATATGCTTTTGGCCAACCACCCTGTCGTCGCCAAATAATTACAATTTTTAAGTATTTTTTGGGAAATCGCTTTTAAATTCGTACATTCGTGGCGTCAATTTCCAGCGGACGGAACCGGGAGTATTGGAAAGTCCGCAAATGATGATAACATACGGTAACTGGGACATACAGGAGATGCCGATGGGGTCTCCGCTGTTCCGCGCAAAAGTGGAACGCTTCCTCGGGGCAAACGGCCTCAGACTGGAAGAAGTAGATTCGTATTGTGTCATCGAAGGGCCGGAGGGTGAGATTCTCGCCGGCGGCGGCATCCAAAAAGATACGCTCAAATGCCTGGCGGTCGCCGAAAGCGCCCGCAGCGAGGGTCTGCTTGCCCCCATCGTCTCCCGTCTGCTGGAAATCGGCAGTGACTACCCCCAGCGCAAGGTCTTTACCAAACCCGCGAACCGGGCCATCTTCGAGAGCCTGGGCTTTCACCTGGTCGCCTCCGCACCGGAAGCCATCCTGCTGACGGACGGCAAGGAACTGGACCGCTACTGCCAGAGCCTCTGCCAGCACTCCGGCCACGCCCGCGCCGGCGTCATCGTCATGAACGCCAATCCCTTCACCCGCGGACACGCCTACCTCATCGAGAAGGCGCTGGAGCAGGTGGACCGTCTCTTTGTAATTCCTGTCCGGGAGGATGTTTCCCGTTTCCCCTACGCCGAACGCAAGGCCATGATGGTGGCCGCAACGGCCGATGACCCGCGCGTCACCGTGCTCGAGGGCTCCGAGTGGCAGATTTCCGCCCTGACGTTCCCGACCTATTTCCTCAAGGACCTTTCCACCGCCGCCGAGACGCAGATGCGGCTGGATATCGATTTGTTCGCCCGCCACATCGCCCCGGCGCTCGGTATCTCCGTCCGTTTCGTCGGATCGGAGCCCCTCGATGAGCTCACAGCGCGGTACAACGCCCTGATGCAGCGAATTTTGCCAGAGCATGGCGTCGAAGTCATCGAGATTCCCCGCCTCACCGAAGGCGAGCCCGTGTCCGCATCCAGCGTCAGAGCCGCTCTGGATGAAGGCTCCTTCTCCCAGGCAGCAGCGCTGACTCCTTCGACAACACACCTCTATCTGCTGGCCGATCTGGCTGCACAGGCCCTCCGGCAGGAGCTCGACACGCCCCTCAAGCCCGGCCTCGTCGGTCCCGACGGCTCCGGTGCCCATTCTGACATGGATTACGCGCTCATGCAGCGCAGTATCCGGACCCTCCGTCCCTGGTTTGGCCGCATCGCCTCCGCAGCATCGACATTCCACGGCTTGCCCATGGAATCTGCGAGCCAAGCGCTCCGGCAGCTCGGCATCAACGCCGAAAAGGCCATGCTCGCAGCGACCGGCGGCGTCAACACCCACCGAGGCGCCATCTATTCCCTCGGCCTCGCCATCGCCGCCGCCTCTGCAGCCGATCAGCGTTCTATGGATATTGTTGATTATCAGGCATTTATGCAAACAACTATGGGTAAAATATCCCATAGTATTATCAGCAACACACTGAAGGACAGCGAGTTACATAGAACGGCCAAAAGCTCGGCAACGGGGAATAGCCACGCCAAAGGCGCGCGGGAGATGGCGCTCGACGGCTACAAGGAACTGTATGAAAGCTGGCTCCCCTACTACCGCAGCGTAAAAGGACGGCCCTATGACCGGCAGCGGACGCTGCTGCTCATCATGAGCACCCTCGATGACACCTGCGTCATCAAACGCGCCAGTGCCGAAAGAGCCTGGCAGGTGAAGCAGGAGGCGGCTGACTTGCTGGAAAAGATGCCCGATCAGGTCGGGAATGACGTTTGGTCTGAAGGACTCCGCCGCCTGTGCGACCAATATGCCACCGAAGGGATTTCCTGCGGCGGCGCGGCGGACATGCTTGCATTGACAATATTTATAGATACAATAACCTCTTAAACCACTAAAGCACTATGGTAGAACTGATTCCTCACGGTGTTTATCTTCTGGACGGCAAGACCATCGCCAATGAGAACGCGATGGACAAGGACGCCGCACGCGAAGAGACGATCACCTATCAGATTCTCAGAAAGCACGACGTAGACGGCAGCAAGGGCAACAAGCTCCGCATCCGCTTCGACGCGATGGTTTCGCACGACATCACCTATGTCGGCATCATCCAGACGGCCCGCGCCAGCGGTCTGACGACCTTCCCGCTTCCGTACGCGATGACCAACTGCCACAACTCCCTCTGCGCCGTCGGCGGCACGATCAATGAGGACGACCACGTCTTCGGTCTCTCCGCGGCCAAGAAGTACGGCGGCATCTATGTGCCTGCCAACCAGGCCGTCATCCACCAATACGCCCGCGAAGCCCTGACCGCCTGCGGCAACATGATTCTCGGCTCCGACAGCCACACCCGCTACGGCTCCCTCGGCAACATGGGCGTCGGCGAGGGCGGCGGCGAGCTCGTCAAGCAGCTCCTCAGGAACACCTGGGACATCAACGCCCCCGAGGTGGTCCTCGTCTGGCTCGAAGGCAAGC
>CAMKRY010000023.1 GCA_946415345.1 uncultured Bacteroidales bacterium | reverse complement strand
GCTACACTGATAATGTAGAGGTCGGCAGTTCAACTCTGCCAGGGCCTACCAAGAAGCCGGACACCAGACCGGCTTTTTTGTTAAGGGGGTATAGCTCAGCTGGTAGAGCACATGCTTTGCAAGCATGGGGTCGCCGGTTCGAATCCGACTACCTCCACAAAAAAGGACAGCTCGATGCTGTCCTTTTTTTGTTCCGGTAGTGTCTTCTACTGCTGCTTCGGGTGGAGCTTGTGGTGGAATTTGGTGCCGGAAAGGAGGGTCTTGAGGTTGGAGCGGGTGAGGTAGGTGGCGCGGACGACGTCGTTGTACTCAATGCTGAATTCGAGGTAGTGGGTGCCGAGGCCTCTGTTGTAGGTGACCTTGATGGGCTGCAGCTCGTCGGAAGGGACGCCGATGGAGAGGCAACCGGGCATTTCCATGGAAGTTCCCTTCTCGTTCTTGTAGAATTCCTTCAGCATTTCCAGCGTCTCGATGGCTTCCTCGATGGAGGCGCCGAGGGGAATAAAGAGCTCGTAGAGCGGGTCGACATGGAACTGGATGAAATTATTGCCGACACCGAGGTTGCCGACCGAAAGATAGTAGTGATTGACGCCTTCGTCTTCCATCCAGAAGACCTCGAAGGGGGCTGCGTTGTCGGCGTCCGCCTCGATTTCAACGATTTCCAGGCGCGGCTGGAGAAGGGAGCGCTGGGCGAAGGCGGCGACGGTCAGCGTCAGGGCCGCCAGAAGGGTGATAAGTCTTTTCATATCGCGTGTAATTGATTATCTCGCAGCAAATATACAAATTCCTCGCCAGATTATTTTCCGAAAAAATAGTATCTTTGTCAACTACTGAGATAGAACGAGTCATGAGCAAGATTTTTAAACTTTTCCTGGGAGTGACGCTGGCGGCTGTCCTGACTTCCTGCGGTGAAAAAGAGCAGACGCGGGTCAAGTATGTCTTTTATATGATCGGTGACGGCATGGGTATCAACCAGGTCATGGCAACCGAGCAGTACAATGCGGCGAACGGGACCGGTCCTGCCGAGATCAATTTCGCCCATTTCCCGGTCAGGGGTTTCGTGACGACCGTTTCCGCCTCGTCGCTGGTGACGGATTCCGCGGCCGGCGGAACGGCTCTTTCCTCAGGCGTGAAGACCTACAACAGCGCCATCGGCGTTGATGCCGATACCCTGGCCGTCTCTTCCATTGCCGACTGGGCGCGAGAGGCGGGTGCGGGCGTGGGCGTTGTCACGTCGGTAGGCATCAATCACGCCACGCCGGCCTGTTTCTATGCCCATACGGAGAAGCGCAAGAATTACGATACCATCGCTTCCCAGTTGATTGAAACCCCCGTGGACTTCGCCGCGGGTGCCTGTTTCCTGGTGGAGAAGAATTCCGAACACACCGGCGCCGACTTCGAGCAGCAGGCCCGGGATGCCGGCATCAACGTCTTCCATGGCCCTGCCTTCGAGGGAATGGCTTCCGTGGAGGGCCGGGTGATCTGCCTGAGCGGCAAGGAGGAGACGGATCTGCCGTATGCCATCGACCGTCAGGAAGGCGACACATCCCTGTCCGACTTCGTCCAGGCCGGCATCGACTACCTCGAGGGCCACTTCGCCGAGCAGGGTTTCTTCTTCATGATCGAGGGCGGCAAGATCGACTATGGCGGCCATAGCGACGACGCAGCCGCCTGCTTCCAGGAGCTCACCGATTTCGCCGCCGCAGTGGATCTGGTGCTCGCCTTTAAAGAGCGCCATCCCGACGAGACGCTGATCGTGATTACCGCCGACCATGAGACGGGCGGACTGATGCTGGGCTCCGGCAAATATGAGATCCATCCCGAGCGTCTTGCGGCCCAGAAGGCTTCCGCTTCGGTCCTGACGGAGCTCTTCAAGGAAAGCTTCTTCCCGGAAGGCCAGGCCTATAAAGTGCCGTCGTGGGAGCAGGTGAAAGCCTTTTTCTCCGAGCAGCTGGGTCTGTGGAGCAGCGTGGAAGTAAGTGCCGAGGCCGAGGCGGAACTCAAGGAGATTTACGACCAGACCTTCGGCCGGGGCGGCAACCGGAACCTGAGCGAATCGAACCTCTATTCGGTCAATGCCAAGCTGGTCTCCGAGGCGGTCAAATACCTCGACCGCGCCGCCGGTTACCAGTGGAGCTATGGCTCCCACAGCGGTTCGCCGGTGGGTCTGTATGCCGACGGCCGCGATGCCGAAGCCTTCGTCCCCGTTCGTGACAACACCGAAATCGCCCCCACCATCGCCCGGCTGACCGGATGGAAATAGGATGCTGCCAAGATGAAAAAGTACAAGAATATTATCCTGGATTTCGGCGGCGTTCTGCTGGACTGGAATCCCCATCACCTGTTTGATTCCTATTTCGGGGACCCGGCGAAGGCGGACTGGTTCATCAAGAACGTCTGCACGCAGGACTGGAACGCCGAAATGGACAAGGGAAAGCCCTTCGATGTGGCTGTGGAGGAGCGTATCGCCCTCTTCCCGGAATGGGAGAAGGAGATCCGCCTCTACCAGTCGGACTGGATCCGCATGATCGGCGAGGAGATTCCCGGCATGTACCAGCTCGAGTGTGACCTCAAGGCAGCCGGATACAAGCTCTACGGCCTGACGAACTGGTCGCTGGAGACCTTCAACCTCGTCCGGAGCAAGCGCATTTTCGCCATCCTCGACGGCATGGTCGTTTCCGGCGAAGAGCATCTGCTGAAGCCCGATCCGGCCTTCTTCCAGATCCTGCTGGACCGCTGGAACCTCCGCAAGGAGGAATGTCTCTTTACTGACGACAATATGCCCAATATCGTCGGCGCCCAGGCCGTCGGCATCCCTGCCGTCCGTTTCACCGACGCCGATTCCCTGAGAAAAATTTTACTGTAACCCGATATGAAACGCCTTTCCCTTGCCCTGCTGCTGGCCATCCTGCTCGTCCCGTTCTCCTGCGGAAACAACAAAGTGGAAACCGGCCCCCTGCAGCCCATCGTCATCCTTTACGAAAACGACGTCCACTGCGCCATCGACGGCTACGCCAAGCTGGCCGGCCTGCGTAACACGCTCAACGATTCCAATTATGTCGCCGTGGTCTCTGCCGGCGACTATCTCCAGGGCGGCACTGCCGGCGCTCTTTCGTTCGGTGCCCATATCATGGATATCCAAACGGCCGTCGGTTATGACGCCATGACCCTCGGCAACCACGAGTTCGACTACTATACGGACCGCCTCCTCGAGCTGGTCGGCGAGTACAATCCCCCCGTGGTCTGCGCGAACCTCTATGATGCAAAGACCGGCGAGCGCGTGTTCCCGGCCTATGTCATCCGCCAGTACGGCCCCCGCAAAGTAGCTTTTATCGGCGCCCTGACCCCCGAAACGGCCGATGCCGAGTTCTATGCCCTACATGACGAGGCCGGCGAGGACCTCTACGACCTCAAGCCCGAGACCGTCTACCAGCTTGTGCAGGAAGCGGCCGACGAGGCCCGTGCCGAGGGAGCGGATTTCGTCATCGTCCTGTCCCATCTCGGTGAGCAGCCGATTATCCAGAACGTCGATTCCCACGGACTCATCGCCGCGACGAAGGGGATTGATGCCGTGCTGGACGGCCATTCCCATGCGACCGTGCCCGGCGAATACCTGACCAATGCCGCCGGAGAAAAGGTGCTGATCAGCCAGACCGGCACCGCTTTCAAGAACATCGGCAAGCTGGTCATCGACGAGGAAGGAAAGATTTCCAACGAGCTCATCCCGGTCGACAGCCTCACGGAAGAAGATCCGGCTGTCGCTGAGGCCCTGGCCCGGGTCAAGCAGCAGATGGACGAGACGGCCGCCAGAGTGATCGGCGACAGCGAGGTGGACCTTCGGATCAATGATGCCAGCGGGAACCGCATGGTCCGCCGCAGCGAGACCAACACCGGCGACCTCCTCTGCGACGCAATGCGGTACGCAACCGGCGCGCAGATCGCCCTGAGCAACGGCGGCGGCATCCGCACGGACGTTCCGGCGGGCACGATTACCTATGGGGACATCGTCGCCATTTTCCCGTTCGTCAACTATGTCTGCAAGGTCAACGCGACGGGCGACGATATCCTCGCCGTCCTGGAACACTGCACCCGCAAGGCTCCCGAGGTGGAGGACGGCGACTTCCCGCAGTGTTCCGGCATCCGTTATACGGTCCATACCTCGGACCACCGCCTCTCCGGCGTCAGTGTCCTGACTGAAAACGGCGCCTGGGAGCCGCTCGATCCCGAAAAGACCTGTTCTCTCGCGACCATCACCTACTGCGTCAACGGCGGCGGCTTCGGCAAGCTGCTGTGGGACTGCACCGGTTATGAGAACACCGGCATCCTCTATCGTGACGCCGTGGTGGATTACATTACCAAGGCGCTCGGCGGCCACATCGGTGCAGAATATGCCAAACCGCAGGGCCGGATTACCTTCGTCAAATAAAACCATTGCATATGAAACAGATTCTTCATTTTCTCCTGGTGCTGGGCCTGACGGTTGCCGCCGTCTTTTCTTGCAAGAACGCCGAGCCGGCCGCTCCGGTTGATAATACTTCCGAGCCCACGACGCTCGAAACCATCTTCGCCCGCAAGAGCGTCCGCCAGTACACCGAGCAGGCCGTTACCGACGAGCAGGTCGAGACCCTGCTGAAGGCCGCCATGGCCGCTCCGAGCGGCATGGACCGCCGTCCCTGGCGCTTTGTCGTCATCCGTGATCCCGAGGTGCGTGCTGCCCTCGGCGGACAGAAAATGTATACGGAATGCTCCGTTCTTATCGCCGTCTGCGGCGAGACGACCATGTCCTGGCGCGACGAGGTCATGGACAACCCCAACTGGACGGCCGACTGCGCCGCCGCGACGGAAAACCTGCTGCTGGCGGCGGAGGCGATGGGCCTGGGCGCCGTCTGGACGGCCGGCTATCCCTATGAGGATCGCATGAACCCCGCCCGCGAGGTGCTGGGCCTTCCGGATAACGTCAGCCTCTACAGCCTTGTCCCTGTCGGCTATCCCGCCGGCGATGCGCAGCCCAAGGACAAGTGGAATCCGGAGAACATCCACCAGGACCGCTGGTAGCCGCTGCTGTGGAGAAACTGGTTTTCATCGTCAACCCGATTTCGGGCGGGAAGGACAAGAAAAAGGTCCTGAAGGTGCTGGAGCAGGGGATTGACGGCAGTCGCTTCGACTGGTCCGTCAAGATGACGGAATATGCCGGCCATGGCCGCGAGATTGCCCGGGACTGCGACGCGGACATCGTCGTCGCCGTCGGCGGGGACGGAACCGTCAGCGAAGTGGCGCAGGGAGTCGCCGGGACAAAAAAGCATCTCGGCATTATCCCCTGCGGCAGCGGCGACGGGCTGGCGCTCCATCTCGGCATCAGCCGGAAGCCCCGCAAGGCCGTCCGCCAGCTGAACCGCTCCGAACGGGCGGTGATGGACTACGGCACCGTTGAGGGCAAGCCCTTCTTCTGCACGACCGGCGTCGGCATGGACGCCCAGGTAGCCTGGGAGTTCGCCCGTGCCGGCAGCCGCGGCCTGAAAACCTATGTCTCCAAGACTCTTTCCGTCTGGCGGACCTTCGAGCCCGGGCACTACCGCCTGGAGATCGACGGCGCCGTCCATGAGCTCGACGCGACCTTCATCACCGTCGCGAACGTGAACCAGTGGGGCAACAACGCCGTCATCGCCCCCGAAGCCACCGTCACCGACGGCCTTTTCGACATCACCGTCCTGCGCCCGTTCCGGATCTGGGACATCCCGGGGCTGGCCCTGCGCCTATTCACCCGTCGCTTCACGCGTAGCGGCAAGGTCGATACCTTCCGCGGCAAGAAGGTCGTCCTTCACCGCGAATGCGCCGCCCCGGCCCATTTCGACGGCGACCCCATCGAGATGGGGACCGACATCCATATTGACATCCACCCTGCCGCGGTCCGGGTCCTCGTGCCCGAAGGCCGCGCCGCCAAGATTTAAATCCATGCAAAAGACCCGCATCACCGACTGGTTCCTCTTTTTCGCCAAGCGCTTCTACCTCTATGCCCTGGCGGTCGGCTTCCTCCTCCGCATCATCATGATTCTGCTGCCGTATGTGCTGCCGCAGAGCCTCATCGCCGACTTCGCCGTCCAGGGCTTCAGCGTCTCGGACATCACCTTCCGGGAGTGGGTCAAGGTCTTCGTGCTGGGTCCGCTGAACGATTTCGCCTTTGCGACGATCGCCCTCATCCCCGCCTTCCTCGTCTATTCGCTGACGACGCCCCGCAAGTACGACAAGCCCTGGGGCTGGATCATCGAGGGACTGCTGGTGCTGGTGACGGGTTATTTCCTCCTTTTCAACGACATCACCGACGAGTACGGCGGACCGCTGCCGATCATCGTCAATGCCCTGTTTGTCTTCTTCACGGTCTGCTTCTCCATCAAGCTGTTCGTGCCGAAGGTCCGCGAGGGCTGGCGCCGCGCCGTGGTCTATTTCACCCTCGGCCTGTATGTCTTCCTCCTCCTGCTCAACTCCCTGAGCGAGTGCGTCTTCTGGCTGGAGTTCGGCAACCGCTACGACTTCGTCGCAGTGGACTATTTAATCTATACCAACGAGGTCATCGGCAACATTATGGAGTCCTATCCGATCGTTCCGCTGTTCCTTGCCATCTTTGCGCTGACGGCTCTCATCGCCTGGCCGCTCTTCTTCCGGAAGTATGACCTTCGCGATGCCCGGATCACGGTTTCCCTGAAGCAGTGGGCCATCACCGGCGCCATCCTCCTTGGCGCGGCTTTCCTCGGCGGCTGCTGGCTCCACCTGGGCTACCGCCACTTCAAGAGCGACAACCGCTACGCCACGCAGCTTCAGGAAAACGGCTGCTGGGACTTCCTGGAGGCCTTCGTCTCCGGCGAGATCGACTATACGCAGTATTATAATATGCTGCCGCAGGACGAGGCCCGGGCGAGGGCCCAGGAGCTCTGCGGGCAGGATTCCCATGGCGTACAGGCCATCCGCGACACGCTGGCCCCGGTCCGCAAGAACATCGTGCTCATCACCATCGAGAGCCTCAGCGGCGACTTCCTCGAAGCTTATGGCAACACCGAGCACCTGACCCCGAATCTCGACACCCTGCTGCATCACAGTCTCGTTTTCGATAATCTCTTCGCTACCGGCAACCGCACCGTCCGCGGCCTCGAGGCCGTGACGCTCTGCCTGCCGCCCTGCGCCGGCGAGAGCATTGTCAAGAGAAAGCACAACAAGGACCTCTTCTCGACGGGAAAGCTCCTTCGCGGCATGGGCTATACGACCAAATACTTCTATGGCGGCGACAGCTACTTCGACAACATGGAGGATTTCTTCGGCGGCAACGGCTATGAAATCGTCGACAAGGCTTCTTATACCGACATCACTTTCGCCAATGTCTGGGGTACCTGCGATGAGGACAGCTACCGGATGGCGCTGCAGCATTTTGATGCCGATTATGCTTCCGGGAATCCGTTCTTCGCGCACGTGATGACGATCTCGAATCATCGTCCGTATACCTACCCTGCCGGTCGCATCGAGTATGACGGCGACGCCATGTCCCGTCCCGCGGCGGTCAAATACACCGACTGGGCCATCGGCGATTTCCTCGCCAAGGCTGCGGATAAGCCCTGGTTCAGCGAGACGGTCTTCGTGATTCTTGCCGACCACTGCGCCTCCTCCGCCGGCAAGACCTCCCTGCCGCTGGAGAAGTACCACATCCCGGCGCTGATCTACGCCCCCGGCTTCATCGAGCCCCAGCGCATCGCCAAGACCTGCTCCCAGATCGACCTCATGCCGACGCTCTTCCGCCTGCTGCACCTGAGCTACGATTCCGAGTTCTACGGGCAGGACATCCTTGCGCCGGACTATAAGGAGCGGGCCTTCATGGCCACCTACCAGGACCTCGGCTACTACGCCGACGGCATCCTGACGGTGATGTCGCCGGTGCGCGTTGTCAAGCAGTACGAAGTCTGCCAGCACGACGGCTGGCAGTTCGACGAGGTGCTGATGGATTCCCGCGACGACGCCCAGCTCCACGACGCCATCGCTTTCTACGAAACCGTCAATATCGATCACTACAAGAAGTAATGGTCCTTCGCACCTACGGACAATAATCGTCATGCCCGACTTGATCGGGCATCTGTCCTGTCATTTCGACCGAGCGAAGCGAGTGGAGAAATCTAATAAATTGACTCCATCGTTACGGGCTTCCAGCGGGGCAGGGAGTCGTCCGTGAGGGTGGCGTCGGTGCGGCGGGCGATGCCGAGGGTGCAGTCTTTCTCAAGGAATTCCTTCTCGATGGGCCAGAGGAAATCCATGTAGGCGGCGACGTCGTGGGTGCTGCCTTCGAAACGCCAGATGTGGCAGTTCCAGCCTTTTTTCTGCAGCTGTTCGGCGATGAAGCTGCTGCCCCAGATGCCCTTGCCGAGCGCGCCGGTGTGCTCGTAGGCGACGGCGCCGTCAGCGGTGCCATGGAAAAGGAGCAGCGGACAGGGGGCGCTGCGGAACTTCGGCTTGCCGGTGGAGGAGATGATGGCGCCGGCGAAACTCATGACGCCCTTGAAGCGGAAGCCGTCCGGCAGCCCCGCCGTCTCGCCGTTTGCTATGGCGTAGGCCGAGGCCACGGAAATGATGGCGCCCGCTGAACTGCCGGCGAGGACCAGGTTGCCGGTGTCGACGCCGAGCTCGGGATGGGCGGCGAGGAAGGACACGGCGGAAAAGACATCCTCCACGCCGATCTGCTGCGACAGAACAAAACGGTCGCAGGCCTTGTAGGCCCCCACGAGGCCCTTTCCGACCTTGTAATCCTTCATGCCGAGGCGGTAATCGATGGCGACGACGCCATAGCCGTCGGCGTTCAGGCGCTCGAACCAGGGCCGCACGAACGGGTCGCTGCGGCGTCCGCCGACGAAGCCGCCGCCGAAGACGAACAGGACGGTCGGTTTGGCATGGCCGTCGAGGGCGGTTTCAGCCCCGGCTGCGGGATGGTAGATGTCGAGATAGAGCGAGCAGGTGTCGCGGTCGGCGAAACGGTGGGTCTCCTGCGCCCGGGCGGAAAAGCCGGCGCAGAGAGCGGCCAGAAGGAGGAGTATGGATATTCTTTTCATGTCCTTTGGTTTGGTCATGCAAGTTACGCAAAAAATAGGAGAATCTCCGCAAAATGCTTATTTTTGCTCTCGCTAAAACCGACATCGCGATGGCGAATTTCAAATCCCTGGCCAAAGATACGGCCATCTACGGCCTCAGCAGCATCATCGGGCGGTTCCTCAACTACTTGCTCGTGCCGCTGTATACCTATAAGATTTCCGCGGAAAGCGGCGGCTACGGCGTGGTCACGAACCTCTACGCCTACACGGCCCTGCTGCTGGTCATCCTCACTTTCGGCATGGAGACGACCTTCTTCCGCTTCGCCAACAAGGAGGACGAGAATCCGAAGCTGGTCTTCTCGACGATTCTCCGTATGGTCGGTTCCGTGGCCCTGGGCTTCCTCGCGCTGGTGTTTATCTTCATCAAGCCGCTCTCCGCGGCCATGGGCTACGCCGCGCACCCGTCCTATGTGTGGACGCTCGCCATTATTGTCGCTCTGGATGCCTTCCAGGCCATTCTTTTCTCCTATCTAAGATATAAGAAGCAGCCGCTCAAATTCGCCGCCCTCAAGCTCCTGTTCATCTTCCTGAGCATCGGCCTGAACCTCCTCTATTTCGTGGTCTGGCCCTGGCTCTCCGGCAAAGGCTACAACCTTCCGAACTGGCTCTATAATCCGTCCATCGGTGTCGGTTATGTCTTCTATATCAACCTTTTCTGCACGGCCTTCGTGACCCTGTTCTTCCGCAGGGAGATCAAGGGCATCTTCGGCGGCTTTGACAAGGGACTGATGAAGCGGATGCTTTCCTACAGCTGGCCGCTGCTGATTCTCGGCATCGCCGGCATCCTCAACCAGACGGCCGACAAGATCCTCTTCCCGCACATCTATCCCGGCGCGGACGCGGATACCCAGCTCGGCATCTACGGCGCCGCCTCCAAGATCGCCATGATCATGGCCATGATCACCCAGGCCTTCCGCTACGCCTATGAGCCTTTCGTCTTCGGCAACAGCCGCGACAAGGACAACCTCGAGACCTACTCCAAGGGCATGCGCTACTTCCTCGTGTTCACGCTCCTGGCCTTCCTCGCGGTCATGGCCTACATGAACGTCCTCCGCTACATCATCAGCCCCGGCTACTGGGCCGGCCTCCGCGTCGTCCCGATCGTCATGGCCGCCGAGATCATGATGGGCGTCTATTTCAACCTCTCGTTCTGGTACAAACTCACCGACAAGACGCTCTGGGGTGCCGTTTTCTCCGGTGTCGGTTGCGCGGTGCTGATCGCCGTGAACCTCATCTTCGTGCCGCGCTACGGCTACATCGCCTGCGCTTGGGGCGGCTTCGCCGGATACGGCTCCGCCATGGTCCTGTCCTATCTCGTGGGCCAGAAATACATGAAGATCGACTACAAGCTGCTCCAGCTGCTGCTTTATGTAGCCATCACCGCCGTTCTTTTCATCGCCATCCAGTGGTCCAACGCCCACCTCGGCTTCATCGCCGCCCTGGCCGTCAACACAGCGCTGCTCCTCCTCTTTGCCGCCTATGTGGTCATGAAGGAGCTCCGTCCGTTGGTTAAGAAAATTCTCAGGAGATAGTGTTTTTGGGTTTGGTTATTAAATTATTTTCCGTACCTTTGTCTGGTCATTTTGGACCAAGGGATTGAAAATACTCAAACCAACCCATACCATATGACAAAACAACAGCAAGCCATCTATGATGCCCGTACGCTAGGCGGCGGCAAGATGCTTACCCTCGGTCTCCAGCACATGTTTGCCATGTTCGGAGCCACAGTCCTGGTCCCGGTCCTTACCGGTCTTTCGATGAGTGCCACCTTGCTTTTCGCAGGTTTGGGCACTTTACTTTTTCACTTTTGCACCAAAATGCGGGTCCCGGCATTCCTCGGGTCGTCCTTCGCCTTCATCGGCGGATATGCGGCCGTGGCAGGAGTCCCCGGTACGGAGAACTTCAACGCGGAGTTATTGCCTTACGCCTGCATCGGAGTTTTCGTTGCAGGTTTTGTTTATTTCATCCTGGCAGGGCTCTTTGCGGCCTTCGGACCGAAACGGGTGATGCGCTATTTCCCGCCCATCGTGACGGGCCCGATCATCATCGCCATCGGTCTGACCCTCAGCGGAAGCGCCATCGGAAGCTGCAACCAGAACTGGTGGATCGCCTTGCTGGCCATCGCCATCATCATCGTGTGCAATATCTGGGGCCGTGGCATGATCAAGATCATCCCGATCCTGCTGGGTGTGCTGGGTGCCTACCTCGTAGCGGCCTGCTGTGGACTGTGTGATTTTACGGGCGTCAAGGAAGCCGGCTGGGTCGGTCTGCCGTTCGAGTGGCAGAACACCGCCTTCCATGTGTTCGATGCGCCGGACTGGGGACTGGTTCTGACGGCTGTCATCGCCATCGTCCCGATTTCGCTGGCGACGATGATGGAACATATCGGCGACATGTGCGCCATCTCTTCAACGACGGGAGAGAACTATCTGGAGAATCCCGGTCTGCACCGTACGCTGATGGGTGACGGTGCCGCTACCATGCTCGCCTCCATGTTCGGCGCACCGGCCAATACGACTTACGGCGAGAACACCGGCGTCCTGAACCTCACGAAGGTGTATGATCCGCGGGTCATCCGCATCGCGGCCCTCTTCGCCATCATCCTGAGCTTCTGCCCGAAATTCAGCGCCCTCATCGGTGCCATGCCGGCCCCTGTCGTGGGCGGTGTCTCGCTGGTCCTCTACGGTATGATTTCCGCCGTCGGTGTACGCAATGTCGTGGAGAATCAGGTGGACTTCACCAAGAGCCGCAACGTCATTATCGCGGCCCTCATCCTCGTGCTCGCCATCGGCATCAAATACGGTGCGAATGACGCCATCGACCTCGGCTTTACAAAGCTTTCCGGCCTTGCTGTCGCCGCTCTTGTGGGTGTCATCCTCAATGCCATCCTTCCCGGTAAGGACTACGAGTTCGGAGCCAATCCCCAGGGCGACAAAGCCGTCGACTTCGAAGTCAACCGATTCGAGAAGAAATAGCATCGGGCGAGTCCTTCGCCTTTTGTTACATCGTTATAACAATCACGCATTTCGCAAAATGCGTGATTTTTTATGCTTTTTACGCAAAATGCTGCGTAAAAAGCGCACAACGGGGGGCGTTTTTTTCTATATTAGCCATGAGAAGACCACCATGGCGGCCCTTGCGTTGCCGATTTAACCTAAAACAGTAGCCCTTATGCGTCTATTGTTCATTACCGATTTTACGGAGCAGTTCGCGTACCGTCTGCTCCAGGGTATCCTTCATTATGCGGACGAAACTGAGCAGTGGGTCGTCTGCAAGATGCCGGCTGAATACAAGCGAAAGCTCGGCATGGATGGTGTGCTGGATTACGCCAAACGCTGGCGCGCGGATGTCATCATCGGCCAGTTCGAGCCGGACGACGACGTCCTGATGCTGCGTGACAATGGTTTCATCACCATCGCCCAGGACTACATCTCCAAGTTCGACTGCATCCCGAACATCACCTCCGACTACGAAAAGACCGGTGAGCTGGCGGCCAGTCGCTTCCTTTCGCGCGGCTTCCAGAACTTCGCCTTTTTCGGCCTCAACGGCGTCTGCTGGTCGGATGAACGCTGCGACGGGTTCCGCCACCGCATCGAGCAGGCCGGATTCGGAGACCATTTCTACAAGTACGACCGCCAGCGCATCGACAACCTCTGGAGCTACGAGCCCGACGAGCTGATCGACTGGATCGAGAACCTGCCGAAGCCGATCGCCATCCTTGCCTGCGACGACAACCAGGGCAGCATCCTCCTGCAGGCCTGCAACGTCTGCGGCGTCAAGATGCCTTCCGAGATCGCCATCATCGGCGTGGACAACGACGAGGTGCTCTGCAACATGTCTGCCCCGTCCCTGTCATCCATCAATGTAGACATCGAGGCAGGAGGCTACGATACCGCGAAAATGGCCGAACGGATGAAGAAGGACCCTTCCTACCACGGCGAAGACATCATCCTGCGTCCGATGAATATTGTTTCCCGCATGTCCTCCAACATCTTCGCGACCCGCGACAGCGCCATCCTGACCGCCCTGCAGTATATCTCCGCCAATATCGACCACAAGATCATGGTCAAGGACGTCCTGGAGCAGGTCCCTCTGTCGCGCCGCCTGCTGGAGCAGCGCTTCCTCAAGGAGACCGGAACGACGCTGTATCAGTACATTACCCAGCTGCGGATGGACCGTTTCGCCCAGCTCCTGCTCGAGAGCAACGACTCCATCGCCAATATCGCCATTCGTATGGAGGAAGATGATACCAAGAGCATTTCCCGCCGCTTCCTGGCCGTCAAGGGCTGTACGCCCTCCGAGTTCCGGAAACGGGAATTGCGTAAAATGGGAGTATAAATACGCATAATCCGCATTTCAAGGCATCCATTTCCTCTATTTTTGCATTACTAACCTTAATTATATAACATGTTACTAGGAATCGACATCGGCGGCACCACCATCAGTCTCGGCCTCGTTAAAGGCACCGGGATCGAGAAAAGGATCCGCGTCCCTTCATTTCCGGCTGATGCCACCCTGGAGGACACACTCAGTTATCTTTCGGACCAGATAGCCTCCTTCCTGACACCCGATGTCAGTCAGATCGGCATCGGCGTACCGACGCTGGTCGACGTAGAGAAGGGGATTGTCTATGACGCTCTCAACATTCCGTCCTGGAAGAAAGTCCACCTCAAGGAATACCTCGAGCATCGTTTCAGCATTCCCGTGGCCATCAACAACGACGCCAACTGCTACACCCTCGGTGCTGCGGCGCGCATCGGCAAGCGGAGAGGAACGGTCGTCGGCGTTACGCTCGGCACGGGTACCGGCATCGGCATCGTCGAAAACGGCCGGCTCTTCTGCGGCGACCACTGCGGTGCGGGCGAAATCTGCTCGCTGCCGTATGAGGGTTCCATCCTCGAGGCCTTCTGCTCGAAGCAGTTTTTCGAGAACCGGGGCCTGAACAGCCGCAAGGTCTGTGATGCCGCCGCTGCCGGCGACAAGGACGCGCTCGCGACCCTCGAAGAATTTGGCCGCCATCTCGGTTACCTGCTTTTCATCGTCATGCTCGCCTACGACCCTTCCGCCATCGTCATCGGCGGCGGCGTGGCGAATGCCCATCCTTTCTTCTACGACGCGATGGTCCGTTCGCTCCGCGAGCTTTATCCCTACACCCACGTCCTCGACACCCTTGACATCGTCATGATGCCCGAGGAAGACACCGCCCTTATCGGCGCATCCATCCTGTCCCTGCAATATCAATGAAAATGAAACGTATAGCCCTTCTTCTTTCCTTTCTCCTGACCATCGGTGCCGCCGCCCAGCCGCTGACGCAGTGGACGATGCACCGCCAGGGAGATAACAAGACCTATAACGTGACGGTGCCGACGACCGTTGCCGGTGCCCTCAACGAGGCCGGTGCCTTCGGCGCGAACGTCCTCGACGAGGACCGGTACTTCGCCATCGACAAGTCCCAGTTCGACAGTCCCTGGGTCTTCACGACCCGTTTCGACGCCGCGAAGGGCCTGCGCCAGATCCTCCGCTTCGACGGCCTGGGCTATTCCGCCGACATCAAGTTCAACGGTTCGCTCATCGCCTCGGCGGATACGACCGTCGGCTTCTTCTCCGTCCGCGAATTTGACGTCACGTCCCTCGCCAAGAAACGCCACAACACCATCGAGGTGACCGTCCATAAGGCCCCCGCCAAGAGCCTCAACTCCGGCTATGCCGACTGGAACCCCCGTCCCGTCGACGAGAGCATGGGTATCGTCCGCGGTGTCGAGCTCATCCAGACGCCTGACGTCGAGATTCAGGACCTCTTCGTCATTCCCGAGGTCAATCCCGACGACCTTTCCAAGGCGGCGTTTACCGTGATCGCCACCCTCATCAACCGGGCCGACATCCCCGTCGACGCCACGATGATGGGCGTCTGGGACGACGGCAGCTACAGCAAGGCCGTCTCGCTCGGCGCAGGGGAACAGAAGGAAGTCTCCGTCCGCTGCACGGTCGACAAGCCCCGCATCTGGTGGAGCCATGACCTCGGCAAGCCCGAACTCTACAACCTGACGGTCCGCGTCGGCACCGGCGACGGCCGTTCCCGCACCCCGGATTCCCATGTCAGGAGCGTCCGTTTCGGTCTCCGTTCCATTACCAGCGAAATCGATGAAAACGGTCACCGCCAGCTCATCCTCAACGGCAAGAAGATCCTCTTCAAGGCCGGCGGCTGGTCGGATGACATCTTCATGCAGGATACCCCCGAAAAGACCCGTGCCCAGCTGATTTATGTCCGCGACATGGGCCTGAACGCCGTCCGCTTCGAGAACATCTGGGGCCGCGACGACACCGTCTACGACCTCTGCGACGAGCTCGGTCTTGTCTCCATCGTCGGCTTCAGCTGCCACTGGGAATGGAAGTCCTACTGCGGTCTCGACGAGGTCAAGGGCTACGGCTGCATCGTCGGCGAGCCTTGGGAAAGCCTTGCCGCCCGTTACTTCCACGACCAGGTGATCCGCCTCCACAACCATCCCTCCATTCTGGCCTGGCTGACCGGTTCCGACCGCATCCCGACCCCGTCTCTGGAGGAGCGCTATCTCGCTGATTATGCGCGCTTTGATTATCGTCCCTACATCTGCTCCGCCAAGGGCATGAGCTCCCTCGCCGGCCCGTCTGGCGTCAAGATGGAAGGCCCTTATGAGTATGTCGCTCCCGACTACTGGTACCGCGACACCAAACGGGGCGGCGCCTATGGATTCAACACCGAGACCGGCATCGGCATGAACATCCCCCAGAAGGAGAACGTCATCCGCATGGTCGGCAAGGACCACGCCTGGCCGATGGACAGGAACTGGGACATCCACTGCACCGCCTCCAAGTCCGAAATGAACAGCCCGAAGATGATGACGAAGGTGATCACGGAGCAGTACGGCGCCCCGACGGACCTCGACGATTTCATGAAGAAGGCCCATGCCGCCGATTACGAAGGCACCCGCGCCATGTTCGAGGCGTTCCGCTGCAAGATCTACAAGACTACCGGCATCGTCCAGTGGATGCAGAATTCCGCCTGGCCGTCCTTCTACTGGCAGTTCTACGACTGGTATCTCGTCCCGACGGCCGGCTACTACGGCACGAAGCACGCCTGCGCGCCCTACCAGCTCGTATATGATTACAAGAAGAAAGCCGTCTATGCCGTCAACGAAGTCGCTCCCGAGAAGCGTTTCAACACGCATATCGACGTCTTCGGCACCGACGGCAAGCTCCTGCGCAGCGACGACAAGCGCGTCACCTTCAAGCAGCGCGACCCTGAAAAGGTCTACAAGGAACTCGAAGGCCCCGGCTTCATCGCCCTGACGGTCCGCGACGACGACGGCAACCGCATCGCCGACAACTTCTACGTCCTGCCCGACGGTGAGAACGACTACGCCTGGGACAAGGCCAACTGGGTCCACACTCCGATGAACAGTTTCGCCAGCATGAAGTTCGTCTCCGAACTCCCGAAGGCGACCATGACCATGAAGACCCGCACGACAAGCGAAGGCGGATTTGAGGTCACCCTCCGCAACGAATCCGATGTCATCGCCTACCAGAACATCCTCAAGGCCAAGGACAGCCAGGGCGAGCTCATCCCCGAGGTCATCTGGTCCGACAACTTCGTCACCCTCGCCCCGGGTGAGGTCCGCCGCCTCCGCTGCCGGCTGCCGGAAGGCAGTCCCGCCGCAGCCATTTACTACGAAGGCTGGAACGGTGAGATTTCCCAGGCTCCCGACTCCCTCGACCGCAACCGCTCGAAATATGCGACCTATGACTTCTCCAAGGACGACCAGTACTCCGTCGACGAGCCCTATGAGACCGTCAGCGTTACGCAGCCGAAGGGCAAGAAGGTCAAGAATGTCATCGTCATGATCGGCGACGGCATGGGCTTCGAGAATGTCAGCTGCGGCTGGGTCGTCAACGGCGGTCACCTCAATATGGACCAGATGCCCTACACGGGCGTTTCCCGCACCTACGCCGTCGACCGTCTTGTGACGGATTCCTGCGCCGGCGGTGCCGCCATCGCCAGCGGGCAGAAGACCAAATATGGATATATAGGTCTCGATGAGAACGCCAATCCCATGGAGACGGCCCTGACCGACGCCCAAAAGAAAGGCATGCGGACCGGCATCACAGTTACCTGCCGTCTCAATGACGCGACGCCCGCCGACTTCTGCAACCACTCCGTCACCCGTAAGGACGAAGAAGGCCTTGCCGCCCAATACATCTCATCCAACGTCGATTTCATCAGCGGCGGCGGTCTCCATTTCTGGACCGACCGCACCGACGGCCGCAACCTCGTCGAGGAGATGAAGGCCAAGGGTTACACCTTTGTCGACAAACTGGAGGACATCAAGGGCGCCAAGGGCGGCAAGTTCCTCGGCATTTACGGTGACTACGACCTGGATCCCGTTTCCGAGCGTGGCGCCATTCTTTCGACTTCCACCGAGAAGGCCCTTGAGATGCTGGACAACCCGAAAGGCTTCTTCCTGATGATCGAAGGTTCCCAGATCGACGACTGGGCGCACCGCAACAAAATCGGTTACTCCGTTGAAGAACTCTTCGATTTTGACAAGACCCTCGGCATTGTCCTCGAATGGGCCGCCCGTGACGGCGAGACCCTTGTCGTCGTCACGGCCGATCACGCCACCGGCGGCCTGACCCTCCTGCAGGGCAGCCTCGAGGAGCACCTCGTTAAGGTCAACTTCTCCACAAAGGGCCACAATGGCATCTATGTGCCGGTTTTCGCCTTCGGTCCCCGCGCCGAGGAATTTGTCGGCATGCATGAAAACGCCGAAGTGGGCGCCATCATTCGCAAAATCATTCAGGAAAAGAAATGACATTTCTAGCTACGCTCGCCATAGCCGCCACCTCCCTCGGCATCATCCCCGCCCCTGTCTCGACAGAGGTCGGGGACGGGTCGTATAAAATGACCGGCAAAAAGAACGAGATCACCTTTCGCGTCGACCGCCGGATGGACCTCCCGTCCAAGGAGGGCTATGTCCTGACGGTGGACAGGAAAGGCATCAAGGCCAAGGCCCCGTCCGAGGCCGGTCTTTTCTATGCCCGCCAGACGCTGAACCAGCTCATCCGCCCGGACGGCACGGTCCCGTACGTCAAGATCGTCGACTATCCGAGGTTTGCCTGGCGCGGCGTCCACATCGACCCCTGCCGCCATTTCCTGAGCGTTGATGAGGTCAAGAAAGAGATCGACATCCTCTCGCAGTACAAGATCAACACGATGCACTGGCACCTCACCGACGACCAGGGCTGGCGCATCGAGATCAAGAAATATCCCCGCCTGACCGAAGTCGGTGCCTGGCGCAGCGAATTCGAGGGCGGCACCCACGGCGGCTTCTACACTCAGGATGAAATCCGCGAGGTGGTGGCCTACGCCGCCGAGCGCTTCGTCACCATCGTTCCCGAGATCGAGATGCCCGGCCACGCGATGGCCGCCATCCGCTCCTATCCCGAGCTCTCCTGCACGATGGAGCCCGTCGGCAATTTCGCCAACTGGGGCACCTCCGACCTCGTTTACTGCCCCGGCAAGGAGACGATGTTCGAGTTCATGGACAACGTCATAGCCGAGGTCGCGGCGCTCTTCCCGTCGGAGTATATCCACATCGGCGGCGACGAATGCCCCAAGACCCGCTGGGCGAAATGCCCCGACTGCCAGGCCCGCATCCAGGCCGAAGGTCTCGTCGCTGACGATCACTTCACCGCCGAGGAGAAGCTCCAGAGCTACGCTGTCCGCCGGGCGGAGAAGATCGTCGAAAAGTACGGCCGCAAGCTCATCGGCTGGGACGAGATTCTCGAAGGCGGCCTCAGCCCCAACGCCACCGTCATGTCCTGGCGCGGCGAGAAGGGCGGCATCGCGGCGGCCCTGGAAGGCCATGACGTCATCATGACTCCGGGCAGCGAAGGCATGTATTTCGATCACTACCAGGGCGACTCCCGCGTCGAGCCCGTCACCATCGGCAAACTGACGACCCTCGAAAAGGTCTACAAATACGATCCCGTCCCCGCGGCGCTGAAGGAAAACGGCAAGGCGCACCACGTCAAGGGCGTCCAGGCCAACCTCTGGTCCGAGTACATCTATTCCGACTCCCAGCGCGACTATATGCTTTTCCCGCGCGCCTTCGCGCTCGCGGAAATCGCCTGGAGTCCCGTTGAGGTCAAAAACTTCGACGATTTCTGCCGCCGCGTCGACATCGCCTGCCAGCAGCTCGACAAGAGGGGAGTGACCTACCACATCCCGATTCCCGAGCAGCCGGTCAGCTCCCTTGACCGCGTCGTCTTTACGGACAAGGCTACGGTCAGTTTCAAGACCACCCGTCCGATGAAGATGGTCTACACCCTCGACGGCAGCGAGCCGACGGCTCAGTCTCCCGAATACACGAAGCCGTTCGTGTTTACGGAGGACGTTGTCATCAAGATTGCCTCCGTCACTTCCTACGGCAAGCTCAGCCCCGTGCGGACCGTGAAGGTCGTCCGGGAGAACTGGATGCCCGCCGCCGGCGTGGATAAGAAGGAGCTCCATCCGGGCCTTCGCACCCGCATCGCCTGGGGCCGCTATGTCCTTCCGTCCGATGTCCCCGCGAATGTCGGCTGGGAATATGGCATGGTCAAGGCACCGAAGGAGCTGGCGCTGCAGGAAGCCTACGACCGGAGCATGCAGCACACCCGCTTCTACGCCATTGAGGCCTGGGGCTATGTCGACGTCCCGAAAGATGCCGTCTATGTGCTGACCTCCGAATGTGACCAGGTCTGGATCGACGGCCGCCTCGTCATCGACAACGGCGCCGAGGTCAAGAAATTCTCCCGCCACGACAATTCCCTCGCGCTGAAGGCCGGCCTGCATGAGCTGAAGCTCGTCTTCCTGAGCAATGTCCTCGGCGGCTGGTATTCCTCCCGCGGCCACAGCGACCTCCAGTACCGACGCCTGGACGAGGATGAATTCCATACCTTCCGTGAAAACCGTGTTTATTATAAATAATATATGGTAAAGAAACTCCTGTCCGTCCTGCTGATCGCCGCGGCCGCCGCCGTGACGATACAGCTGTGCTCCTGCACCAAGGACGATTCGAACAAGAACGAGCTTCCCGCTCCGCCGCCCGTCGATCCGACGGAACCGACCGATCCTACCGATCCGACGGAACCGACCGACCCGACCGATCCGACGGAAACGGACGGCACCCATTGCACAGACATCGGCCAGACCCCGATCGTGCTCGCGTACTTCACCGAGTATACGGAGACCCTGCCGAACGTGTCGCTCCTGACCCATATCAACTATGCCCACGGCCGCTTCGCCGATCCGACCAACGGTACCGGCGGCATCGTGATCACGGAGTCCAAGAAGGCCCCCATCAAGGATGTGGTCGCCCTCAAGAGCGTGAACCCCAAACTGAAAGTCTGCCTGATGATCGGCGGCTGGGGCGGTCACGCCGACGGTTTCTCCATGATGGCGCGCGATGCGGCCAAGCGCACTGAATTCTGCCAGAGCGTCAAGCAGCTGCTGGAGGACAACCAGATGGACGGTGTCGACATCGACTGGGAGTACCCGACCCAGAGTGCCGACAACGAGACCGGCTGCGACCCTTCCGACACGCAGAACTTCAACCTCGTCCTCAAGGAACTCCGCGAGACGCTGGGTACCGGCAAGATCATTTCCTTCGCCTCTTCATCCAGCGCCAAATATGTCGACTGGCCCAACGCCATGAAGTATCTCGACTATGTCAACGTAATGACCTACGACATGGGTGCGGCTCCGAACGGACACAACTCCCCGCTCCACAAGTCCCAGACGTTCAATCACCGCAGCTGGGACGAGAGTGTCGAAGCCCACGTCAAGGGCGGCGTCCCGAAGGACCGGATGGTCATGGGCGTTCCTTTCTATGGCAAAGCCGAGAAGAACCCCGCCGAAGGCACCAAGATCTTCGACTATTCCGTCCGCTACTACGAGATGAAAGACATCCTCGAAAGGGGAAAATACAAAGGCAAGGACCTTGCCCGTCCCGTCACGCGCCGCTGGGAGGCCACGTCGATGGTCCCTTATCTGGTGGACGCCTCTGGCAAGAACGTCCTCTCCTA
>CAMKRY010000022.1 GCA_946415345.1 uncultured Bacteroidales bacterium | reverse complement strand
CTTCTTGACGACCTTGACCTTTTCGATGAGCTTCGCCGGGATATTCTGGGAGGCGAGCTGCGGGTCGTCGAGGAAGAAGGTCTTGCCGCCGATGGTAATCTTGGAGATGGTCTCGCCGCCGGAGGTGATGGTGCCGTCGGACTCGACTTCGATGCCCGGGAGCTTCTTCAGGAGGTCGACGAGCATGTTGTCGTCGCTGATCTTGAAGGAAGAGGCGTTGTATTCGATGGTGTCCTTCTTGATGATGATCGGGTTACCCGTCGCGGTGACTGTCGCGGCATCGAGGGTGCGGGCGTCAACATCCATCTGCAGGACGCCGAGGTCGATGTCGCGGTCCTCGATCTTGAATTCCTGCTTCAGCGTCAGGTAGCCGAGCATTTCCGCCGTTACGGTATAACTTCCGTGACGCACCTTCTCGAAGACGGCCTTGCCGTCGGCATCGGTCAGCATATAAGTCGGCTTGGCGGCGGAATTGCCCTTGGGGGCGATGGAAACCGTAGCGAAAGGAATGGTCTCGCCGCTCGAGGCGTCTTCGAGGACCAGAGAAACGTTGTGTCTCTGCGCAGCGGCCGGCAGGGCGAACGCCAGGGAGAAAAAGCCGGCAACCAGGGCGGAAATCCACGTGGAAGAAATCTGTAATCTCATTATACTCAATAAAAACGAACGGCTCAATAATGCAAATATCGGGCCGCAAAATCGTTTTACTAAAAAATTATTTCACTCTGTCGGGGTGCTCTTTCAGGAAGGCTTCCCAGCCCCCTTTTCCCTTGGCAGCGCTGACCGGTTTCGTACTTTCGAAATGGTGGCACAGCGCGATGGCAAGGGCGTCCGTCGCATCGAGGTGACGGGCCTCGAGCTTGACGCCGAGGGTCTTTTCCAGCATCATGCCGACCTGCTCCTTGGAGGCGGCGCCGTTGCCGACAATGGCCTCCTTGGCCTTGCGGGGCGCATATTCGGTCACGGACTGGATACCGGACTCGAGACAGGCGATGATGGCGGCGCCCTGCGCCCGGCCGAGTTTCAGCACGACCTGGGCGTTCTTGCCGTAGAAGGGCGATTCGATGGCGAGTTCGTCCGGATGGTAGGACTTGCAGACCTCGGAGATGCAGTCGTAGATGGCCCGGAGCTTGGCGTAGGGGTCCTTCTCCTTGCGAAGGTCCAGGACGCCCATGTCAACATACTCGGCCTTCTTCCCGACGGCACGGATGACCCCGAAACCCAGCAAAAGGGTTCCGGGGTCTATGCCGAGGATGATTTTCGCTCCTTCCACGCCTAGTCGATTCTGTCGAAGCCGGTGTACGGACGGAGGCACTCGGGGATCTCGATGTACCCGTCCTTCTGGTTGTCTTCGAGGAGGGCGGCCACGACTCTCGGGAGAGCGAGGGAGCTGCCGTTGAGCGTATGGGCGAGCTGCATCTTGCCGGTCTCGTCCTTGTAGCGGCATTTCAGGCGGTTGGCCTGGTAGCTCTCGAAGTTGGAGACGCTGGAAATCTCGAGCCAGCGGCCCTGAGCGGCGCTCCAGAGCTCGAAGTCGTAGGTGATGGCGGAGGTGAAGCTCATGTCCCCGCCGCAGAGGCGGAGGATGCGATAGCGGAGGCCGAGCTCATTGACGAGGCTCTCCACATGGGCGACCATCTCGTCGAGGGCGGCGTAGCTGTTCTCCGGTTTCTCGATGCGGACGATCTCCACCTTGTCGAACTGGTGCAGGCGGTTCAGACCGCGGACATCCTTGCCGTAGGAACCGGCTTCGCGGCGGAAGCAGGGCGTATAGGCCGTCAGCTTCTGCGGGAACTGGTCGGCGCCGAGGATGACGTCGCGGAAAATGTTCGTCACCGGGACCTCGGCGGTCGGGACCATGTAGAAGTCGTCGACCGTGGCGTGGTACATCTGGCCTTCCTTGTCCGGCAGCTGGCCGGTACCGAAACCGGAAGCAGCGTTGACCATCACCGGAGGCTCGACCTCCTGGTAACCCGCGGCCGTATTGCGGTCGAGGAAATAGTTGATCAGCGCACGCTGGAGCTTGGCTCCCTTGCCCTTGTAGACCGGGAAACCGGCGCCGGTGATCTTGACACCGAGGTCGAAATCAATGATGTCGTACTTCTTGGCGAGTTCCCAGTGCGGGAGGGCGTTCTCGGGGAGTTTCGGGTCCTCACCGCCCATCTTGACGACGAGGTTGTCCTCGGCGCTCTTTCCCTCCGGAACGAGATCGCAGGGGATGTTCGGCAGCAGCACGATCTGCGCCTGCAGTTCGGCGTTGTTGCGGTCGGCCTCGGCGAGAAGTTCAGCGGAGCGCGCCTTGAGGGACGCGACTTCGGCCTTGGCGGCTTCGGCCTCGGCCTTCTTGCCTTCCTTCATCAGCTGGCCGATAGCGGCAGCAGCCTTCTTCTGCTCGGCGAGGAGGGCGTCGGACTCCGTCTGGAGGGCCTTCCTGCGGTCATCGAGGGCGATGACGTTCTCAACGATTTCCCTTGCGTCAAAATTCTTGACGGCGAGCTTCCTGATCACATACTCCGGATCATCATGAAGCAATTTCAGCGTTAACATATATATTCCTTTTAAACAAAAAAGGACATGCGTTCCGGTGGAGCGCAGGTCCTCTCTTTTACTTTTGAGGGATCCCCTCCGCCTAGTTCTCGAACGGAACGACGGAGACGAAGGACTTGTCCTCTTTCTTGCGGGTGAACTTGACAGTACCGTCGACCAGGGCGTAAAGGGTGTGGTCCTTGCCCATACCGACGTTGCGGCCCGGGTTGTGGACCGTACCGCGCTGGCGGACGATGATGTTACCGGCCTTCACAGCCTCTTCACCGAACTTCTTGATACCGAGACGCTTGCTCTGCGACTCGCGGCCGTTCTTGGAACTGGATTGACCTTTCTTATGTGCCATAATGTTGTCCTCCTGAATTAAGCGATAGCGTCGATACGGATCTTCGTCAGTTTCTGACGGTGACCGTTGAGGGTCTGGAAGCCCTTGCGACGGATTTTCTTGAAAACAAGCACTTTCTTTGCCTTGGCGTCGTCATCGATGACGGTAGCCTTGACAACAGCACCTTCCACATACGGAGTACCGACCTTGACGGCGCCGTTCTCGTCGATGAGGAGCACCTTGTCGAACTCGACAGTCTCATCCTTGGCAGCCTTGAGGCGGTTGACAAAGATTTCCATTCCAGCTTCTACCTTGAATTGCTGGCTTGCAATGTCTACAATTGCGTACATTTAAACAAAACTCTTAAAGTTTCGAACCGTAAGCGCCGGCATCTCGCAGCCGGTCTTAACCGAGCTTAGCGGTCATCTGAAAATTTGGGACTGCAAAGGTAGCAATTTTTCCTTGATTTCCAAATCTTTTTAAGGAATTTCAAGGCTCTTCTATGCAGCAGCGGGAGAGGCGGTCGGCGTCGGAGGCGGAGAGAACGCCTTCGGAGCGGAGCCCGTCTATGGTCCAGACGTCGCGGGGCAAGGATTTGCGATAGAGAATCAGACTATGGGCGGAGCGGCCGATGTAGGGATGGAGCTTGAGGGAATCTTCCGGCAGGGACCAGAGCGGATAAGGTTCCGGCTCGCTGACGAAGACGAGATCCGCCAGGCCGTCGAACTTTTCCTTTTCAAACCGAGGCAGATCCAGCAGCTGTTCCTTGTAGGAGAAGCCGTGCAGGGCCTTCCGGTGTTCCAGGATCTTTTTTGCATAGTAGGGCCCAATGCCCGGGAGGGAGGTCAGCGCGGCGGAATCGGCTTTGTTCAGGTCCAGTTTCGGGATATCGATGAAGGGCTCGAGCCGCTGAAAGACAGAATCGGCGACGACATAGCTCCTGGCGAAGTCGGAGGGACGGCGGAAACGGCCGCCACTGCGGCGATAATTATCGATAGCTTGTGCTTGCTTTTCGGAGAATCCGAGGCGGATAAGGTCTTCGATTGAAACCGTATTGGGATTGAATCGAAACGTTTCGACCCTTCGACCGCGAAACTGTCGGACGATGCGTTCCGCATCCGGAGAATGGACGGATGCGCGGCGGACGGAAACGCGGCGATCACCCTCCGGAGCGGTCTCCAGCACCGATTCGGCCTCTTCCGGGGTCATGGACGCGAGAAACGCGTCAATCTCCTTCCGCTCCAGCAGATAGACGGTGTCAGGGGCATCGCGGTTGCTGACAAGACGCAATGCCCGCGCCCGGGTGATGAAGAGCGCGGCCTGATAGCCGATGATGAGAAAAACGAAGGCGATGACGCCTGTGACAAAAGATGGGGACGGTTTCTTATTCTTCGGGGTCGTTGTCGCCGGCATGGCGGTTCCTTTTTCCCTTCCCTTCTGGTTTGACGGATTCGGCACCCTTCACGACGATGACGATTTCGCCTTTCGGAGGGTGGGCCGTGTACCACTGAGCAACCTCGGCGAGCGTGCCGCGGCGGTGCTCTTCATGAATTTTGGATATTTCGCGGGCGACCGAGCAGAGCCGGTCAGGACCAAAGAAGGCGGCCAACTGCTCCAGCGTCTTGACGAGGCGGTAGGGCGATTCGTAGAAGACCATCGTCCTCGTCTCGGTGGAAAGCTGTTGCAGAAGCGTCTGGCGGCCTTTTTTCAGCGGCAGGAAGCCCTCGAAACAGAATCGGTCACAGGGCAGTCCCGAGGAGACGACCGCGGGGATGCAGGCCGTCGCGCCGGGAAGGGTCCGGACCTCGATGCCCTCTTCGGCGCAAGTCCTGACGAGCAGGAAGCCGGGGTCCGAGATGCCCGGGGTGCCTGCGTCGCTGACCAGGGCCACGTCCGCGCCGGCGAGAATCTTCTCGCGGATGACGGCGACCTTCTGGTGCTCATTGAACTTGTGGTGCGACTGGAGAGGGGTATGGATATCGAAATGATGGAACAGGACGGATGTCGTCCGGGTATCCTCCGCTAGGACGAGGTCGGCCTTCTTCAAAACGTCCACGGCCCGGAAGGTCATGTCGTCGAGGTTGCCGACAGGCGTCGGAACAATATAGAGGATACCGGCCATCTCTAACGAAGTTTGCGGCGCACGGCCATCATGAAGCGGTAAACCACTTCGGAATCATAGTTCCACTGCGGATAGTTCGTCCGGAGATAATCCTCCGCCTGCGGGAAGGTCTCGAACGCGTTGAGATCGTTGAGGGCGTTCTGGAAGCGGAC
The DNA here is from genome assembly GCA_946415345.1 of uncultured Bacteroidales bacterium. Classification (GTDB taxonomy): domain Bacteria; phylum Bacteroidota; class Bacteroidia; order Bacteroidales; family UBA932; genus Cryptobacteroides. The sequence continues at coordinate 16,719 of CAMKRY010000022.1, read as the reverse complement.
GGCATCCTGCTGAAACAGCAGGTTGATGAACAAGACGCGGTCGTTCAGGGCGATGGCGCTGCGGATGTCGCGGACGGCCAGGCCCGGCATGTCCTTCCGCCAGGCATAGCGGTCCGTGCTCTCCATGACCGACGGCTTCGGCGCGGTTTCAGGCTCAGCTATCGGGGTCGGCTCCGGGAACGGGAAATCCTCCGGTTCGGGCTCGGCAACAGGCTCCGGCTCAACCACCGGTTCCGGCGCGGGAGCGGGCTCGGGCTCGATGGGACCCAGGCTGACGGCGCTGAGATCCACGGCCTCCGCCTCCGCCGCCTCAGGGGCAGACGCTTCGGTCTCCAAGTGGCTCTGGAGCTCGTCCAGGCCGGTTTCCAGGGTGGCTATCCGCTCACGGAGGGCATTGATTTCGCCGCGGAGCTGCTGAAGAAGGCGGGTCGTGTCTTTGTTCATAAACGCGTTGATAAAAAAAATTGACGGGACGGGGCGGATTCACTATCTTTGTAAACCAAACTTCCGTTCCCGGACCAATTACAAAATTAGTGATGTTTTCAGAAAATACAAAAAAAACGGGCTGCATCGAAGTCATCTGCGGCTCCATGTTTTCAGGTAAGACCGAAGAACTGATCCGCCGCCTCAAGAGGGCCCAGTTCGCCAAGCAGAAAATTGCGACCTTCAAGCCCACGATCGACAAGCGCTACTCCGATCTCGACGTCGTTTCGCACGACTCCCACAGCATCTCCTGCACGCCGATCAAGTCCCCGTCCCGGATGCTCCAGATCGAGCCGGACGTCCAGGTCGTCGGCATCGACGAGGCCCAGTTCTTCGACGAAAGCATCATTGAAGTGTGCCAGGAACTGGCCAACCGCGGCGTCCGCGTCATCGTCGCCGGTCTGGATACGGACTATATGGGCAAGCCCTTCGGCCCGATCCCGGGTCTTCTCGCCATCGCCGAAGACGTCCAGAAAGTCCACGCCATCTGCGTCCGCTGCGGCGCCCTGGCGAACCACTCCCACCGCCTCTCCAAGAGCAACAAGCTCGTCGTCCTCGGCGAAAAGGACATCTACGAGCCCCTCTGCCGCGACTGCTACAACAAGGCCCTGGCGGAGGATCGCGGAGAATAGCGAAAACAAGCCTATAACAAGCAGCCCGACCAAACGGCCGGGCTGCTTTTATGGTAGCGTCGGGACGCTAGTCGTTGAGCGCCTTCATGGCCTCGCGGATCTTGGCCTCGATCTCCTCGCAGAGCTCGGTGTTGTCGGCGAGCAGCTGTTTGGTCGCCTCGCGGCCCTGGGCGAGCTTCGCGTCGTTGTAGCTGAACCAGGAGCCGCTCTTGGCGATCACGCCGAGCTCGACGCCGAGGTCCACGATCTCGCCGATACGGGAGATGCCGACGCCGAAGACGATGTCGAATTCAGCCTTGCGGAACGGCGGGGCCATCTTATTCTTGACGACCTTGACGCGGGTGCGGTTGCCGAGGGCTTCCTCACCGTCCTTGATCTGAGTCGTGCGGCGCACATCCAGACGAACCGAGGCGTAGAACTTCAGGGCGTTGCCGCCAGTGGTCGTCTCCGGGTTGCCGAACATGATGCCGATCTTCTCGCGGAGCTGGTTGATGAAGATGCAGCAGGTGTTGGTCTTGGAAATGTTGGCCGTGAGCTTGCGAAGGGCCTGCGACATCAGGCGGGCCTGGAGGCCGACCTTGTTGTCGCCCATCTCGCCCTCGATCTCAGCCTTCGGGGTCAGCGCGGCGACCGAGTCGATCACCACGATGTCCACCGCACCGCTGCGGATGAGGTTGTCGGCGATTTCGAGCGCCTGCTCGCCGTTGTCCGGCTGCGAAATCAGCAGGGTCTCGAGGTCTACGCCCAGGGCCTTGGCATAGGTCCGGTCAAAGGCATGCTCGGCGTCGATCATCGCCGCGATGCCGCCCTTTTTCTGCGCCTCGGCAATCGCATGGATCGCGAGCGTCGTCTTGCCGCTGGACTCGGGGCCGTAGATTTCAATGATCCTTCCGCGCGGGTAGCCGCCGATGCCTAAGGCATGGTCCAGGGCGATGGAGCCGCTCGGAATGACCTGTGATTCGTCCCATTGTGGCTGATCTCCCAACTTCATGATCGTACCCTTTCCGTAGTCTTTCTCAATCTTGTCGATCGTGGCCTGCAACGCCTTCAGCTTCGCTGCATTGATGTCGGCCGCGGTCTTCTCTACAACTTCTTTAGCCATAATGTTGTCGTTTACTATTATAAAAATGTAGTCTTGTCTGTCCCTTTGGAGCAGACTTGACAAAGATATAAAAATTTCGGTTGAAGGGAACCATTTTTTTTGCTTATTTTTGTAGAAAATTAAACCGCCCCGCCGATGAAAACCGTTCTCCTTGGAAAGACCCCCGCAGAGCTGAAGGAAATCGCCCTTTCCTGCGGCCTTCCCGGCTTTGCCGGCGGGCAGATCGCGCGCTGGCTCTACCAGAAAAAAGTCCGCGACATCGACGCCATGACCAACCTCTCCAAAGAGGGCCGGGCGCGGCTGAAGGAAGAGTACGAGGTCGGCATGACCCTCCCGATCGACTGCCAGACGTCGAAGGACGGCACGCGCAAATACCTTTTCCCTTATACGCGCGCTAAGGAAGGCGGGCTCGACAGCATCGAGACGGTCATGATTCCGGACGGAGACCGAAAGACCCTCTGTGTCTCATCCCAAGCCGGCTGCAAGATGGGCTGCCGCTTCTGCATGACCGGCCGCCAGGGCTTCCACGGCAGCCTCACCGCCTCGGAGATCCTCTCGCAGTACCTCGCCGTCGAGGAATCCGACGGCCTGACGAACACGGTCTTCATGGGCATGGGCGAGCCGCTGGACAACTGGGAGGAAGTATCCCGGGTCATCACCGTCCTCACTGCCGAATGGGGCTTTGCCTGGAGCCCGAAGCGCATCACCCTCAGCACCATCGGCGTCCTGCCGAATCTCAAGCGCTACCTCGACGAGTCCCGCTGCCACCTGGCCGTCAGCCTCCACGACCCCTTCCCCGCTGAGCGCCTCGCGCTGATGCCCGTGGAGAAGGCCTACCCGATCCGCGACGTGCTGGAGCTCATCCGCCGGTACGATTTCACCGGTCAGCGGCGCGTCAGTTTCGAATATACCCTGTTCTCCGGCTACAACGACTCCTTCCGCCATGCCGACGAGCTCGCCCGCATGCTGAAGGGTCTGGAGTGCCGCGTGAACCTCATCCGTTTCCACCAGATCCCCGATTTCCCCTACAGCACCTCCGACACCGGCGCCATGGAAGCTTTCCGAGAGCGGCTCGAACGCCGCGGCGTGACGGCGACCGTGCGTGCTTCCCGCGGAGAAGACATCTTCGCCGCCTGCGGGCTGCTGGCCGGGACCCATTCCCACAGCGATGCGTAAGTCCCTCCTCATAGCGATCCTGATGCTGCTGCCGCTGCTGGCGGGAGCCCAGGCCTCGTCGTCCTCGGGTTTCGGCCTCGACGGCGAGAGCGATGAAAAAGCCCTGAGGGAACTGCGCTCCTACATGAAACGGATCCACCGGAGCCGCCCTTCCGTCGCCCTCGTCCTCAGCGGCGGCGGCGCCAAGGGAGCGGCCCATGTCGGCGCCCTGCGCTATATGGAGCAGCTCGACATTCCCGTCGACGTGGTGATCGGCACGAGCATCGGCGGCCTGGTCGGCGGCCTCTACAGCGTCGGTTACACCCCTGAATACCTCGACAGCCTTTTCCGGACGGCGAACTGGGACCTGCTGCTGTCGGACCGGATCGCCCGCGAATATATCACCGTGCAGGAGGCCGAATACAAGCGCAAGTACGGAATCTCCTTCCCGTTTTTCTACCGCACGGCCGATCTCGAGCAGCAGAGCGTCACGGACAGCCTCGGCGTCGACCTCGGCGGCAACGGCACCGGCCGGCTCAACCTGTCCTCCGGCTCCTCCGCCACCTCCTTCAAGCGCCGCAACGTCCTCAACAGCCTTCCTTCCGGCCTCTACAGCGGCTACAACGTCTGCAACCTGCTTTCCTCGCTGACCGTCGGTTACCAGAAGGACAACCTCCACTTCCTCGACATGCCGATTCCCTTCATCTGCGTCGCGACGGACGTGGTGAGCGGCAAGGCCAAGGTCTGGCATGACGGTCCGCTGACGACGGCCATGCGCTCGACGATGTCCATCCCCGGCATGTTCAAGCCCGTGCGCATCGGCAACCAGATCCTTCTCGACGGCGGCATGCGCAACAATTTCCCGGCAGACCTCGCCCGGGACATCGGGGCGGACATCATCATCGGCATCGAGCTTTCCGACGCCGTCAAGGGCTATGAAGAGATCTACAATCTCGGCGACATCCTCTACAAGGGCATCGACATGCTCTCCAACGACGCCTACGAGCGGACGCTCTCCATCCCGACGGTGACCATCAAGCCGGACCTCCACGAGTTCGACATGCTCAGTTTCGACGCCGCGTCCATCGAAACCATCATCGCCCGCGGCTACGAGGCCGCCGAGGCCAAGGCCGATTCGCTGCAGATGATCCGCGAGCGGCTGGGGAATGCCCATGCCCGGAAGCCTGCCCGGAAGGCCGTCGACCTCAGCCAGGAGTCCATCCGGATCGATACCATCCTCGTTTCGGGCGTATCCCGCGCGGATGCCAACTATATCCGCCACCGCATCGCCTACCTGACGGAAAGCCCCGTCAGCAAGCTTCAGATCGAGGACGCCGTCACCCGTATCTTCAGCACGCGGGCTTTCGAGTACGTCAATTACGACCTCCTCGGGGAAGGTGATCCTTACAGCCTACGCATCCGCTGCCGCCGGGCCCCCGTGAGCCGCATCGGCATCGGCGGCCGCCTCGACACGGAAGAACTGGTCTCCGTCCTGTTCAACGTCGGCCTCGGGGTCAACAAACTCAGCGGCCAGAAATTCGACTTCACGGCCAAGGTCGGGCAGAATCCGATGATCTCGGCCCTCTATTCCTTCGACGCCCCGGCATGGCCGACCCTCAACATCCTCGTGGACTGGAAACAGAACCTCCGGGACCGGGTCTTTGTCGAAGAAGACCCTTATCTGCTGTCTTCCTGGTCACTGTCGCAGCAGTTCTACCTCTCGAACCTCGAATGGTCGACCATCGACTTCCGGCTCGGCCTGAGGAATGAACTGACCCGCGTCCGGACCTTCGTGCCCGAAAACGATATGGACCTTGCTCTCCCCCAGGACCGCAAGATCCGAGACAATGTCGCCTTCTTCTTCCGCTTCCGTGCCAACACGCTGGACCACGCCTATTTCCCGAAGTCGGGCTTCACGCTCGGCATCGACGTAGACCATGTCCTGACCGTGTCGGACGGCTCGCTCCCCAATTTCACGACCGTGTCCGCCTCCTGGCGCCAGGTCTTCCCCCTGGCCGAGCAATGGGACCTGCTGCCCTCCGTGAATGCCAGGATGGTCATCGGAGACGAAGTTCCCCTGACCCATGCCAACTATCTCGGCGGCGAGTTCGGCGGACGCTACTTCGACTGGCAGATTCCCTTCGCCGGACTCGGCAACATCGCCCTGACCGGGCAGTATCTCGGTGTCGCCCAGCTAGCCCTGCGCTACAACCTCGCGAAGGACCACTTCTTCACCGGCGCTCTCGGGGCTTCGTATGATTTCACGGAGCTGGATACCTTCAAGAGAGGCCGCTTCCTTTTCGGCGCGGCCCTCGGCTATGGATACAACTCCTTCTTCGGGCCGATCAAGGCCAACCTCACCTGGGACAGCCTGACCGGCAGTCCCGGATTCTATCTCTCCCTCGGCTATGAATTCTGATCCGGACCCGAAAAAGATCCTGGAGCGCTACGAGCGCCAGTGCGCCCGCATGGAATACTGCAGCTCAGACATCCGCCGCAAGGCCCTCAAGGCGCTCGGCGGGGACGCTGATGCCGCGGAGAAGATCGTCGCGTCGCTCGTAAAGGACGGCTTCGTAGACGACCGCCGCTACGCCGGCGCCTTCGTCCGGGAGAAGTCCTCGCTCCAGGGCTGGGGCGAAGCCAAGCTCAAGTACATGCTCGCCGGGAAGGGCATCTCCCGCGACATCATCGCCGACGCCCTCACGGAAATCGACCCCGACAAGGCTTCCGCCAAACTCCTGAAGCTCCTCCAGGCCAAAGCCCGCACCCTCGAAGGCGATCCCGCCTTCCGCCTGAAGCTGCTGAAGTTCGGCCTCTCCCGCGGCTACGACTACGACGATGTCGAGTCCGCTGTACGGGACATTCTTCAGAGCAAACACAAATCTTAATAAAAGCACCTGATATGAAGCGCTATTCATTTGTTTTCTGTACCCTCATGGCAGGCCTTCTGATGGCATCCTGCGGCAGCAATTCCGGAAAAAACAATGCGAAAGCAGACACTCCCGTAGGCGACCTGGCTCTTTTCGGCCTTAACCCTCAATTCCCTGTCGAATCTGTTGAAACGACTTGGAATGGTTATAAGGGAGAGCCCATACACTTCGATGATAGGAACCGTTGTTTTTATTATACGCAAGAGGATGTCTTTTCTTCCTACCAAGAGTTAACACAGAAATTCGGTTACTCTTTGTCATTATATAGAAAAGCCCTTGCCGACAGTTCCTTCCCGGTAACCCGCCTTTTAAACTTAGATGAATATGATGATGGGTTCGCTATTGCACAATACCGCTTTTATGATAAAATGGGCCGATGCATAGGTGATTATGACGGTGGAGAGAGCCTCACCTTTTATAGCTACAACCAAAACAATCAGATTGAAACAGCGTATTCTTTGCTGGATCGGGTATTATACACTTACGATAGCAATGGCAATCTGATTCAAGAATCTTTTTACTCTCCCAAGAGTGATGGCGGCACCTTCGACGGACCGGATGATCCCGCCGAATTGACTGGCTATATTCTTTATACAAATGAGAAGGTAGATGCAAAGGGGAACTGGACTAAACGCTCGAGCGTTAACGAACAGAACATCGGCACTCCTTTCGCCTCCTCCAACGCTTCCACCGAATCCAGAATCATCCGGTACAAGGATTCCAACTTACCTATCTCACCTGCCCTCAGATAACGTATCATTGTTTTGCCTCGCGTTTGCACAGAATCGCTATTCTATACCTCTCCAGCTGCAAACGCGCCTGGCAGGGGCCAATGCGGCATGCCATAATGAAGCGTGCTTTCCCTCTGGCTAAACAGGGAGGGAATGCACACTTTCCCGGCATTTTCGTGCACTCCCTCCTCCCATTTTAGGAGGGAATGCACACTATTTTTCGGGAGAGCAGCCACGCTCGGATGCCCGATCGTAGTCGGGCATGACGGCAAGGGGTTAGCCGCGGGGATGATGCGACAGGATGTCGGCCTGCCAGGTGGCGGAGTCGATGTGGGTGTAGATTTCGGTGGTGAGGATGCTTTCGTGGCCGAGCATTTCCTGGACGACGCGAAGGTCGGCGCCGTTCTCCACGAGATGCGTCGCAAAAGAGTGCCGGAAGGTGTGCGGGGAAATGGTCTTGTAGATGCCGGCAGCCATCGCCTGATTCTTTACCATATTAAATACAGATACCCTGCTGAGGGCCGTACCGGCTTTATTCAGGAAGAGAATGTCCTCGCTCCCCCGCTGCGGATCCGTGCGGGCGGGCAGGTAGGCGCGAATGGCATCGGCGGCCATGTCACCGAGGGGCACGAGGCGCTGTTTGTCGCCCTTGCCGACGACGCGGACGAAACCCTCCTCCAGATAGACCTGGCTGATGCGAAGGCCGCAGAGCTCGCTGACGCGAAGGCCGCAGCCGTAAAGCACCTCCAGGATGGCCCTGTCGCGGAGGCCGCCCGGCTTGGACAGGTCCACGGAGTCGAGAATCTTCGTCACTTCCTCGACGGACAGCACATCCGGCAGATAGCGGCCGATCTTCGGCATGTCCACCCCGTCTGTGGGGTCATCTTTGCGCTCCCCTTCCAGGATGCACCAGCCGAAAAAGGACCGCAGGGCGCTGAGGGCGCGGGCCTGGGAGCGCTTGGAAACCCCCTCCGACAGGCGGGCGAAATAGTCCAGCACCGTCTCCGTGGTCACTTCCCGGGCCGTTTCCGCACCGGTTTTCTCAAAGAAAGCCGTCACATCACCGACGTAGGATGCCACCGTGTTCGGTGACATCCCACGCTCGATGGAAAGGTACGAGCCGTAGTCCTGTATGACTCTAGAGGGTACCGTAGTCGCGACCGTACTGCATCATCTGGCCGAGGTAGTCGTCGGTGTAGACGATCTCGTAGTCGACAATCTCGCCATCCTTGACGATGGGGACGATGTCGGGATTGATGAAGCCGCCGTAAGGCTTGAGGTTCAGCTTCTCATAGCGCTCGAGCACCTCTTTGTGGAGCTCGGGGTCGATGTGGACGGCATAGGTCTCGATGAGGTTCTTGCCGGCCTCGTAATCGCCCTCGGACTTGATGCGCTGGATCTCGCCGAGCAGTTCGGCGAACAGGCCGCGCAGAGCCACGAAGTCGTTGACGACGAAATAGGTCTTGCCGTCGCGGACCTTGCGCTCGATGACGTTGTCCGCACGTCCCTTCTCATAGCACCATTCGGCGATGAGCTTGCGGTTCTGCATGTGGGCCTCGGTATTGAGGTCGCCGAGTTTGATGCGGGTAAACTGGACCATCAGGCCATTGCGGATGTAGTTCTGGTACTCCGCCTTGTAAGCCTCCGGATCGGGCATGATCCCGAGCTCGACCATCTTCGGGTCGGCCGTGTAGTAGAGGCCGAAGAGGTCGGCTCTCGCCTCTTCCAGGGCGGAAGCATACTCACCCATCGCGGTCGTGGACACGCCGGGCAGCAGCTGGCCGGAGCCATGGCCGAGGCACTCGTGGAGGTCGGTATGGATCTCGTCGGCGATGCCGCCCCACTTGCGGTAGAAGGCGATTTCATCCTCGTCCCAGGCGAATTCCGCCAGGGTGGAGGTCGGGAGTTCCTGCGCCGCATAGTCATAGGCGTGGGTGATGTTGGCGATGGTCACGCTCTTGGAGCCATGCTCCTTGCGGATCCAGTCGGCGTTGGGGAGGTTGATGCCAATTGGCGTGGACGGATAGCTGTCACCGGCGAGGCAGACGGCATTGATGACCTTGGCGGAAACGCCCTTGACCGTTTTCTTGCGGAAGCGCGGATCGACCGGCGAGTTGTCCTCGAACCACTGGGCGTTGGCGCTCAGGGCCACGGAACGCTCGGACGCCTCGAAGTCCTTGATATTGACATAACCCTCCCAGGAAGCCTTGCGGCCGAGCGGGTCATTGTAGTCTTCGATGAAGCCGTTGATGAAATCGACCGTGCCGAGGGTGTCCTTGACCCACTCGATATTGAACTCGTCCCACTTGCGCAGGTCGCCGGTCTGATAATACTCGATCAGCAGTCCCAGGGCGCGGTTCTGAATCTCATTCTCGGCAAATCCGCGGGCCAGTTCCAGCTCGAGACAGATCTTCTCGATGGCGGGGCCATAGATGCCGCCGACCTTCCAGGGCAGCTCGCGGATGACGCCGTCCTCGCCCTTGACGACCTTCGTGTTGAGGCCATAGGAAATCGGGGTCGGATCCTTCGGGTCCATGATGGAGGCATAGTATTTCTCCACCTCGTCGCGGCTCACGCCTTCATAGAAGTTGACGGCCGAAGCCTTGACGATGTCGCCGGTCGTTTCCGGAGTGCGGCGCCAGGGATAGATGTCGGGATTGTAGATAATTTCAAGCAGGCCCTCGTCCGCATAGCCGACGGCCTCCATCAGCGAGGCGAAATACTCCCGCGGGCACTCCGGCAGGAACTTTTTCTCGCCGTAGTGGTGGTGCATGCCGTTGGAGAAGAAGAGGCGCTTGGCGTAGACCTCGAAGGCTGCATAGTCCTCGCAGGCGCGGTCGCCCTCATAGCCGGCGATGATCGCCTCGACGGCGTGGCGCACGCGGAGATTGTCCTTGCAGTTCTGGTCCCAGAGGATGTCGCGGCCATACTTCGCCGCCTCGGCGAGATGGTAGGCGTAGGCCTTCTGCTGCAGCGACAGGTTCTCCCAGCCGGGGACCTTGTAGCGCATCACCTTGAGGTCGGCGAAGGCATCGATCTGGTATTTGAAATCGGGGTCGGGGTTCTTCCTCGGTCCGAGGCAGGAAAGGACGGAAGGAAGGGTTGCCAGTAAAAGCATCATTCCAATGAATCTTTTCATAATTGGTGGTCAGTATATCTTTGGATGACAAATTTGCGAAATTCTTGCTAACTTTGCAAGTTGAAATAAGAAAAGCATGTCCGGACGGTTCGCATACAGACTCCTGACAGCGGCACTCCTGCTGCTGACCCTCGGCGTATCCTGCCGCAAGGAGGAATTCCGGACCGGCGACCAGGAAGACCAGCCCCGCACTTCTCACGCCGGACGCATCCCGCAGCCCCGCAACCGCCGCGTCATGCTGCTATATTCCGCTGGCTACAACAGCCTCAGCGGCTATCTTCGGGACGATATCGACGACCTGACGAACGGAGATTTTATCCCCGGAAAGCACATCGGTGACAACGTCCTGCTCGTCTTCAGCCGCCTGCCTGTCTACGCCGGCAACTATACGACCCCGTCTGCCCCCGCTCTTTTCCGAATCTATAAGGACGGCGCCGGGAAGGCCGTACGCGACACGCTGGACGTCCCCGGCATCGGCCCGGAGACCATTGCCAGTTCCGCAGAAACGGTCAACACGGTCCTTTCCTTCGTCAAGAGCGCCTTCCCCGGCAGCACCTACGGCATGGTCGTATCCTCGCATGGAACCGGCTGGCTCCCGGAAGGTTATTTCACCAACCCGGAGAACTATGACGGCAGCGGCGACATCTGGGCCGCTCCCGAAAAGCGCAGCCTCGGCCAGGACCTGGTAGGCAAGGTCAGCCACGAAATCGACTTAAAAGACCTTCGCAACGCCATCCCGATGCGCCTCAATTATCTGATTCTGGACGTCTGCCTGATGGGCGGCGTGGAAGTGGCCTGGGAACTGCGGGAAGTCGTGGATACGATTGCCTTCACCCAGACGGAAACGCTGGCGTACGGCTTCGACTACGAGAAGATGGCCCGGCGCCTGCTCGTCCCCGGAGAGGGAGGTGCGACCCGAGCCGCCATGGATTACTTCGAGCAGTACGATTCCCAGACCGGCCAGTCACGATCCGCTACCGTTTCCGTGGTGGACCTGCAGCAGATGGATCCCCTCGCGGAAGTCTGCAGGGACCTCTTCGAAAAATACCGCGATGTCATTGCAACGATGAATCCCGCCCCGGTGCAGCGCTATTATCGCTATGACAAGCACTGGTTCTATGACCTGGAGGATATCCTTCTGCGCGCCGGCATCGATGACGAGGAGCAGGCGAAACTGAAGGCCGCCATGGACCAATGCATCATCTACAAGGCGGCGACGCCCTATTTCCTCTCCATCCCGATCACCCATTTCAGCGGCCTGTCCATGTTCCTGCCCTCGAACGGCAGCGACTATTTGAAGGGATGGTACCGGGAAAATGTTTCCTGGAACGAGGCCACGGCGCTTGTCAAATAAAAAATTATTTCTAACTTTGCGCCCGCAAATAAAAGCCGGTCAGCGGCTTTTGGTGCAATGGGGTCCTCATTGAAGGACTGAGTAACACATTTTAAAACAAAAACAATGAAGCATTTCCAGCTTGAAGGCCAGATCCGCGAGGTCGGAAACAAGGCCGTCATCAAGGCCTTCCGCCGCCAGGGTCTCGTTCCCTGCAACCTCTATGGCAAAGGCGTAGACAACATTCTCTTCACCGTCAAGGAAAAGGATCTCAAGGGTCTCCTGTATACCCCCGCGTCCTTCATCGTCGACCTGAAGCTCTCCAATGGCAAGACCTACTCCGCCATCACCCACGAGCTCCAGTTCCACCCGGTGGACGACAACTGCCTCCACATCGACTTCCTGGCCGTCAGCGCCGACAAGCCGATCGCCATCGACGTCCCGATCACCATTACGGGCCACGCCGCGGGTGTCCAGGCCGGTGGTAAGTTCACGCTCGTGAGCCGCAAGCTCCGCGTCAGCGCCCTCATGGAGAACCTCCCGGACGAGCTCCCGGTTGACATCACCAACCTCCAGCTCGACAAGGCCATCGCCGCCGGCGACGTCCACTTCGAGAACGTCACGATCCTCTCCCCGAAGACGACCGTCATCTGCCGCGTGAAGTCCACCCGTCAGATGCTCGCCGCCGCCAAGGCCGAGGCCGAGGCTTAACGGAGCCTTATGGACAGTTTCCTTGTCGTCGGGCTCGGCAACATCGGCAACGAGTACGCCGGTACCCGTCACAACGTAGGATTTATGGTATTGGATGCCTGGGCTCAGGCATCCAATGCCGTTTTTTCCTCGAAACGCTACGGCGACGTAACGGAAATCACCGTCAAGGGGCGGAAGTTCGTTCTGCTCAAGCCCTCCACCTACATGAATCTCAGCGGCAACGCCGTCCGTTTCTGGCTGCGTAAACTCAAGCTGCCGCTGGAGCATCTCATCGTCGTCTCCGACGACCTCAACCTCCCCTTCGGGACCATCCGTATGCGTCGCAACGGTTCTTCCGGTGGCCACAACGGCCTGGAGAACATCACCGAAATGCTCGGCAGCGACCAGTGGACCCGCATCCGCGTGGGTATCGGCAACGAGTTTCAGCGCGGCGGCCAGATCGATTTCGTCCTGGGAGACCTGACCCCGGAACAGAAGGAAGAGATTCATGAGACAGGCCTTCGGATTGCGGAGGGAATCCAGACTTTTGCGCTCGCCGGACCCGAAATCGCCATGAATTCACTAAATAGCAGGCGTAAAAACTGATTTTTTGCAAAAAAAGATTTGTTTTTTGAATTTTATTTCCCTAACTTGCGCAAAGAATTGCACTTACGTTTAACGAACTATAAATAACCAAAAGAAATGAAAGCACTTGTTGAAAAAATCAACGCCGAGTACGCTGAATTTGCGAAGAACGCTGAAGCTCAGGTAGTTAAGGGTAACAAAGCCGCTGGCGCCCGCGCCCGCAAGGCCGCCCTCAACCTCATGAAGGATCTCAAGGAGTTCCGCAAAGTTTCCGTCGAGGCTGCGAAGTAATTTCGCATTTTTGACGTACAGAACCTAAGCCCCGAAGTTTTTTTGAAAAAATTTTCACTTTTCGTGCAACGTTTTAAAAACGCTTTGCATCTATAAAGCAGGTTTAGGTTTTAGTACACGTTTAGAAGCCGGTTTCCGATTTCGGGGCCGGCTTCTTGCTTTTCTCCCTTTTTTCGGCTAAATTGCCCCCTGAAACCTATACCGCCCATGCCGAAAAGAATCCTTTTTCTGACGGTGCTCCTGTCGCTGAGCCTGCTGGCCGCCGCCGCTCCTGCGGGGCGACGCCACATCGTGCTGCGGCAGCCGGACGGCCAGGAGGTCAACGCCATCCTTCAGGGCGACGAATTCCACAAACTCCTGACCACGGAAGACGGCTGCGCCATCGCCCTCGGCGAAGACGGTTTTTACCATTATATATATTTTACGCCGGAAGGACGGCGCGAACAGACTGCCTGGCGGGCCAACGATCCGGCAACACCCCCGTCCGTACTGGCCCGGAGCCGCTCGATCCCCCATGAAACGCTCGCCCGTCTGGCCGCGCAGAAACGAAGCGTCGCGAACGGGCTTCGGGCCCGCAGCCTGACCGTTCCCGTCCCCCGGGCGCAATTCCCCGCCGAACGGCATATCCTCGTCATCCTGGCCCAGTTCTCCGACCTGAAATTCCGCTACAGCCGCGATGATTTCTCCCAACGGCTGAACAATGATGCCCGGCAGTACTTCGAAGACCAGTTCGCCGGCGTGGGTACGCAGTTCAGTTTCGAGGTTTCCTCCATCGTCACGCTGCCGAACCGCTACGCCTATTACGGAAAGAACGACAGCGAAGGCAACGACACGAATCCCCATCTGATGATCCGCGACGCCTGCCAGCTGGCTGATGCCGAAGTGGATTTCTCGCGCTATGACACAGACGGGGACGGCACCGTCGACAACGTGTTCGTCGTTTATGCCGGCGCTGACGAATCCGAAGGCGCCGGAGACGACCACATCTGGTCGCACCAGTGGTATCTCCGCGACGGCGCCGGCCTCACCGTCTCCCTGGACGGCGTACTCATCAACAACTACGCGACGACCTCCGAGTTGATGTACACCTCCCGCAACTCGACGACCCTGACCGGTATCGGCACCTTCTGCCACGAATACAGCCATACCCTGGGACTTCCCGACTTCTACGACACCGACTACGAAAGCAGCGGCGGCATCTCCGAAGGCCTCTGGGCCTCGCTCTCCCTGATGGACAGCGGAAACCGCAACGGCGGCAGCATGACCCCGCCCTATTATACCGCCGTCGAGCGCTGGCTTCTCGGACTGAGCGTGCCTCGGCCGCTTGCGGAAGGCGAGCAGCGTCTCTCCCCCATCCACCGGGAAGGCGACTGCCTGATCCTGCAGACAGACAAGGCCGGGGAATACTACATCTTCGAATGCCGCGCGCAGGAAGGATGGGACGCCTATATCGGCGGTGCCGGCCTCCTCATTTACCACATCGACCGCTCGGACAATACCGCCGGAGAAAAAACGGCGGCGGCCCGCTGGAAAGACAATTCCATCAACTGCAACCCGACCCACCCCTGCGTCGACCTCATCGAGGCGGATCCCTCCATCGTTTCCCGTTTTGCCAGCGCCCGCACCGAAGGGAAGCTCCGCGACCTGATCCCCCGCGCCTTCTTCCCGCAGGAAGAACGCGTCTCCTTTACCCCCAACACCCAGCCCGCCTTCCTTTTCTGGAGCGGAACGGCATCCGGTCTCTCCCTGACGGACATCCGCCTGGACGGTGACGACATCCTGTTCACCGTCAGCGGCGCCGAAACCCTCCGCATTCCCGAAGTGAAGACCATTTCGGACGATGTTTTCCAGGATGCCGCCATCATCAGCTGGACGACGGACATCGCCGAATACTACGGCAGTTCCTGGATCATCTGGGGACCGGCCGGCAAGGAGCAGCAGGAGATTGAGGTCCGGCCCTGGAAGCCCGGGCATTATGCCGTCACCCTGGAGGGGCTGGAGGCCAAGAAAGCCTATACCGCCAAGGCCTGCTTCAAGTCCGGCGGCAGCCCTGTCAACGCCCGTTCCTGCAATTTCACCACCAAATCGACCCTCCCCGGCAGCCGCCCGTTCATCTTCCTTCCGACCCTGGGTCGCCGCGACGACGGCTGCTTCTCCACGGATGCGAAGTTCCCCTTGCGCGTCTATCACCTGCCCGATGGCATGAGTGTCAGCTGGCGCTTCGACGGCCTGGACGTCACGACCGGCGGCGACGGCTACTTTACGCCGGGCCATAGCGGAACGCTGAAAGCCATCCTGACGGCCCAGGACGGCAGTGAAGACATTCTTATGAAAGAGATTACCGTCCGATGAAAAAAGTCCTTCTCATATTGCTTGCGTCGTTCCTGCTGGGCGCCTGCCACCACTCGAAGGAGATGAGCCCCAGTTTCATCAAGGGGGACGGCCTCTATCTCCAGTCCGACGGCAAGACCGTCGTCCAATATGACCCGAAAACCTGGCAGCTCGGCTACAGCGCCGCCCGGAAGGAATTCCGCGCCTTTTCGGACGACCAGTCCTCCTATTATATCCTGACCTGCCATTCCCTCCCGGAAAAGGTCGGCGAAGCGGTCAAGGCGGATCTCGAATGGGCCAGCGCCGGCGGCAGCATCCGGAAAGAATCCGGTCTCAGCTTCACCGTCAAGCAATTCGGCGACGACGGCCGCATCTGGCTCTGGAATTCCAAAAAGGGGATCGGCATCGTCGTGCAGGTCCTGCAGAAATAGAAAAAGCCGGCATCGCTGCCGGCTTTTATTGTCTTTTCTCCTTCTGATTAGAAGGAAAGGGCGATACCGAGGAAGTCGTCGGCCTTGAGGGCGGCGCCGCCGATGAGGCCACCGTCGATGTCCTTCTCAGCAAAGAGTTCCTTGGCGTTGGACGGCTTGCAGGAACCGCCATAGAGGATGGTCATGTCGTCGGCGACCTTCGCCCCGAACTTGGCCTCGATGACGTTACGGATGCAGGCGTGGATCTCCTCGGCCTGGGCAGCCGTGGCGGTCTTGCCGGTACCGATGGCCCAGACGGGCTCATAGGCGATGACGATATGCTTCATCTCCTCGGCGGAGAAGTTGTAGAGGACGGCCTCGGTCTGTGCCTTGACGACGTCGAAGTGCTTGCCGGCCTCGCGCTCGTCGAGGTTCTCGCCGACGCAGAGGATCACGCCGAGTCCGGCGCCGAGGGCGAGCTTCACTTTCTCGACCAGTTTCTCATCGGTCTCGCCGTAGTACTGGCGACGCTCGGAGTGGCCCAGGATGGTCCACTGGCAGCCAACGGCCTTGAGCATATCCACGGAGACCTCGCCGGTGTAGGCGCCCTTCGCGTGGTCCGCGCAATTCTGGGCAGAAAGCTCGACCTTGGTGCCTTTGAGCCGCTTGCCGCAGCAGCACAGATGGGTGAAAGGCGGGGCAATGATCAGGCCCACCCCTTCGGGGACTTCCGCGGCGCGGGCAGCAACGGCCTCCGCCAGTTCGATACCATCAGGTCTGGTCGTATTCATCTTCCAGTTGCCTGCAACGATTTTCTTTCTCATATTGTGTTTTATAGATTGATTTCGGATCGCAAATTTACGAAATATTAACTAATTTTGCAGTCTTAATTGTGTCGAATCGATGA
>CAMKRY010000021.1 GCA_946415345.1 uncultured Bacteroidales bacterium | reverse complement strand
CGACGCGAAGCTGCAGCCGCAGAAGCAGGTGGTGCCGCGGGCCGAGGTCAACGACCGGCTGACGGAACTGATTGCCGAGGGAGCTACCTTCCACAGTTTCAAGGAGGTGATTCCCCGTATGAACGACATTTTCATTAAACTGGTTACGGAGGGCGTGTAATATGAATCTTTCCAGACTCAAGATCATCATTGCGAGGGAGTATCTCAACAAAGTCAAAAAGAAAAGCTTCCTCATCATCACATTCGTCGCCCCGATTCTTTTCGCCGGTGTCTGCCTCCTGCCGTCCCTGATCATGGCCGGCGCCAAGGAAGACGCCAAGAAAGTCGGCGTCGTGGACTATGCCGGATTCATCGCCGACAGCCTCCACAGCCGCTCCACGGTGACCTATCTCCCGCTCGGTGACGTCGACCTCGGCCTCAACGAAGAGCTCAAGCCCGACGCCGCCAAGCTGACGGGCCTGCTGAATCAGAGCGGCGCCGACGCCATCGTCGCCATCGTTCCGCTGGACACGCTGAACCGAAATTTCGTTGCCACGGCCTATTCCCGCAAGGACCTCGGCATGGAAACGACCGCCCTGATCAAGGACGACATCAACGGCACCATCGAGAACTACCGCATCGCCAATTATGAGCGCGAAACCGGCCTGAACCTCGTGGAGGCGATGGATTCGGTCCGCAGCGAGATCAATCTCGTCCCCATGAAGGTCAACGACGACGGCTCCGTCGCGTTCTCCGAATCCGGCGTGCTGTCGATCCTGTCGATGATTCTCGGCATGGCGCTTTACCTCTTCATCATGATGTTCTGCGGCATGGTGATGTCCTCCGTCATCGAGGAGAAATCCAGCCGCGTGGTGGAGGTGCTGATTTCGTCGGTGAAGGCGACCGAGCTGATGTTCGGCAAGATCATCGGCGTGGCGCTCGTCGCCATGACCCAGTTCCTGCTGTGGGTGCTGCTGACGGTGGGTATTCTCGCCGTCATCGGGTCCTTCGTGGGCTTCGACACGCTCTTTGGCGCCGCCGCGGACCCGACCGGCATGGCCGGCGACATGTCCGGCATTGCCGTCATCTTCTCGACGCTCGGTACGCTGAACTATGGCAGCCTGCTGACCTGCTTCATTCTCTTCTTCGTCTTCGGCTACCTGCTCTACGCCTCGCTCTATGCGGCGATCGGCTCGGCTGTCGAGACCGAAGCGGATACCCAGCAGCTCCAGCTGCCCCTCACCATCCCGCTGATGATCGGCTTTTTCATCTCCATCTATACGATGAAGGCCCCCGACAGCGGCGTGGTCTTCTGGGGCTCCATGATCCCGTTCACGAGCCCGATCGTGATGCTCTCCCGCATCCCGTTCGACCCGCCCGTGTGGCAGATTGTGCTGTCGCTCGCGATCCTCGTCGGGACCTTCATCCTGATGGCCTGGATGTCGGCCAAGATCTACAAGGTCGGCGTGCTGATGTTCGGCAAGAAGTCCACCTTCAAGGACCTCTGGAAGTGGTTCCGGCAGGATAATTAGAGAATATTCATCGACTGCTCGCGAATCTTCTCGAGCTCGTCTTTCATGCGGACAACCAGTTGCTGGATGCCCGCATGATTGGCCTTGGAGCCGGTGGTGTTGATTTCGCGGCCCATTTCCTGGATGATGAA
This sequence comes from uncultured Bacteroidales bacterium, assembly GCA_946415345.1. Taxonomy (GTDB): domain Bacteria; phylum Bacteroidota; class Bacteroidia; order Bacteroidales; family UBA932; genus Cryptobacteroides. The sequence goes on along the minus strand of CAMKRY010000021.1, from coordinate 20,314 downwards.
ACCGAGTTTCTTGCCCGGGTAGGGTTCGCCGGCGAGGGTCTCCATGAAGTACTTGCAGTGCTGGCGGAGGCGGACCTTCTCCTCGTTGATGTCGTATTTCTCGAGATAGTAGATGAGCTCCTGCTCGAAGCGCTCGGGATTGGGCTTCTGGCTCAACTCATCCAGGTTTTTCAGCAGATGGGCCTTGATGGTCTCGATGCGCTCGGCCTCATGGCTCTCGACCTCGTCGTAGAGACTGAGGATGAGGTTGACGCGGCCCGTGACATCTTTCTCGAGGGCGGCGCCTTCGGTCTCGCGGTAGGTGTCGAGGGCATCGATGGCCCCGTCAAGGGCCTTTTCCACGAGCGGCCAGTTGGCGTCGGTGATGATGTCGGCCTTCTTGGTGTCCGTTACGTCCGGGAAGCGGAGGATGGCCCCGAGAAGGGCTGCGTCGATGAATTCGCTGTTGGCGCAGCAGATGCCCCTGAGCTGTTCCATATAGTTTTTCACGAGCGCGACCGGGATTTGGCGGGCGCTGCCGTCGGCATTGGCCTCGAAGGTGAAAAAGACGTCGATGGTGCCTCTCTGGAGGCGCTCGGCTATCTTTCGGCGGACGATGAGGTCCTTGTCCTTGGGGAGGAGGGTCGACTTGATGTTGATGTCGGCGCTCTTGGCGTTGAGGGAGCGGATTTCGACGGTCAGCTTGCCGCTTTCGAGCTGGGCTTCGGCCTTGCCGTAGCCGGTCATGGATCGGATCATGGTCTCGTTGGATGGATTTGCATCGCAAAGATACGAATAATTATTGCTACCTGCGCATTTTTTTCGTACCTTTGAAAGTTTAGAATATAATAGCATCCCAGATATATGGAAGAGAACAAAACAGTCGCCGAGGAGCCGAGAAAGCTCAATTTTTTGGAAGAGATTATCGAGAAGGATCTTGCGGAAGGGAAGTACCAGTCCATCATGACCCGTTTCCCGCCGGAGCCGAACGGTTATCTGCATCTCGGCCACGCCAAATCGATCTGCCTCAATTTCGGTCTTGCCGAGAAGTACGGCGGCAAGACGAACCTGCGTTATGACGACACCAACCCCACCAAGGAGGATACCGAGTATGTCGATTCCATCAAGGAAGACATCAACTGGCTCGGCTTCCAGTGGGACAAGGAACTCTATGCGTCGGACTATTTCGACCAGCTCTATGAGTGGGCCGAGGACCTGATCAAGCGCGGCCTCGCCTATGTTGACGACCAGACGCAGGAGGAGATTCGCGCGAACCGCGGCACCGTGGAGACCCCCGGCACGCCGAGCCCCTGGCGCGACCGCTCCGTGGAGGAAAATCTGAGACTCTTCCGGGAGATGAAGGCTGGTAAGTATGCGGAAGGCGAGAAGGTGCTCCGCGCCAAGATCGACATGGCGCACCCGAACATGATGTTCCGCGACCCGCTGCTCTACCGCATCAAATATGCGACCCACCACCGTACGGGTGACAAGTGGTGCATCTATCCGATGTACGACTACACCCACGGCCAGTGCGACTCCATCGAGCACATCACCCACTCCATCTGCACGCTCGAGTTCGACGTCCACCGTCCGCTCTACGACTGGTTCATCGAGACGCTCGGCATCTTCCCTTCGCATCAGTATGAATTCGCCAGGCTGAATCTGACCTATACGCTGATGAGCAAGCGCAAGCTGCTGGAGCTGGTCCAGAAGGGCCTCGTCAGCGGCTGGGACGATCCCCGCATGCCGACGCTCTGCGGCGTCCGCCGGCGCGGCTACACCGCCAAGGCCCTCCGCATGTTCTGCGAGAAGATTGGCGTCAGCAAGCGCGACCAGCTGATGGACATCCAGCTGCTGGAGTGGTGCGTCCGCCAGGACCTCAACGAGCGCAGCAACCGCTACATGGTCGTCCAGGACCCGGTGAAGCTCACCATCACGAACTATCCCGAGGACAAGGTCGAATGGTTCGACTGCCCGCTCAACCCCGCCGATCCGGAGGGCGCTAGCCGTCAGGTGCCGTTCTGCCGCGACCTCCTCATCGAGCGCGCCGACTTCATGGAAGATGCCCCGAACAAGTTCTTCCGCCTCAAACCCGGCGGCGAGGTCCGTCTGAAATACACCTACATCATCAAGTGCGAGGAAGTCGTCAAGGACGAGACCGGCAAGATTGTCGAGCTGCGGTGCACCTATGATCCCGAAACGCACCCGAAGACCGGCACCTGGCGCTCCGTCAAGGGCACGATCCACTGGGTCAGCGTCCCGCACGCCCGCGAGATTGAGCTTCGCAACTACGACCGCCTCTTCACCCTTGCCGACATGTCGCAGGTGCCCGAGGACAAGGATTACAAGGACTTCCTCAATCCGGAATCCCTCGTGGTCGCGAGCGCATGGGCCGAGCCTGCCCTCCTCGAAGATGAGTCCGGCATCGCCGTCCAGTTCGAGCGCACCGGCTACTACGTCCTCGACAAGGACGCCACGCCCGAGCACCCCGTCTTCAACAAGACCACGGCACTGAAAGACAGTTACAAACCTGAATAATGAAGTAAACATATCGGAAAGAAGCAGAAGGATCGCACGCAATACGGTCCTTCTCTATTTCCGGATGCTGGTGCTGATGGGCGTCGGCCTGGTGACCTCGCGCGTCGTGCTGCGGAGTCTCGGGACCGACGATTTCGGCATCTACAGCGCCGTGGCGGGCTTTGTGGCCCTGTTCACCGTGCTGACCGCCTCGCTCTCGACCGCCATCAGCCGCTTCCTGACCTTCGAACTCGGGAAGGGCGACGGGGAGCGGCTCCGGAAGATCTTCGGGACCGCCGTCTGCATCCAGCTGCTGCTGTTCGTGCTTATCGTCATTCTGGCGGATCCCGCCGGCCTCTGGTGGATTTCCCACAAAATGGTCCTGGATCCGGCACGGATTCCGGCGGCCCGGTGGGTGCTGCAGCTGTCGCTCCTGTCGCTGGGCATCCAGCTGGTCAGCGTTCCCTACAATGCCGCCATCATCGCGCATGAGCGCATGGGCGCTTTCGCCTGGATCAGCCTCTTCGAGGGCTGCGGCAAGCTGGCGGTCGCCTATGCCATCGCCGTTTCCGACGGGGACCGCCTGGTGCTCTATGCGGCGCTGCTGGTGGTTGTAAGCTTCGTCACACGCCTCCTTTATGGCATCTTCTGCCACCGCCATTTCCCCGAATCGCACTATCGCCTGTCGCTGGACCGGCCGCTTTTCCGGGAAATGTTCGCCTTTGCGGGATGGAATTTCATCGGTTCGGGTTCCGGCATCCTCCGGGACCAGGGCGGCAACCAGCTGCTGAACCTCTTCTACGGAACCGCCGCCAATGCCGCCTGGGGCCTTGCCGCTCAGGTCAACGGCGCCGTCCAGAAATTCGTGACCTCCTTTACCACCGCCCTCAATCCGCAGATCACCAAATCCTATGCGGCAGGGGAGCGGGACTATATGTTCCGGCTCATTTTCCGCGGCTCGCGCATCAGCGTCTGGCTGCTCCTGCTGGTGGTGCTGCCGGTGGTGTTCAACGCGCCTTTCCTTGTGGACCTCTGGCTGACGGAGGTGCCGGCGGGGACGGTGCTCTTTATCCGCCTCGTGCTGGTCTATTTGACCGTTGAGGCCATCTCCTATACGATGGTGACCGCCATGCTGGCGACCGGGAAAATCCGTGATTATCAGCTGCTTGTCGGCGGCCTCCAGCTGCTGAACCTGCCGGTGGACTACATCCTGCTGCGGCAGGGCGCCCCGGCCCACTGCATCTATGTCGTCGCCATCGTCATCGCCGTCTGCTGCCTCTGCGCGCGGCTCTACATGCTCCGCCGGATGATAGGCCTTCCCGTCGGGCGCTTCCTGACGGATGTGCTCGGGCGCGAAATAGTCGTCGCCGCTGCGGCCGTCGCCGTGCCCTGGCTGCTGATGGGGGCGCTGCCGCTGGACTGCTGGTGGGGCTTCCTCGTCCACGCCGGCGTGACCGTGCTCTGGACCGCCGCCTGCATCTTCGTTTTCGGCCTCGATGCCGATGAGCGACGCTCAATCCTCCATCGCCGATGATCCGCCTCGCCGACAGAAAGGACTGTTGCGGCTGCGGCGCCTGTGCCGCGGTCTGCCCCCATGACGCCATCGCCATGGTCCCCGACGGCATGGGATTCCGCTACCCCCGCGTCGACATGGACCGCTGCGTCGACTGCCATTTATGTGAAGATACTTGTTCATTCGCGGATTCCGCTGCGGAGGCCAGTGGGTGCAAAACCGCCCTTCGCTGCGCTCCGGGCCCCAGTCGAACCTCCGGTTCTCCCCACCCTCTTACGTGGCCGAGGGTGGCCACGGGTTTTGCACCCACTGCCTCCTCCGCTGCATCCGCTTCCGACACTCCGGTTTCCGGCGAAAGTGCCAATTCCCGTTATGCCCGACCTGATCGGGCATCTGTAATCGCCGAAGCGATCCGTTTTCCGGAACTGATGGACCGCAGCCAGAGCGGGGGATTGGCCTTTGCGCTGATGCGGAAGGCGGTTCGCTCCGGGATGGTGGTCTATGGCGCCGCGATCGATGACGATTTCGTGGTGCGGCACCGGAGAGTGGAGACGGAGGAGGGGCTGGAACCCCTGCGGCTGAGCAAATATGTCCAGAGCGAATGCGGGCAATCTATTCCGCGGATGGTGCTGGCGGACCTCAAGGCGGGACGGCGGGTGCTCTTTACGGGGACGCCGTGCCAGTGCGTGGGGGTGGGGAGCCTCTGCCGGAAATACCGCGAGGGGCTGCTGCTGGCGGACATTCTCTGCCATGGCGTGCCGGCGCCGTTTGTCTGGCGGGACTATCTCGCCGAGCAGGAACGGCGGCATGGGAAGAAACTGACCCGGGTGCTGTTCCGGGACCCGTCGCTGGGGTGGCATGAACATAAGGAGGTGCTCTTTTTCGGCGACGAAAGGGTGGTCGGCGGGGAGTATACGGACCTGTTCTACCGGCATTTGATGCTGCGGCCGTCCTGTACGGTGTGCCCATATGCCAGCGTGGCGCGGGTGAGCGACCTGACGATGGCGGACTGCTGGGGCGTCGAGAAGGCGCTGCCGGGCTTCGCGGACGACAACCGCGGCTGTTCGTTGCTGCTGTGCAATACACCGGCGGGGGAAGCGTTTTCCGCCGATTTCCCCGGGGAGACGGTCGAAAGGCGCGCCGTGGCGCTGGAAAAAGTCATGCAAGCGAATTTTCTTGCACCTTCTACTCCAAAGGATGGTGCTGATTTATTTGAAAATACGTATATTCGCAGAGGTTACTCCGTCGCGGAACGGCGCTGCCGGCGCAATGCTATCCGCATCCGCGTCCGCCGATGGGCCCGCAAAGCAGGAATCAAGCTATGAAAATCGGTATTCTGACTTTCCACTATCCCTGGAACTACGGGGCTGTGCTGCAGGCGTATGCGAGCGTGCAGATTCTGAAGGAGATGGGCCACGAGCCCGTCGTTCTCGACTATCGCAATCCCACCGTGGAGCGCAATGGCCGCGTCTTTTACTGGGACGCGAACCGTTTCCGCAATGAAAGGCTCTATATCCTGAAATTCCTTCCTCTTTGCCTCCGGCGCTATGCCCGGGCGGCTCGTTTCCGCTGGTTCCGCCGGCATTATCTGCCGCTGCGGCCCTTCAGCGAGAAGGTAGACGCCTATCTGGTCGGTTCCGACCAGGTCTGGAACGCCGGACAGACCGGCGGTCCCGATCCCGTCTATACGGGCCTGAATCTGCCTGCGGGCGTGCCGGTGATTGCATGGGTCGCCAGTGCCGGCTCGTCGGTCCTTTCCGATGAGACCGTCGCCGCCATCAAGGAGCGCTTCACGGCCATCAGCGTGCGCGAAAAGCCCCTGCAGGAACTCTTCCCGGGCAGCACGCTCCTTCCGGATCCGACGCTTATGGCACCTCCGGAGACATGGACGCCGCTGCTCAAACAGGGCCGTCGGCGCCGTTTCATCCTGGCCTATCCCATGATCCGCGAGCATGAAGTCCTCGACTCCGCCCGCTGGAAAGCCGCCAAGATGCAGCTGCCGCTGAAGATCCTTTCCAACCGCCCGAGCCTCTATTTCAACCGCCATATCGCCGCGAACCCCCGCAAGGTCCTGACGATGATGCGCGATGCCGAGCATATCGTGACTTCTTCCTTCCATGGCGCCGTCTTCGCCGGTGTCTTCAAACGGCCGCTGACCCTCGTCTCAGATCCGCTCGATCCCCGCTTCGACGCGCTGAAGGCAGACCCGCAGCAGGGCCTCGCCGATGCGAAGGCTTTCCTGGATAAGGCGCTTAAGGGATGAGTTTCCGCGTCCTCTATATCACCAATGAGGACCGCCAGATCGGCGGTTCGTCGCTCTCGCTGGAGACCCTGCTTTCCTGCGTGGGCGATGCCGTAGAGCCGGTTTTGCTCTTCCGTGAGGCGGGTCCCGTCCTGGACCATTTTGCCGCGCTGGGGTATCGCTGCCTGGTCGTCCCATACTATAGGGCGTCATTCCAGGCGAGCGGTTTTGTCCGGGTGCTGCGCTGGGTGCCGCATTGGCTCGGCCGTGCCGTGACCCAGTGCCGCTGCGTCCGCCGCGTCCGCCGGGAGCTGGCCGGCTCCGTGGACCTGGTCCATACCAATTCCTCGACCGTCGACATAGGCCCCCGCATCGCCCGTGCCCTCGGCGTGCCGCATGTCTGGCATATCCGCGAATATCCCGATGTGGGCCTTGGCCTGCGGATGTTTCCGTCCATGGAGGCCTGGCGTAGGAAACTTCTCTCCTCCGACGCCGTGGTCGCCATTACCCCCGGCCTGAAGGATTACTTATGCTTGGATAAGGCCGTATGCATTCCGGACGCGGTGCTACCTGCATCGGCCGTGACCTTGCTGCTCCCGAAGGCCCCCGAGGTGCTTTTCCTGGCCGGTACGCTGGCCCCGCATAAGCATCCCGACGAGGCGATTGTCCTGTTTGCCACAGCCGGACTGCCGGAGCCGTATAAACTGGTGCTGGTCGGTTCCATTGACAAGGCCTATCACCTGCAGCTGCTGGATCTGGCCAGGGCCCTCGGCGTCGAGAACCGGATTGAATTCCGACCCTTTACGGCCGATGTCCGTCCGCTCCTGACCCGCGCCGCCGCCGTTCTGGTCTGTACGGCCTTCGAAGGCATGGGTCGCGTCGCCGTCGAAGCGCTCTTCTACGGCTGCCCGGTCATTGCCCGCAATTCCGGCGGCTCGCGCGATGTCCTGGCTCCGTCCGTCATGCCCAGCGAATGCAGGGCATCTTCTTACGGCACCCTCTACGACAACGAAGACGAAGGCGCCGCCGCCCTGGCTGCCGTCGTAGCCGCCTTCCCCGAAGCGCAGGTCCGCGCCGCAGCCGACTACGCCGCCCGCACCTTCTCCATGGACACCTACGGCGCCCGCATCCTCGCCCTCTACCGCTCCCTCCTGCCATAGATGTTTTCAAACTGTGCTTTCCCTCTCTCTAATGGGGTAGGGAATGCACGTTTTCCGGCATTTTCGTTCCTTCCCTCCTTCTCCTTCAGGAGGGAATGCACATCCGCTCTTTACGTGGCCGAGAGCGAAAAGCTTATCGGCGGGCACGGAGGCCGTAAAGGCCGATGAGGACGAAGCAGAAGAAGGGGAGGAGGTAGGAGACGTTGACGGCGGGGTGGCCGGCGGCGGTGCCGAGGTCGATGACCATGCCCTGGAGGGGCGGCATCAGCGCCCCGCCAACGATGGCCATGACAAGGAAGGCCGCGCCGAGGCTCGTGTCTTCGGGGTCCACTTTTTCCAACGCGATACCATAGATGGTCGGGAACATCAGCGACATGAAGAAACTGATGCCGACGAGGCTCCACAGGCCGGCCATGCCGACGATGCATACGGCACCGAGGGAGCACAGTCCCGCGCCGACGGCGAACAGGGACAGCAGCTTGCGGGAATCGACATAGCGCATCAGGAAAGTGGAAATGAAGCGGGCGCAGAGGAAAAGGACCATCGCGGCGATGTTGTAACGCTGGGCGGTCGCCTTGTCGATGCCGAGGTTGTCGGCGTACTGGATGATGAAGGTCCAGGTCATGATCTGCGCGGCGACGTAGAAGAGCTGCGCCACGACACCCTCCCGGTAGACGCGGTTGCGCCAGAGATTGCCAAGGGTCCGGCGCATGGGGCGGCTGGCGGCTTCGCCTTGGACGCGGGGCATGCGGGTCACGGCGATGAGCACCAGCACTGCGAGCACGATGATGCCGAGCATGACGTACGGGTCGCGGATGACGGCAAGGTCGTGGAGCCGGATGTCGGCCTTCTCGGCTTCGGAAAGGGAACTGAAAACGACCTGTCCCGCGGCGTCGCGCTTGTCGGAAAGGAGGTTCGGCAGTACGAGGAAGGAGGCCACGGCCATGCCGCTGAGCGAGCCGATGGGGTTGAATGCCTGGGCCAGGTTGAGCCGCCTGGTGGAGGTCTCCTTGTCGCCAAGCGACAGGATGAAAGGATTGGCCGTCGTCTCGAGGAAAGCCAGGCCGAAGGTCAGGATGTAGAGCGACAGGCAGAAGAAACCGAACTGCTGGTAGGCCGCGGCGGGAATGAACAGGAAGGCTCCGACGGCGTAGAGGCCGAGACCGAGGAGGATGGCGCTCTTGTAGGAGTACTTCCGGACGAAAAGGGCCGCCGGGATGGCCATGGTGGCGTAGCCGCCATAGAAGGCGAACTGGATCAGAGCCGCCTTGGCCGCGGAAATCTCCATCATCGTCTGGAACGCCGCCACCATGGGGTTGGTGATGTCGTTCGCAAAGCCCCACAGCGCAAAGAGCGAGGTGATGACGATGAAGGGCAGGAGATACTTTCTCTCTATCAGTTTTTTGCCGCTCATGGGAAGCAAGGTAGTGATAAATTCTTCAAAATCCAATTTTCCTTATTAAATTTGTAAACTATGAAGGTTCTGGTCATCATCGTCAATTACAACGGCTCCCGCTGGATTCCGAAAGTCAGCGAGGCGCTCCGCAGTGAAGCAGAAGCGCTGCGGAAGGACGGTGTTGTCCTGGATCTGTTCGTCTTTGACAATGCCTCCGAGGATGGCAGCGTCTCGCTTTGGACCGATGCCTGGCCCGGCGTCATTCTGCAGGGGAGCGAGGGAAATCTCGGATTTACGGCCGGGAACAATGCCGGTTTCCGCTATGCGCTGGAGCATGGCTACGACTTTGTCTATCTGCTGAATCAGGACGCCTGGCCCTGCGAGGGCATGTTCTCGCAGCTTCTGTCCTGTTTCCGCCCAGGCTATGCCCTGCTGAGTCCGCTGCAGATGACCGGCGACGGCGAGCATTATGACCCCAACTTCGCCCGCGACGTCCTCCCGAAGAGCCGTCCCGATGTGCAGGGCACCGTCCGTCAGGTGCCGCGGGTGATGGCCGCGCACTGGCTCGTCTCCTGCGCCGCTTTAAGGCAGATCGGCCTCTTCGAGCCGCTCCTGCCGCTTTACGGCCAGGACGACAACTGGTGCGACCGCGCCGCCTTCCATGGCTTCCGGGTCGGCTGTCTCGACACCGCCAGGGGCATTCACGACCGCGCCGCCCGGAAGGAGCCGAAGGACCGGATTATCTATCGCAATTATTATATGGGCTCGCTGGTGCGCCTGCTGGACATCCGCCGCCCGCTGTGGAGGCAACGCCTGTTTGTCTGTCTCTTCACCCTCGTTAAAACTGTTAAATACGGCTCTCTGCAGCCGCTCAAATACCATCGTTCCCTGCGTCGGCAGCTGAAGGAAATCCGCGCCGCCCGGGAAACGACCCGAAAACCTGCCGCCTATGTCTGATCTGGCTCCGCTTCTGTCGGACCTTGCGCTGATCCTGATTTGCGCCGGTCTGATGACCCTCATATTCAAGAAACTCAAGCAGCCCCTGGTGCTCGGCTACATCGTCGCCGGCTTCCTGGCGAGTCCGCATTTCTCCTTCCTGCCGTCGGTGACAGACGGGGCGAATGTGCACCTCTGGGCCGACATCGGCGTCATCTTCCTTCTCTTCGCGCTGGGCCTGGAATTCAGCATCAAGAAGATCCTCAAGGTCGGCGGTCCCGCCATCATCGCGGCGCTGACCATCATCATCGGCATGATCTTTCTCGGATTCACGGTCGGAAAGGCTTCGGGATGGTCCCGGATGGACTCCATCTTCCTCGGCGGCATGATCGCCATGTCCTCGACGACCATCATCTATAAGGCATTCGACGATCTGGGGTTGCGACACCAGAAATTCACCGGCCTGGTGCTCAGCATCCTGATTCTGGAAGATATCCTCGCCGTCGTGCTCATGGTCCTCCTGTCGACCATGGCCGTCTCCAACAGCCTCGAGGGCGGGGAAATGCTCCGGAGCATCCTCAAACTCGCCTTCTTCCTCGTGCTGTGGTTCGTGGTGGGCCTGTTCCTGATTCCGCTGATCCTCAAGCACACCCGTAAGCTGATGAACGACGAGACTCTTCTGGTGGTCGCCCTCGGCCTCTGCTTCGGCATGGTCGTCATCGCCGCCAAAACGGGCTTTTCCGCCGCCTTCGGCGCGTTTATCATGGGTTCCATCCTAGCGGAGACGGTGGAGGCGGAGCATATCGACCACCTCGTCAAGCCCGTCAAGGACCTTTTCGGCGCCATCTTTTTCGTCTCCGTCGGCATGATGGTCGACCCCGCCATGATCGCCGCCTACTGGCTCCCGATCCTCGTCATCACCCTGACGGTCCTCTTCGGCCAGGCGACCTTTGCGACCCTCGGCGTCCTGCTCTCCGGTCAGCCGCTGAAGACCGCCCTCCAGTGCGGCTTTTCCCTGACGCAGATCGGCGAATTCGCCTTCATCATCGCTTCGCTGGGCGTCAGCCTCGGCGTGACGAGCGATTTCCTCTACCCGGTCGTGGTGGCGGTGTCGGTCATCACCATTTTCCTGACTCCCTACATGATCCGCCTGGCGGACCCGGTCTACAACTGGCTGGACCGCAAACTTCCCGAGAAGGCCAAGGCCTTCCTGAACCGTTACAATACCGGTTCCGCCATGGTCGGGGCCGACAGCAGCGACTGGAAGAAATACCTCCTCGACATCCTGAAGACGACGGTGGTGAACCTCATTCTGGTCATCGCCATCATCGCCCTCAGCAACCGCTTCCTCGTGCCGGCCATCCTCGGCATTCCCGGCGTATGGGGCCGGATCTTCTCCGCCGCCGCGGTAATCCTGCTGATCTCCCCGTTCCTGCGGACCCTGATGATTCACGGTCTCCGCTCGATGCCGTTCATGCGCCTCTGGCATGAGAATCGCGTCAACCGGGCGCCGCTGGTGGCTTCGGTCGTCATCCGCATCCTCATCGGCCTGGGCTTTGTCGTCGCCATCCTGGGCCATTTCTTCCATTTCTCCGTCTTCCTCGTGTCGGTGCTGGCGCTGTCGCTGGTCGCCCTGATCCTGACGAACCGCTTCCTCCACCGCCAGTCCAAGCGCATCGAGGAGACGTTCAACGCCAACATGCGCGCCCGGGAGGAGAAGGCCGAGGCCGCTGCGCCGAAGCGCTCGGTCATCGAAAGCCGCCTGCTGTCGAAGGACCTCCACCTCGCCGATTTCGACCTGCCCGGTGATACGCCGCTGGCCGGCAAATCATTGATGGAGCTAGGCTTCGGCCAGAAATACGGCGTTCATGTCGTTTCCATCCACCGGGGCGAGGTCCGCATCCGCATCCCTTCCGCGCACGACTGCCTCTACCCCCAGGACCGCATTCGCGTGATCGGCAATGACGCCGAGCTCGAAGCGTTCGCCGCTGCTCTGGAGGGGCACCATGCCCATTCCGTCGCCGCGCCGGACGCTGATGAAGAAGTGATTCTGTCGCTGGTGAAGATAGGTGCTACGTCTCCGTTCCTGGGCCAGACCGTCCGGGATGCCGGTTTCCGGGCCAACTACCACTGCCTCATCGCCGGCGTGGAAGGGCCTGACGGGGCTCTGCACGTGCCCGACGCGAACGTCCCCTTCGCAGAAGGAGACATTCTTTGGGTCGTCGGCGCCAAAGCCGATGTCGACCGCATTTCCGCATTGTAACTATTTGGCGGAGTAGAGGGCCAGGAAGATGTCCTTGGGGGAGCGGCGGGTGAAGAGGGCGTGGCGGCGGACGTTTCGGGCGCTGGCGTGGAGGATGGCGGCGCGGGAGGCCGGGTCACGTCGGTTCGCGAAGAACCATTTCGCCTGGCGGAGGGATTCCACACACCAAATGAACGAGGCCATGCCGAAGCGGCGGAGGCCGCAGCCGCGGCTGTAGAAGAGGAGGGCGCCGCGGACGCGGACGGGCTTGATGACGGGCTCCCAGGACGAGACCGTGCCGCCGGCCAGATGGGTGATTTCCACGTCGGAATCGGCCCAGACCGTATATCCCATTTCATTCAATTTATGCCCGAGGGCGATGTCCTCTGGGGTGAAGGTGTATGTCTCGTCGAACCAGCCGGCCTCGCGGAAGACGTCCGTGCGGATCAGAAAGCAGGCGCCGTTGAGGGTCCAGGTCTGGAAGAGGCCTTCCTGCACGGACCATTTCGAAGGACGGGTCTCGTCGACGAGATGGAGATAGTGGCGGAGATAGCGGCAGGCGGTCCAGGGGGCGCGGCCGAGGGTCTGGATGCGGCCGTCGGGGAAGACGATCTTCGGGGAGATCGCCGCGGCGGTGGCGGGCAGCCGGGAAAAGTCCTCCAACAAACTGTCTATCAGCGGCATGCGGATCCTCGTGTCGTCGTTGACGATGAGGCAGTAGCGGCCGCTGGCGCGCCGGAGGGCCAGGTTGTTGTTCTCGGAGAAGCCGCGAAGCTCGGGGCTTTCCACTACGAGCACCGACGGGTACCTGGCGCGAAGGTCCGCCAGATGCTCAGGGGTATACCGATAGGCCACCACGAAGATTTCCATCGGGGCGGCGGTAGTGGCGTACAGGTCATCCAGGCACGGATACAGGAGGTCCGGCCGGTTCATAGAAACGATGATGACGCTGACCTGCGGCATTAGAGGATGTCCAGCATCTTGCTACGGGCGATGAGGCAGTCGCCGACGGGGCCGGCCTTGAGGCCCAGCTTGGTGAAGACGATGGTCGTGTCCTTGGCGACGAAATTCTGAGCGAGGCGGCGGACGGCGCTCTTGATGGGGAGCATGAGGTAGTCACCGCCGACGGCGAGACGTCCGCCGATGACCACCACCTCCGGATTGAAGATGTTGATCAGGCCGGCTAGGGCGCGGCCGAGGGTGGCGCCGATCTCTTCAACGACCTCGATGGCGAGCACGTCCTCTTCTTTGACGGCCTGGAGGATGTCCACGAGGGAAATCTTGCCGTCTTTCTGGAACTTCGGCGTCAGCGAGGAGGCGCGGCCTTCCTTGAGGCGCTCGAGCACCATGCGGTAGAGGGCGGAACCGGAGGCGCCGGTCTCGAGACAGCCGATCTTGCCGCAGCGGCAGATGATGTCGTTGTTCATGTAGGGGAAGTGGCCGACCTCGCCGGAGAAACCGGACTTGCCGTAGAAAAGCTTCTTGTTGAGGACCAGACCCATGCCGAGACCCCAGCTGATATTGATGAAGAGCATGTTCTGCTCGTTCTTCTTGTTGGAGAGGTATTCGCCGTAGGTCATGGCGCGGGAGTCGTTCTCGATGTAGACCGGGAAGCCCAGATCGTCGGCGAGCAGATGGTCGATGCGGACCTTCTCGTCGAAGGAATAGGAGTAGCTGTAACCTGTGTTGGGATTGACGCGGCCGGTGAAGCTGACGCCACAGCCGAGGGCCTTGGACCAGTCGAGGCTGTTCTGGAGGAAGAACTTGCGGATGGAGTCCGCAATGCGGTGGTAATTATCCTCCTTGGCTTCCATCTCGAAGGGGATATCTTCCTTGTAGGCAATGAGTTCTCCCTTGAAGTCCGTGACGGCGATGCTCGCGGCGTGGGTGCCGACGTCGACGCCGATGAAATAACCGGCGGACGGGTTCAGCCCGTAGATGCTCGGGCGGCGGCCGCCGCTGGTGCCAAGCTTGCCGAGGTCCACGAGGAAGCCTTCCTCGATCAGCTCACCGATCAGTTTCGTTACAGTCGGGACGCTCGTGCCGGTATGCTTGCTCAACTCGGCGATGCTGTATCTGCCGTCCTCAACGCACAGGCTGAGGATTTTCTTTTTCAAAGGAGTGTTTTTACCCTCTTTCCGGGTCAGGAAATTTCCTCTCATGGTCAGGTTTCAGTTGCGTTTTTTCAAATAGGATTGCAAAATTAATAAAAATTTTTCGAAATGCAAGGCTCTTTTTAAAAATTTTGAGAATTTGTGCTAAATAGGGAATTATTCGTATATTTGTAAGTTAAAAACAGAAGATTATGTTCCTGAAACGTTGGATACGCAAGCGGAAAGGGACCAAACTTTCCATCCGCACGAAGCTGACCCTCAGCCTCCTGTCGATTGCGGCTATCCTCCTCATATCCAGCTGCATCACCTTCCTGCAGTATCGCAGCATGAGCAACTACGTGTCCACGCTCATCGCCGACAACCTCCGCAACGTCAACCTTCTGGAGCGCCTCGGCGACGACATCCACGCCTACAACGCCCAGGTCATGTCCGTCCTCTGGGACGAGGCCCGCGCCGAAGCCCCCGAGCTGGATGCTCGCAAGGACCGCGCATACATCGACTCCCTCCGCGTCAGTTCCAGCCGTGCTGCGACCCGCAGCCGCGCCGACAGCCTCCGCGTGAGCTTCGACGCCTTCGCGAAGAAGTCCCGCCAGCTGCCCGCCATCGTCGCTTCGCCGCTGAACACCCGCGACTGGTACCATGCCGAAATGAAGCCCCTCTACGACAAGTTCCGCGAGGACAACTTTAAGCTCATGACCCTCATCTACGAGGACCTCGAGGCCAATTCCGCGACCTTTGACCGCGGTTTCTACCGCAGCGTCATCCCCGGCGCGGTCGCCATCGCCGTCGGTCTGCTCCTGGTGCTCCTGCTGCTGCTTTTTGCGTCGATGTACTACATCACACCCCTCTACAAGATGCTCCGCAATCTTGACGACTACCGCATGCGCGGAAAGAAATACGCCTACACCTTCGACGGCGACGATGAACTCGTCCGCCTGAACGAAGGCATTATCGAAATTACCGGCGAAAACGTCCAGCTCCGCAAGCGCGTTTCCTATCTCAAGGAGACCATCGGCAAGCTGACGCCCGAAACGGAAGAAGAGAAAGCATGAACCTGAAAGCCATATCGAGGAATGTCGGCTACGCGCTCCTGGTGAGTGCACTGTTCATGTTCCTGTCGATCATCGTCTCGATCCTGAACGGTCGCGACAGCGCTTTCGCAGCCCTGCTCATCAGTTTCCTGATCACGGCCATCGTCGGCGCCTTCCCGTTCATCTTCGTCCGCAAGTCTTCGGCCCTGACGATGAAGGACGGCTACATGACGATCTTCCTGTCGTGGCTCCTTTCCTTCGTCTTCGGCATGCTCCCGTATGCCCTCTGGGGCGGCCCGTTCACGGTGGTGAACGCCTGGTTCGAGAGCGTTTCCGGCTTCACGACCACCGGCGCGACCATCCTCACCGAGGTGGAAGCCCTGCCGAAGAGCCTCCTGTTCTGGCGCGCCTCGACGCATTTCATAGGCGGCTTGGGCGTCGTCGTCTTCCTCCTGCTGGTGATCCCGAACTCTTCGCCGGTGCGCCTGCGCCTGACGAACATGGAGCTCTCGTCGCTCTCCCGCGACACCTACGGTTCCCGCGCCAACAAGACGGTCACCATCTTCGCCTCCGTCTATATCGGCCTGATGCTCAGCGCCTTTGTGAGCTATGCCCTCGCGGGCATGCCGGTCTTTGACGCCCTCTGCCACGCCTTCAGCGTCGGTGCGACGGGCGGTTTCAGCACGAGAACCGCCAGTATCGGCGCCTTCGGATCGGACCTTATCAACATCATCACCATCGTCTTCATGTTCCTGGGCTCGATCCACTACGGCATCATCTTCATGATCTTTGCCGGAAGGACCCTCCGCCCGCTGAAGAATCCGGTGCTGAAGTACTACGTCGTGACCCTCCTCATCATGATCGTGACGACGATCCTGTCCCTCAAGTTCCAGGGACCGGCGATGAGCTGGGGCCGCGCCGCCATCGACGGCACCTTCCAGATTGTGAGCTATTCCTCCACGACCGGATTCGCCACCGCCGACAACGCCGTCTGGCCCATGCTGCCGTGCTTCCTGCTCGTGATCATGAGCGTCCAGTGCGGCTGCGCCGGTTCGACCACCGGCGGTATCAAATGCGACCGCTTCCTCATGCTCTGGAAGTCCATCGGCCGCCATATCAACCATACGCTCCACCCGTCCTCCATCAAGGAAATCCGCATCGGCAAGACGGCCATCCGCGACGAGGACCTCTTCCCGTCGATTCTCTACATCTCGATGTATTTCCTCGTGATGATCGTCTCCGTGGTGGTCTGCCTCATCGTGGGCGACAACTCCTCCAACGCCCTGACGGGTACGCTGTCCTGCCTCGGCAATGTGGGTCCGGCTCTCGGCGACATCGGCTCGATGGGCAATTTCGAGCACCTCACCGGCACGACGAAGATGATGTTCACCCTCGACATGTTCATGGGCCGCGTGGAAATCTATCCGCTCCTTGCCGCCGTCTCCCTGATCTTCAGACCGAAAGGGAGGTAGCCCATGGACGCGCGGAGCCGGTTCCTCTACGAATCCTTCCTCAAGCGGACGCCCTTCGAGCCCACGCTCGACCAGGACGCCCTCTACCGCGATATCGCCGATTTCATGACGGGCGGCGACGGGGACATTCTCGTCGTCAACGGCTATGCCGGCACCGGCAAGACCAGCGCCCTAGCGGCGGTAGTGGCGACCTGCCGGGAGCATAAAGTGCCCTGCGTGCTCCTGGCCCCGACGGGCCGCAGCGCCAAGGTCCTGTCCGCCTATACGGGCCGCCCGGCCTATACCGTCCACAAGCATATCTACCGCCAGAAATCCCACGGCGACGACGGCTTCGGCCAGTTCTCGCTGAGTCCCAACAAGGCAAAGGGAACGCTCTACATCGTCGACGAGGTGTCCCTCATCGGCATCGACGCCGCGGCGAAGGAGTCCTCGACGCTCTTCGGTTCGGGGAATCTGCTGGAAGACCTGATCCAGTATGTCCGGAACGGCGGCGACAACCGCCTCATCCTCGTCGGCGACGCGGCACAGCTGCCGCCCATCGGCCTGGAACTGTCCCCGGCGCTGAGCCAGGATTTCATGAACGGCTTCGGCGGAGTGCGATTCTCGACGCTGAAGGAAGTGGTCCGGCAGGGGAGTGAGAGCGGCATACTCTTCGCGGCGACGCTCCTGCGCAAGCGCATCATGGAAACGGGCCCCGACGAGGCCATCGAACCGGCGACCCTGGAGCTGCCCTGCAAGGGCTTTCCCGACTTTCAGCGCCTTTCCGGCGGGGAACTCATCGAGACCCTGTCGGATGCCTACGGCCGCTACGGCGAGGATGAGACCATCGTCCTTTGCCGTTCCAACAAGCGCGCCATCCGCTACAACGCCGGCATCCGCGGCCAGGTCCTTTTCCGCGAGGAGTCTCTGGTGCGGGACGACAAGCTGATGGTGGTGAAGAACTGCTACCAGTTCGTGGAGAATCTAGATGGAGTGCCGTACATCGCCAACGGCGACATCGTCAAACTCGTCCGCATCAAGAACTACGAGGACCGCTACGGTCTCCATTTTGCCGATGCAACGCTGCGGCTGCCCGATTACGGCGACCAGGAATTCACCGCCAAGGTGGTGCTGGACACGCTCGAGTCGGAGAGCCCGTCGCTGACCTGGGAGCAGTCCAATGCCCTCTACCGGGGCGTGGACGCCGATTACGGGCACATCCGCGGCAAGAAGAAACGCTATGACGCCGTGCGGGAGGACCCCTATTTCAATGCCCTCCAGCTCAAGTACGCCGCCGCCATCACGGGGCACAAGTCCCAGGGCGGCCAGTGGAAGTGCGTCTTCATCGACAATCCGTTCTGGCAGGACATGCTCACGCCGGACGACCTCAAATGGCTCTACACCGCGATCACCCGCGGCGTCGAAAAAGTTTATCTCGTCAATTTCAAAGATCAGTGGTTCGCATCATGAAACGATATCTCCTTTCCTCCCTGGCCTTCCTGGCCATCGCCCTGACCGCTTCCGCGCAGCGCATCTCCGATGACTGCCAGTGGATCGACAACGGTCGCGTCGCCTTCCTCGAGAATGGCTCTTATTCGGTGGCCGCCGATGTCCGCACCGGCAAGGTTACCCCGATGGAGTCCACCTACGAAATCGTGGGCGGAAAGCCGGTTGAATTCGCCGACCCGACCCTCCAGAACTGGACGGATTCGCCGGACGGCGCCTGGGCGGCCTATACCCGCGACGGCAATCTGTGGACGATCCGCCATGCCGACGGTGAACTGCTCCAGCGCACCTTCGACGGTTCCTCGACGGTCTACAATGGCTGGGCCTCCTGGGTCTACTACGAGGAGATTTTCGGGCGTCCGTCGCGCTACCGCGCGTTCTGGTGGTCACCGGACAGCCGCTATCTGGCCTTCTATCGCTTCGACGACACGGAAGTCCCCATGTTCCCGATCTATTCGCCCTTCGGACAGGACGGGACGCTGCGGGAGACGCATTATCCCAAGGCGGGGGAGCGGAACCCGGAGGTGCGCATCGGCATCCTGGACATGGCTTCCGGCGAAATCGTCTGGGCCGACTTCGACCCGGCGGAGGACCAGTATTTCGGCACGCCTTTCTGGCGCGACGACAGTTCCGTTCTCTATGTCCCGTGGGAGCCGCGCATCCAGAATACGCTCGAACTCTATGCCGTCAGCCCCGCCGACGGCTCCAAGGCGTCCATTTACCATGAGGAGGTCGACACCTGGCTGGACTGGCCCGAGGACATGCTTTTCACCGACAAGGGCCTCTACATGGTCCGTTCCTTCGAGACGGGCTGGCAGCAGATTTACTTCCTGTCCTACGACGGCAAGACGCTCCGCCGCCTGACCGACGGCGACAACTGGCGCATTAGCCTGCTCCGCGCCGAGAAGGATGGCACGGTCTATTTCACGGCCGAGCGGAATTCGCACGTGCGCGCTACATTATATAAGGTGTCGTCGAACGGCAAGATCAGCGCGCTGACGGACCCGGCGCTGCATGTCATGAAGGTGAACTTCGCTCCGGACGGCAAGCATTTCGCCGCCTGGCTGAGCTCGCTGGCCGTTCCGCCGCAGGTCTGGGTCGCCGAGACCCGCCGCGGCCAGCAGGGCAAGGGCGCGTATCGCGTCGCCGGGGATGATGCCGCCGACTACGACGGCCTCGCGCTCGGGCAGATCGTGACGATGACCACTGAAGACGGCTTCGAACTGCCGGGCGTCATTTATTTCCCCGAGGACTTCGATCCCACGAAGCAGTATCCCGTCCATGTGGACATCTATGGCGGTCCCGACACGCCGATGGTCTATGACCGCTGGGTGTCGCCGCGCCGCTACGCCTGGTTCACTTCCCACGGCATCATCGAACTCGTCGCCGACTGCCGCGCCGCTGGCCACAATGGCCGCGCCGGGATGGATCAGGTCTACAAGCACCTCAATACCGTTGAGGTGGAGGATTTCATCGCCTGGGCCAAGTGGCTGCAGGCCAAGCCCTTCGTCCGGGGCGAAAAGATCGGCGTCGAGGGCTTCTCCTTCGGCGGCACGATGACCGCGATGCTGCTGCTGACGGCCTCCGACTATTATCACTATGGCATCGCCGGCGGCGGTGTCTACGACTGGATGCTTTATGACACCCACTACTGCGAGCGCTTCATGTCGACGCCGCAGGACAATCCGGAGGGTTACGCCGGTTCCCGCGTAATTGACCATGTCGACAGCTACCCCGTGAATGCCCGTTCCGCGCGCGACGGTTCCGTGATGCTCAAGCTGACCCACGGCACCGGCGACGACAACGTCCACTTCCAAAACACGCTCCAGCTCGTTGACGCCCTCCAGCAGCGTGCCGCCTTCTTCGAACTCATGATTTATCCCGACGGCATGCACGGCTACCGCGGCTACCAGGGCATGCATTCGGCCCTGACGGATTACGACTTCTGGACGAAATACCTGCTGGGAGAATAAAAAAAAGCGTGGACCTTTCGGTTCACGCTTTTTTTGAGCGGAATGCGAGGTTCGAACTCGTGACCTGCGGCTTGGGAAGCCGCCGCTCTACCAACTGAGCTAATTCCGCGGTTGCGAATGCAAAGTTAAACATTTTTTATTAAAAAAATCAAGAAAAGATTTGCCAATTCAAAAAAAGTCCTTACCTTTGCAGTCCACAATTCGGGGTATTAGCTCAGTTGGTAGAGCGTTTGAATGGCATTCAAAAGGTCAGG
>CAMKRY010000020.1 GCA_946415345.1 uncultured Bacteroidales bacterium | reverse complement strand
TCGTCTGCGGTGAGGAAACCGCCCTGATCCATTCCATGGAAGGCAAGCGCGGCGAACCGACCCTCAAACCCCCGTTCCCGGCCGAAGCCGGCTACTTCGGCAAGCCGACGAACGTCAACAACGTCGAGACCCTCGCCAACGTCCCGGTGATCCTGACCCGCGGCCCGCAGTGGTTCGCCTCCATCGGCACCGAGAAGTCCAAGGGCACCAAGGTCTTCGCCCTCGCCGGCAAAATCAACAACGTCGGCCTCATCGAAGTCCCGATGGGTACGACCCTCCGCGAGATCATCTACGACATCGGCGGCGGCGTCAAGAACGGCAAGAAATTCAAAGCCGTCCAGACGGGCGGTCCTTCCGGCGGCTGCCTCACCGAGAAGCACCTCGACACCCCGATCGACTATGAGAACCTCGCCGCTGCGGGTTCCATGATGGGATCCGGCGGTATGATCGTCATGGACGAGGACGACTGCATGGTCTCCGTCGCGAAGTTCTTCCTCGAATTCACCGTCGGCGAGTCCTGCGGCAAGTGCACCCCGTGCCGTATCGGCAACAAGCGCATGCTCGAGATCCTCGACAAGATCACCCAGGGCCGCGGCACGATGGAAGACCTCGACAAGCTCGAGAATCTCGCCAAGGTCATCAAGGACACCGCCCTCTGCGGTCTCGGCCAGACCTCCCCGAACCCGGTCCTCAGCACCCTCGCCAATTTCCGCGAAGAGTATGTGGAGCACGTCAAGGACCACGTCTGCCGCGCCCACAAGTGCAAGGCCCTCCTGACCTACAGCATCGATCCGGTGCTCTGCAAGGGCTGCTCCGCCTGCGCCCGCGGCTGCCCTGCCGAGGCGATTGCCGGCGAAGTCCGCAAACCGTTCGTCATTAACCCCGAAAAGTGTATCCGCTGCGGCATGTGCCTGTCCCGCTGCAAGTTCGGAGCCATTAAAGTTATCTAGCAAGCCCTATGGAAAATATGATTAACCTCACTATCGACGGCCGCCCGGTGAGCGTCCCGAAAGGAACTACCGTCCTCGATGCGGCCGCAACCGTAGGGATTGACATTCCCGCCCTCTGCCACATCGACCTTAAGGGCACCTGCGTCAAGAACGCCCCCGCGTCCTGCCGCATCTGCGTCGTCGAGATCGAAGGCCGCCGCAACCTCGCGCCCGCCTGCGCCTCCATGGTCATGGAAGGCATGGTCGTCAAGACCAACAGCGCCCGCGTCGTCCGCGCCCGCAAGACCGTCGCCGAGCTCATCCTCTCCGACCACCCGAACGACTGCCTCACCTGCCCCAAGTGCAACCACTGCGAGCTCCAGAAGCTCGTCACGCGCTTCAACATCCGGCAGATGACCTACAAGGGCGAGCAGTCCGAGCGCAAGCACGAGCAGACCGTCGCCATCACCCGCAACATGGACAAGTGCATCCTCTGCCGCCGTTGCGAGAGCGTATGTAACAACGTCCAGACGGTGGGCGTGCTCGGCGCCATCCGCCGCGGCTTCGAGGCCACCATCGCCCCGACCTTCGACCGGATGTTCTCCGAGACCGACTGCACCTACTGCGGCCAGTGCGTCGCCGTCTGCCCGACCGGCGCCCTGACCGAGCGTGACAACACCGACCGCCTGCTCGACGACCTCTGCGATCCCGAGAAGATCGTCGTCGCCCAGCCCGCTCCGGCTGTCCGCGTCGCCCTCGGCGAGGAATTCGGCTACGAGCCCGGCACCATCGTGACCGGCAAACTCGCCACCTCCCTCCGCCGTCTCGGCTTCGACTACGTGTTCGACACCGACTTTGCCGCCGACCTGACCATCATGGAAGAAGGCGCCGAGATCCTCCACCGCCTCAAAGCCTACCTCGGCGGAGACAAGAACGTCAAGATTCCGATCATGACTTCCTGCTGCCCCGCCTGGGTCAACTTCTTCGAGCACCAGTTCCCGGACCTCAAGGAATATCCTTCCTCCGCCAAGTCCCCTGCCCAGATGTTCGGTGCCATCGCCAAGAGCTACTGGGCCCAGAAGATGGGCATTCCGCGCGAAAAACTCGTCGTCGTGTCCATCATGCCCTGCCTCGCCAAGAAATTCGAATGCGAGCGCGATGAATTCAAGGTGGACGGCAACCCGGACGTCGACTACAGCATCTCCACGCGTGAGCTGGCCCGCCTCATCAAGCGGTCCAACATCGACTTCCGTTCCCTGGAGGACACCGACTTCGACAAGCCGCTCGGCGAAAGCTCCGGTGCCGCAGCCATCTTCGGCGCGACCGGCGGCGTGATGGAGGCTGCCCTCCGTACCGTCTACGAAGTCTACACCGGCAAGACCCTTCCGAAGATCGACTTCCATGAGGTCCGCGGCCTCGAGGGCATCAAGGAAGCGACCATCGACCTCGCGGGCTTCCCGCTCAAGGTCTGCGTCGCCCACACCCTCGGCAACGCCCGCTATCTGATGGAGAAGCTTCGCAAGGGCGAGCTCGACTACCATGTCGTGGAAGTCATGGCCTGCCCCGGCGGCTGCATTGACGGCGCCGGCCAGCCCTACCACCACGGCGATGTCGAGATCATCAAGGCCCGCGCGAAGGCCATCTACGCAGAAGATGCCGGTAAGCCCATCCGCAAGAGCCACGAGAACCCCGACATCCAGAAGCTCTACAAGGAATTCCTCGGCGAGCCGATGAGCGAACGCGCCCATCACCTCCTCCACACCCATTATTTTGACAAAAGCATCAAGTAGCCATGAGTGAGATAAAAGTATCCTGCGAGGCGCTCCGCGCCACAGAAGAGATCTGCCGCAAGTTCCACAACGATCCCGGCGAACTCATCAGCATCCTGCATGAGACCCAGAACACGCTCGGCTACCTGCCCGAGGCCGTACAGCGCGTAATTGCCCGTCAGCTGGGCGTTCCGGCGCAGAAGGTCTACGGAGTCGTGACGTTCTATTCGTTCTTCTCGATGGTCCCGAAGGGCAAATATCCCGTTTCGGTTTGCCTCGGTACGGCTTGCTATGTCCGCGGCTCCGACAAGGTGCTTGAGGAATTCAAGCGCGTGCTCGGCATCGAGGTCGGCGAGACGACCCCGGACGGCAAGTTCTCCCTGGACTGCCTCCGCTGCGTCGGCGCCTGCGGCCTCGCCCCTGTCGCCACCATCGGCGAAAAGGTGTATGGCCGGCTCAATCCCTCTGACATTCGTAAGATCGTCGAAGAATTTGCGGATTAGAAGCGGCATACTCACCGCTCTTCTTTCGCTGGTGTTCGTGCCCCTTCAGGCCCAACAGGCGGACAGCCTGTGGTCTGAGGGGACCGAGCGTCTGGACTCCGTCGTTCTGAGCGCCCGCCGTCCCTCGGTGGAGCTCCTGCCGCTTCCGGGGCTGTCGGCGAAAGTGCCCGCTTCGGCCATCCGGAAAGTTCCGTCTGTGCTCGGCCTGTCCGATCCGCTGCGCTTCGTCTTCCTGCTGCCCAGCGTCCAGACCGGCAGCGACGTCGATAACGGGATCCATATACAGGGTTGTGAAAACGCCCACAACTACGTTTCGATGGGCGGTGCTCCCATCTACGGAGCCGGTCATATGCTCGGCTTTGCCTCCGTATTCAATGCGGGACACTTCCGCGAGATGTCCTACAGCACCGTCGCCCGCGATTACAACCGCCTCGGCGGTGTGGTGGATATGTCGCTTCCTGACGCTCCGCTGGCCGCTCCGTCGCTGGAGCTCTCTGCCGGACTGTTCCTGACGCAGGCTACAGTCCGCGTTCCCGCCGGCAAGCATACCTTCGTGCTCTCCGGCCGCCACAGCTATTTCAACCTGTTGTACAGCAACTATCTGGAGTTCAACGACGCACCGCTCCGCTACGATTTCGGTGACGCCAACCTGACCTGGACTTTCCGTCCCGGCGACCGGGATGTCATCTCTGCCAACGGCTATTTCGGCCGGGATGCAGCGGAATACAATGCCGAGGACTGGCAGATCAAGTCCTGGGCGAACTGGCGCAATGCCGTTGGATCCCTCAGCTGGCGCCACGAGGGTGCGGGCTGGACGACCGACCATCTCCTTTATGGGACGCTGTACCGCCTCAAAGATGATGTCCGGATGGATGTTACCGAAGTCAGCGCTCCCTCCGAGATCCGGACGCTCGGCTACCGGGGCCGTTTCCATCTCGGCGGCTTCGAATTGCTGGCAGAAACGGCGCAGCATTATGCGCGGCCCCTTCAGCCTACGGATCGGATATCCATCGAGCAGTACGGCTGGGAATCCACCCTGCAGGCGAAGTACACGTTGCGGAAGGGTCCCTTCTTTGTCGGTGCCTGGCTGCGCGGTACCTGGTATCTCTCGCCGGAAAAGGACAACTGCTATAGCCTCGATCCCCGCTTCGAAGCAGCCTGGACAGGACAGTCTGCCGGTACCCTGGCCTTCAAGACCGGTATCGCCCACCAATATCTTTTCCAGACGGGGCCTTCCGACAGCGGATTCCCGACGGAGTACTGGATTCTCGCCGGTGCACTTTCTGCGCCCCAGTCTTCGCGCTATGTTTCGCTTTCCTGGAGTTCGGATGCCCTGTTGCCAAAAGGATGGAATCTCTCCTGCGAAGGATATTACAGAGATCTGAGGAATCAGCTCGAATACTCAGGCTATATGCTTGAGTATGCCAACCCGAATTTTTCTCTGGAGGATTATTTTATCCACGAAAACGGCTACAACTTCGGACTCAATCTCTCACTCCAGAAGACGGAAGGACGCCTGACGGGCTGGATTGCCTATGCTTTCGGCCGTGCGCTCCGTCACAGCGAGGATCCGGGTACGGCTGCATCCCGCGCTTATTGCATCGATGGCTGGTATCCCGCCCGCCACGAACGGATCCACGAGTGCAAACTCGTCGGAACCTATGACTTCGGGGATTGGGACTTGGGTGTGACCGTTATCGCTGCCTCCGGGCGGCCCTGGACCCAGCCGCTGGCCTTCTATCTGCTGGGCGGAAAGATTTTGACCGTATACGACGATTACAATGGCGGCCGGCTCAAACCCTTCTTCCGCACCGATCTCTCTGCGAACTGGTATCTCCACAAGGATACGAGCCGGCGGGAAGGAGTCAATCTTTCCCTTTACAATGCCATCGCCTATCCCAATGAACTTGGGCGGATGATCAAGATGGACGAGAAGGGGCGCTATTACTACGGATCGATTCTTCTCCAGCTGCGAATCCTTCCTTCCATCGGTTATTTCCTCCAATTCTAAGCTATGCGACGCGTTCTGATCATACTTCTCACGGCCGTGGTGATGAGCGCCTGCGAGGTCGCGGACCTAATCCGTCCGGTCGATCCCGCCATCCGCAGCGATGAACTTGTCGTCGAGGGCTGGATTGATGAAGGCGGCTATCCGATCGTGTCCGTCACCACTACCCTCCAGCGTCCTGACGAACCACAGGAAGTGCGGGGCCTCCTGGCCCTCGTCGTCCGCGATGCTGCGGTATTCGTCAGCGACGGGACGACGACCTGGCCGCTGCAGGGGAGCCTGACCGGCGATTTCTTCCCGCCTTACGTCTATACTACGACCCAAATGAAGGGAGAGGCCGGCAAGAGCTATACGCTTACGGTCCACTACGCCGGTAAGGTCGCCACGGCTACCACGACAATTCCCGAAAAATCGGAGCTGGATACGCTGGAAGTCGTTGAGACAGATGATGGTGTCCCGCGTGTCTATGCGTCCTTCACCGCTCTGGAGGGCCGGTGCTACGGCTTTTTCAGCAAGGAGAAAAGCGAAAGCTTTGGCTATCTGCCCGTCTTTCTGGGCATGGTCGATGGGAATGCCGCCAGTGGCCCGCAGACCGTTGCCGTTACGCGCGGATCCGGTCTGACCTCGATCAAGGATTACAAACCCGGCTACCAGCCCGGTGAGACCGCTTGTATCCGTTTCTGTACGATGCCCCGTGAGATCTATCAGTTCTGGAGCGACTTTCAGTCGCTGACGGGCATCTCCTATATTATGACCTTCCCGAGTTCCTTTGATAACCTGCCCTCCAACGTCGAAGGAGCCTATGGCTACTGGGCCGGGTACGGTACGTCCCTTTATGAGATCTCTATCCCCGAAAAAGAGTAATGCATCCTGTTCGATTTCTGTGCGTACTTTTCGCCTTTACAGCACTGCTGTTGGGCTGTTCGAAGGAGTCCCGCGAAGCCAATGAGGCTGAGACGCCTTCTTCCGAGGTGGTTCATTCCGATTTCTACACGCCGGATGA
The DNA here is from genome assembly GCA_946415345.1 of uncultured Bacteroidales bacterium. Classification (GTDB taxonomy): domain Bacteria; phylum Bacteroidota; class Bacteroidia; order Bacteroidales; family UBA932; genus Cryptobacteroides. Next base: position 18,645 of record CAMKRY010000020.1, on the reverse strand, counting down.
TTTCGCCCGTTATGCCTATCCGTTGGAACGGGTCTCCATCGAGGGCGAAGAGATCCTGCTCGAATTACTGAAACGAACCGTCCTTTCCAACAATGCTTCGCTGGATCGAAGAATGCACAGGGAAGGGGACAGTCTCGCGTGGGGTTACCGCACCTTTGTGCTGAATTATCGGTCAACCGATGCGGACGGTCTTCCCGTTATGCTTTCTGAGCTGGTCATCACGCCGGACGGCGAGACCTGGCGCTTCCACCCTGACAAGATTGTCGTTGGTAACCATTACAGCATCCTTACTGACCGGGAACGTCCGACCGGTCCCCTCAGCGATCCGATGACGGGCGTCGCCTCCCGCGGTGCCGCATTCATCTGTCCGGATCTCGAGGGCTATGGCGCTTCCGCGGACCGGCCCCATCCCTATCTGATCCACGATGTCGTCGCCAGACAGACTGTAGACGGAATCCTGGCCGCTCTCGATCTGCTTGAGCAGACCGGCAACACCCCGCAGGAAGATTTCCGGCTCTTTAACGTCGGATACTCGCTCGGCGGTTCCTACGCGCTCGCCGTCCACCGCTACATCGAAACGTGCTGTACGGCGTCCGTCCGCAAGAAGATCCATCTCAGCGCCACCCGTTGCGGGGGCGGATCCTATTCACCCCAGCATACGTTCGAATGGCTCCTCGGCCAGGAAACGTTCTATTACTGCGCCGTGTTGCCCGTCCAGCTCAATGCGCTGCTCCGCTGCAATCCGGATCTGCTCGGGCAGTGGGAACTGAAGGATTTCTTCTCGGAAGCCTTCCTGAAATCGGGTGTCGTCGAAAAGGCGCTCAGCAAGCAATACACTTCTGTTGAACTGATTCCGATCGTCAGGGAAGCGACCGGCAACCGCATTCGTGAGATTTTGGCGCCGGAGGTACTGGATCCCGATTCTCCGATCCGGAGTGCGCTCGACAAGGCGCTTTCCCGCAGTGACCTGAGCGCTCCGGGATGGGCTCCGATCCAGCCGGTTTATATGTATCACGCCGTTAACGATGATTACTGCCCCTATAATAATGCAGAGCGCTGCCGGATTGCTTACAGCGGGAGCAATTTTCATCTTTATCCGCTTCCGATGGATGCTTCCTTCTCGGCGCTGATCAATCCCCATCTGATCGGCGGGGCTTTATTCTATCTGCAGCTTCTCCTGACGGACTTCCGCTAGGGCAGGGCGATGCGGGAGAGAATCCCCTGCAGGGCCGCCAGCGCGATGCCATAATTGGTGATCGGAACACCGGCCCGGCGAGCCTTCCGGATGCGGCTGCGCACAAGTGTGGCCGTCGCGACACAGGCACCGCAGTGGATGATGAGGGCATAGGGGCGGAGATCTTCCGGGAAATCATTTCCGGCGGAGACCGTCACCTCGACGGGCGCAATCTTTTGCAGCAACTTCGGAATTTTCACCCGACCGATATCTTCCGTGTCAGGCACGTGTGTGCAGGCCTCGGCACCGCCTGCTATGTCCGCGGCTCCGACAAGGTGCTCGAGGAATTCAAGCGCGTGCTCGGCATCGAGGTCGGCGCGTAATCATTAGATTAGAACTGATAGAACAGACCCAGCGTCCCGTAGATGGGATAAAGGGTCTGTTCTATTGTTTTGAAATCCTGCTTGAAAAGGCCCGTAAGGCCCCATTCGAGGTCGGCGGAAACGCCGAAACCCGCGGCAATGGTCCAGTCCGCACCGATGCCGATACCGGCCTGGACAGGACTCATCCGGTCGCTGAAATCATAGGTCGCACTGTCATCCCCTGTCCCGATCAGAATCTTCGGGCCGGTGGGGTCGCCCTGGCGGAGATAGCCGTCGGAAGCGACGCCGGAAAAATCCCCGCTGACAAGGAAGGACACATAGGGACCGGCCTTGAGGAGCACCTTGCCGAGCCGGCACGACGCCTGCGCGGGGACCGTGAGCACCCATTCCGCCACATCCTGCCGGACATGGCCGTAGAAGAGACCCTCGATGCGGTTCTCGCTCTTTATCATTTCCATCCGGTAGCCCTTGACGGTGATGGCGGCATCCATGCCCTTGTTCCCGAAGCGGAGTCCGCCGAGAAAGCCCCATCGCTCCGTGAAAGCATAGGAAACCTCGGCCCCGACCATGACGGAGGGCGTGAGGCGATAGCCGTCGAAGCTGCGGATGGCGGCGGGCATTTCCAGCGGAGCGGTGCCGCCGACGCTGTAACCGGCACGGACCTTCAAACCGAGACCGTCCGGGAGTCCACCGGCCAGGGAAGCGGCCGAACACGCAACAGCCAGTATGACAGAAACCAGTATCTTTCTCATCGCTTAGTCCTCCTCATAGATTACTTCCACCTCGTCGACAAAGAGGGTACTGCCGATAGCGCCCTCGAAACGGTCGCCGTCCTTGCTCGAGGAAAAGACGATCGTGAAACTGTAGCCAAGGGCCTCCAGGATCTCCGCGTCGGCCTTTTCACCCTCGAAAAACATCTCGAACTGCGCCCAGCTGTCGGTAGCGGGCAGGGAGGCGACCTGCGCCTTCCGGACGATGTAGGGGCTGGTCAGGACATTCGTACCGTCGAGTTTGACAGGGTTCCCTTCTTCGTCCGTGTTGCGGTAGAAGACGCCGTAGATATTGGCCTCATCGATACGGCCCTCAACGATATGCTGCTCCTGGTCCTTGAATTCAGGTCCCGGCGTATACTTGTACCAGCCCTTGACGCGAAGCGGCACGCGGTCTGTCGGAATGCCGAAGTCCGTGGCCTTGAGGGCATCCAGCAGGACATTTTCGATGATGAAGCGTCCGAGGAAAAGGTTCCCGGCGGCGATGGGCTTGCCGAAGAGGGCGCCGAGGGCGCCGGCATACTGGGTATTCAGGCACACACCATAGCCGCTGTATCCGTCCGGCGTCGCATAGGTCGGAAACTGCTCCGGTTTCCAGCCGTTGTTAACGATGGCTACGCCCGGATTGCCGCTGGCCCAGATATTCCGGCGCTCACCCCCGGCCCCCGGCTCGTAGAATTCGTGATAACTGGTGTTGGCGTCATATTGCGACACTACGGCCTCGAAATGCTCGAAACTGAGCTGGCTCATCGGGAGCGTCGCTTCGCGGAAGGAGACGGCATACTGCCGCTGCCAGGCCCCGTCCTCAGAAGTGACGGTATAGGTCACGGGGCCTGCCGTAAAATCCTGCGCAGAGCCGTTTTCGGGCGAAATAGTCGCGCCCGGAGTGAGCAGGAAAGTCACCGGTACCGCCTTCGGCAGGGACAGGAGAGAACGGACGATGAAGACGATTTCCGACTCGTTGGAAGCGATGTCGGGGACGATCATCTGGGTCGTCTTGTAGAAATAGGGCGCGAACGAGGCATCCACCTCGGCAGCCAGGATATCACATTCCATGCTCCCCGGCTCCTGCTTGATGCAGGAAAGAAGGAGACAACATGCTGCCGCAAAGGCAGCCAGTACTTTTTTCATCAGCCGATATAAGAGAGAATCAGGTCGGCCAGCTGCTCTTCCGTGTGGCCGTCCGAGTTAAGGACCAGGTCGTAATTGCGGGCATCGTAGCGGCTTACGCCGGCAAAGCGCTGGATGTAGTTCTCCCGCGCCCCGTCGATGCCCTTGGCGAGGGTGGCTGCCTCGGTCCGGGTCAGACCCTGCTTCCGCATGATGCGTTCGATGCGGTTGGGCATCGACGCGGTAATGAAGACATGCAGCGCATTGGGGTGGTCCTTGAAGACATGGAAACCGGAACGGCCGGCGATGACACAGGAACCCATCTCGGCAAAGCCCTTGAGAATCTCCGCTTCGGCCTTGTAGATCTCGTTTGTCGTCACATCGATCCGGAACTCCTGCGTCACGCGCGGATCCAGCCCCAGCATCCGTGCGGAAGGCATGGGCGAAATCATGCTCACAAAGTCCGCCAGCCAGCTCTGCTTCTCCCCTTTGAGTTTCTCGATGGCGCTGGCGCTGAGGTTGAACTGCTTCTCGAGGGCTTCCAGCAACTGCTTATCGCAATAACGGGCATTGAGTTTCCGGGCGAGAATGCAGCCCACAGTATGACCGCCGGAGCCGACCTCGCGGCTGATGTTGAGGACAAAGGGTTCTTGCTTATTCATAATAGATAATGGCTAATGAGACAAAGATAAGAATTTTTCCGTATATTTATACCAAAATCCGATACGATGAAAAAGACCCTTCCCTGGATTCTCTCCATCGCTTTTGCCGCCCTGCTCCTGGGATGCAAAAGCGCTCCCGCACAGGCACCGACCGAGGATAAGAGCGACTTTGTCTCCGTCACCGACGTCGTCCCCGACGTCATCCTCGAAATCCGTTACTTCGGCACCTACAACTTCGTCGGCGACCGCATCGACGGCTATCTCGCCCCGAAGGCCTGGCTCACCAAAGAGGCCGCCGCGGCCCTCAAGGCCGTCAGCGACGACGTCATCAGCCAGGGCTACCGCCTCAAGATTTACGATGCCTACCGCCCGCAGATGGGCGTGGACCATTTCGTCCGCTGGGCGGAAAACGTGCCCGACACGCGCATGAAGGCCTACTTCTACCCGGACCTCGACAAGAGCGTCCTCTTCGAGCAGGATTACATCGCCCTGAAAAGCGGCCATACAAGAGGCTCTACCTTGGATCTGACCCTCTTTGACATGACGACCGAGAAAGAGGTGGACATGGGCGGCACCTTCGACTGGTTCGGTCCCGAGAGCCATCCCGATTTCTGCGGCAATCCCGAGACGGGAGAATACAACGGAGACAACAGCAAGAGCCCCACGGGCCGCAGCATCACCCCCGAACAGTTCGAGAACCGGATGATCCTGCGCCGCGCCATGCTCGCCCACGGCTTCCGCCCCTATGAGAGCGAATGGTGGCACTTCACCCTCCGGGAAGAGCCCTTCCCGGACACCTATTTCACTTTCCCGGTGGAATAGCTACGGTAAGGAAATACGGTCGAGTATGCCCTGCAGCTTCGCCAGGGCGATTCCGTAATTGGTCATAGGCACGCCCGCAAGGTGTGCCTTTCTGATGCGGGAGCGAACCAGCGAGGCCGTCGCCACACAGGCGCCGCAATGAATGATCAGCGCATACGGCGACAAGTCCTCCGGAAAATCGTTCCCCGCCGCTATATCAATGTTGACTTCGCTGCGACGACGCAGGAGCGCCGGTATCTTCACGCGGCCGATGTCCTCCGTATCCGGGACGTGGGTGCAGGCTTCGGCGATAAGGACGCGGTCGCCGGGGTTGAGCCCGTCGATGGCGCGGGCCCCTTCGACGAAGGTGGAGATGTCGCCTTTGGCGGCGGCGAGAAGGACCGAGAAGGAGGTCAGGGGCATCGTCGCAGGGATGGCGGCATTGACGGGACCGAAGACCTGCGAGTCGGTGATGACGAGGTCGGGGGTCATACGATTCAGCGCGGCGGAAAGGGAGTCGGGCGTGCAGCAGAGGGCGTTGCAGCCGCGGTCCAGCAGTTCGCGCAGCACCTGCACCTGCGGCAGGATGATGCGGCCTTTCGGGGCCTCGCTGTCCTGCGGCATGACGAGCAGGACGCAGTCCCCTGCCTTCACAAGGTTTCCGGTCAGAAAACGGTCTTCACGCTCGGGCAGGAGCTTCACCAGCTCGTCCAGCAGGCTGCCGAGGTCATGGGCCAGGGGGATATCCGGGTGGCGGGCGGCGATGGTTTCCATTTCCTGCGGCAGCAGGAGGTCGCTTTTGGCGATGTAACCGATGACGGGAACGCCGGCGCGGCTCAGGCGGGACAGCCACTGTTTCTCCTTCGGGGACTCCTTTTTGAGCAGCATCACGACAGCGATATCGGTGCCGTCCACCTGCGCCTGGGAGAGGCGCTCACGCTCCTCTCCCAGGGTGCCGTCGTCATCATAGCCGGCCGTATCCACCAGTACGCAAGCACCGAGTTCCGGCAGCTCGATGAGCTTGCGGATGGCGTCGGTGGTCGTGCCGGGCACGGGGCTGACCAGGGAGACTTCCTGGCCGGCGAGGGCATTCACCAGCGCGGATTTGCCGCTGTTGGTGGGGCCGAAGAAACTCAGTTGTAAACGGTCCATGGACTAGAAGCGGAAGTCGTGGGCGCCGTGGGCGATCTCGTCGAGGTGTTGGCGCGTAATCTCGCGGACCTTGCCCTCGGGGACGTCGGAGAGGCTGCGCTCGATCATTGCCTCGCCGATGGCACGGGTCTCGGGGCTGGCGTAGTCCATCAGGTACTCCTTCAGCGTCATGAGGGCGTTCGGCGTGCAGCAGAGGCTGATTTTTCCGCTCTTGCAGAGCGACATGAAGCGGTCGCCGGTGCGGCCTTCGCGGTAGCAGGCGGTGCAGAAGGACGGGATGTGGTCCTGCTCGAGGAGCCAGCGGACGACCTCATCGAGGGGGCGCTGGTCGGAAACGTCAAACTGGGAGGTCTCGTCGTGGCGCTCGACGGTCGTGTAGCCGCCGACGCTCGTGCGGGAGCCACCGCTGATCTGCGAAATGCCGCAGTGAAGCAGCTGTTCGCGCATCCGGGCGGACTCGCGAGTCGAGATGATCATGCCGGTATACGGCACGGCGACGCGCAGGACGGCCACCAGCTTGCGGAAGATGGCATCCGGCAGGGCGTCCGGGAAGTCCTCGGTGTTGATATCGTCGGCCGGGCAGATGCGAGGCATGGAGATCGTATGCGGCCCCACGCCGAAGCGGGCCTCGAGGTGTTCGGCGTGCATGAGGATGGCCGTCAGCTCATAGCGGTAGCCGTTCAGGCCGAAGAGGACGCCGATGCCGACGTCGTCACAGCCGCCTTCCTGGGCACGGTCCATGGCCTCGGTGTGCCAGGCATAGTTGCTCTTCGGACCGGTCGGATGGAGCTTCTCGTACTGCTCTTTGTTATAAGTCTCCTGGAAGAGGATGTAGGTGCCGATGCCGGCGGCCTTGAGCTTGCGGTACGACTCCACGTCCGTCGCGGCGATGTTGACGTTGACGCGGCGGATGGAGTTGCCGCCTTCGTTGACGGAATAGATGGTCTTGATGGAGTCCAGGATATACTCCAGGGGGTTGTTGCGCGGGTCCTCCCCAGCCTCGATGGCCAGGCGCTTGTGGCCCGTGCGGATCAGGGCACGGACTTCCGCCTCGATCTCGGGCTGCGTCAGTTTACGGCGCGGAATCGTGCGGTTCTTGGCATGGTAGGGGCAGTAGACACAGCCGTTGATGCAGTAATTGGACAGATAAAGCGGAGCGAAAAGGACGATGCGGTTGCCGTAGAACTTCTGTTTGATCTCGGCGGCCAGGGCATAGATCTTCTCCTCCAGGGCCGGGTCGTTGCAATCCATGAGGATCGCGGCCTCCCGGTGCGTCAGGCCTTTGCAGAGGGCGGCCTTTTCCAGAATCTGGAGCACCCGCTGCGGGTTTTTGCTTTCGCGCTCGGCCTCTTCGAGGCTGGCGAGCACTTCCGCGTGGTCGATGAATTCCTCGGCGTGCGGTGAATTCGGATTGTACATGTGGTTAGTAAGTAATAGCTAGTCCTCGATTTCAAAAAGGTTGAGGAAACCGGTCATCACGAAAACGTTACGGATGTCCGGGCAGATGCCCCTGACGATTATCTTCGCGCCGTTGGCGATGGCGGCCTTGCGGAGCGTGAGGAAAATGCGGAGACCGGAGCTGGAGATGTAGCTGAGTTCCTTGCAGTCCAGCACGAGCGTTCCGTCAACTTCTTTCAACGCATCCATCTGCGGAGCGATTTCCTGGGCGGCAAGCGTGTCGAGCCGGCCGATGAGGGCGGCGGTAGTGACCTTACCTTCTTGTGTAATCTTAACTTCCATGTTTATTTAATAGTTTTAATCATCATCAGAATATTGCGGTTGTCCACGCGTTCGTAGTTGATGGTATCCATCAGTTCGCGGACGAGGAAGATGCCGAGGCCGCCGATGGGCCGCTCTTCCGCGGAAAGGGTCGTATCCGCCTTCTCCCTGAGGGTCGGATCGAAAGGAACGCCGGAATCGATGACGACCATCCGCAGCTGATGCCCGTCGGACATCACCTTGATGGTCACGAAGCCCTTCTTCCCCTCCGGATAGGCATAGTTCATCACGTTCACGACAATTTCCTCCACGGCTAGCTGCAACTGCCCGGTCACGGTCGCATCCGCGCCGAGCTTCTGGGCGACGGACGCGATGAATGCGTTCAGCTCAGGAACGCGCTTGAGGTCGCAGCTGAGCGTGATCTTCTCGCTGAGGATCGTTGCGAACTCGCCGGGCGTATAGCGGAACGCCAGCATCGTGAGGTCGTCGCTTTGCTCGGCGTCCTGCACGAAGGCGTGGACCCCATCCTGGACCCTTTCGAGGATCTGGCGTGGCGCATCGTTCATACAAGCTGAGAGTTGTTCCCGGACGCGGTCCATTCCGAACTGCTCATGATCGGCATTCATCGCCTCGGTCAGGCCGTCGGTATAGAGGAAGAGGGTGCTTCCCGGCTCCAGCTTGTATTCCTGGACCTTATAGCGCATTTCCGGAAGGATGGCCAGCGGAAGGTTGGGCTGGCATGTCAGCGTGGAGATCGTCCCGTCGTGGAGGATGAGCGGAGCGTCATGACCCGCGCTGCAATACCGCAGACGGCCCGTCGGCAGGTCGAGAACGCCGAGTAGCAAGGTGACGAACATATCGTAGTCGTTGCCCTTGCAGAGCGTTTCGTTGACCATCTGAATCACCTTCGCCGGGTCGGTTTCATGGGACGAACTGTGACGCAGGAGCGACAGGGTCACCGCCATCACCATCGCGGCGGGAACGCCCTTGCCGCTGACGTCGCCGATGCAGAAAAAGAGTTTTTCGTCCCGGAGGTAGAAGTCGAACAGGTCGCCGCCGACATCCTTCGCCGGGGCCATCGAGGCATAGAGGTCGATGTCACCGCGCTCGGGGAATGGCGGGAAGACCCGCGGGAGCATGTTGAGCTGGATGGTATTCGCAATTTTCAGCTCGCTTTCGATGGTGGCCTTCTGGGCGGTCGCCGACTGCAGCCGGTCGATATACTGCATCAGGGACTGCTGCATGTCCCCGAAGGAATGGGTCAGCTGGCCGATCTCGTCGCTGCGGTCGTCGTCCGGCAGTTTTTGGTCGAAATGGCCCTTGGCAATGGTCCCGGCCTGGTCGGCCAGCCGGCGGAGCGGTTTCAGCTCATAGGAAACAATGCGGCTGAACACGAGGAACATCAGGATGAGGCCGATGACGACGATGAAAAAGACCATCTGCTGCAGGCGCTTGTACCCGCCGAAGATGTCGCTTTCCGGACAGACTATGGCGACGCTCCAGCCCGTATCGCCGAGGGGCTTATAGAAGACATAGCAATCCTGGCCGTCCATCCGGAGCTCGCGCATGCCCTCTTCGCCGCGAAGCATCGCGTGGCCGAGGTCGGCCATGGCAGGATCGTCGTGTTCGAGGGTCTCCGTAAAGATGGTCTGGTAGAAGAGTTTCTCCGGGTCGGGATGGACGAAGAAAGTACCGCCCTGGCCGATCATCATACTGTAGGAGTTCGGATAGGGCTTGACGGCGGAAATGGTCTCCGACAGCCAGCTGAGGGAAATGTCCGTGGCAATGGTACCGATATATGTCCCGTCCTTGTCTTTAATAGGCTTGGAGTAGGAGGCGATGATCTCTTTCGAGTCGTGGATCTCCGGATTGACATCGACGAAGGGCTCGCTCCAGACGGGCTGGTCCAGCAGTTTGGCCGTCTGGTACCAGTCCATATAGAAGTACTCGTAGTGGTCGTTCCCTTCCTGGCTCGTGTAGAAGTTGCCGTTGTCGTTGTAGGTATAAGCCGAGAAGTAGCGGCCGCGGTCCTTGTCCTGGAAATAATAGGGCTCGAAGGCGATGGAGCAGCCGTTCAGCTCGGGATTGTTCTGGAGGATGCGGCGGGAGTAGACGAACATCGAGTCGGGCGCGTCGAGATGGCGTGTGATCAGCCAGTCGGTGTTGTCTGTCGCCGTCTCGACGAGCTGGATGATGGAGTTGACGCGAAGGACGGTGTTGTCGAGCTCCTTGCTGGCGCGGCTGATGGCTTCCTGGCGCACGGCACGGAGCGACTGGGTGAACATGAAGCCCAAGGCCACATTGAAGATGACGGCCGCAAAGAAGACAATCCACAGGCTGAGCTTGCGGGAGAGCGACTGGCGGATATATTGGATGGGATTCTTCATACGCCTAGTCCTCCGTCAGTTGCTCGTATGTCACTTCGTTCCCGAGCATCATGTATTCGACCATCAGGTCGCTCGCCATCTTCACCATGTCCGGGCGGAGGCGGAATTCGCGCAGGCCGGACTCGCGGTCTATCTGGAGCCGCAACACCTCCGCAAGCATCAGGCGCTGCATCGTGCGGTTCGTCACGATTTTGTTCTCCTTGACATATTTCATCACGATGTCCAGGGTCTCTTCCGGATGCTCCGCCGCCCATTCCCAACCGCGGCGGCTGGCGTCGGCGAACTTGCGTGCCTGTTCCTTATGGCCCTCATAGTATTCCCGGGTCATATAGACGCCGTCCTCCTGGACGTTGTAGCCGTGGTCGCAGAAACGGTAGACGATCAAGTCGTTCATCTCATAGCCGGCCTGGACCAGCTGGTAGTATTCGTTGTAGCTCATCGCGAGGGTCGCGTCGATGGCGCCCTTGATGAAGAGGTTGACGTTGTTGGCGAAACGGATCCATTCGTAATCCAGTCCATCCTTGAGGCTCATGCAGATGGCCAGCTGGCCGAAGCCGACGCTCCAGATGCCCACGCGGGCCCCTTTCTGCGTCAGCGGGTCCACGCCCCGGCGCGAGACGATGACCATCGCGTTGTTCATGGAGGTCTGGAGGATGTTCACCAGCGGAATGCCGCCGTCGATAATCTCCATCGCCTGGCAGACCTGGAGGGTCGTGGCCTGGCTCTCGTTGTTGCTGATGCGCTTCATGGCCGACATCGTCGCAGTGGGATGGACGATTTCGACGTCGATGCCCGCATCCCGGTAGAAGCCCTTCTCCTGCGCCACGTAATAGCCGGCAAACTGCGACTGCGCCGTCCACTGCGGCGTGAATACGAAGCGCTCCTGCGCCCATGTGGACGCAGCCGTTACAAGGAACAGGGCCAGCAGGAAGAGTCTTTTCATTGCAAAATGGTTTTCAGTGCCTCCCGGAACTCCGGCATGGGGCAGCGGGTGTCGCGCTCGATCAGGAGGGTTTTGAGGCCGGCGTAGGGACGAACCTGCTCCTCAATCTCCTTCAGCGGAATGCCGGCACCGAAATAAACAGGTGCAAAGCAGTCCCAGAACCGCATGGCCAGCGCCTTCGGCATGTGGAAAGTCTCGCGGATGAAGGTCTCGTCGCTGAGATAGCAGCAGAGATAGACCTGACCGAGATCGAAGAGCGGATTCCCGTAGCAGAAGTCGCCGAGGTCGATGAAATACCGCTTGTCGCCCACGAAAATGGCGTTGCTGTACTGGAGGTCGCCGTGGAGAGCCGTATCCGCGTCAGGGGTATCCGCGATGAAACGGGCCAGTTTGTCCTTTTCGGCCGTCGAGAAGAAGGGATTCTCCGCCAGAAGCCGGTAGTTGCGGTCTTTGGCGTTCTCGAACTGGGTCGTATCCACGTGCGTAGCATGCAGCTGGCGGCACATCTGCGCGAACTCGGCGGCGAACTGCGCCACCTTTTCGGGCTCATCCCCCGTCGCGCGGGAATAGGATTTCTTCCCCAGGATGCGGCGGAAGCGGATGCCGTAGCGGCCGTCTTCCGTAACGACGTATTCGCCCGGTTCGGGGGTCGGGATGCCCAGATCGTAGACCTTCCGGGCCAGCTTCATCTCGTCCAGAGGCTGCTGGATCTTGCCGGGAAAATAGAGTTTGAGCATCACCGAAGGGTCGCTCTTTAGGTCGTAGCTCTCTCCGTTGAATCCGCCGCCGGAGAGGACGTAATCGTTGAGGGAAATAGGCAGCGCTTCCATACTACTGGTTCATGAAAGGTAAGTCTTTGGCCTGGTCGACCAGCATCTCGGCGATGGCCTCGTTGCTGTCGGCAGGGCCGTTGAGGGTATCGAAAAGCATACGGACGCCGGCCTTGCCGCCGCCGATTTTCAGGATATAGGCAATGCAGAGGTTCTGCGGTCCGAGAGTGGCCGAGATGATGTCGAGATCCGTCAGGCCGATCTGGTAGCAGGCTATCTGGTAGGCGGCGTCGAAATACTCCTTGATGATCGTCGCCACATCGCCGAGGGTTTGGCAGCCCAGGCCCTTGAAGACGGCCAGGAAGGGCATCAACGACGCCGGCTGGATCTCCGCCTGGTTGACGGAGGCGATCCGGCGGTTGAGCCGGCCAAAAGGATCGAGCTCGAGATAGCTGCGGAAGGTGTCGCCGTCCAGCGGCACTTCTTCCAGCTTTCCGCTGGCGACGAGGCCCTGGACCCTGCGGCGATAGTCGGTCAGCTCGGCGCGGATGCGGCTGAACTGCTCATCGGCAAGCTCCAGCATGCCCGCGAGGCGGTTGAGGTTGCGCAGGTACTCCTTCGGCACCTCGACGCCGCTCTTGTAGCCGGTGTCGTGGTTCATGTTGGCCCAGGCGTGCTGCAGGACCGTCCGCATCTGGACCTCGAAGCGGATCCTGTTCACCTCCGGATGCTCCGGATCGAAGAAGGTCTCCTCCGGAATCCGGCAGATATAGTGCAGCGAGAGATAGCCGAAACTGTCGATCTGGTGGAGTTTGCGCTTGTCGATGGAATTTTCCCAGTCGATTTCGAACAGGCGCTCGATGACCGAAGCGACCTTGTCGACGTCATCTATATAGAAGGTAATGACGCGAAGGCCCAGGATGTCCGTGATGTCGAAGATATCCTTGTATTTCGCACCCTTGAGCTCCAGCTTGCCGGCCAGGGAATCCTCCGCCTTGACACGGTGCTCGAGGGCGGCGACGATGATGCCGGCCTCTTCGAAAAAGCCGCGGATCCGATCCGGAATGACCTCCTCCATCTTCTGAAAGACAGGGAGCAGGGAGCGGTATTGCTCCAGAATGACCTCGCCGTGCGGGTCCAGTTGGATGTGCTTTGCCATAATCGTTTAATCGTCTGATTCGCCCATCACTATGAGCAGGTGATCGCCACTGCGCAGCTCCATGCTTCCATGCGGCACGAGATACTTCCCGTCTCGGCGGACCATCACGACGCGAATGCCGTGCGGCAGGGACAGGTCCCGGAGGGTATTGCCGAGGACAAACTCCTCGCCGGTAATGATATGGTCCCGGAGCATGCCCATCTCCTTGGGCATTTCCACGCCGAAGGTCTCTACCTCCGGATCCTCGTCATAACTGAGCTTGAGCCAGCGGGCCATCGGAGCCAGCGTCATGCCCTGAATGACCAGGGATAGCAGCGTCACGCAGAAAACAACGTTGAACAGCTGGGAAGAGCCTCCGAAACCGGACACCACCGGACTAAGGGCGAAAAGGATCGGACCGGCGCCCTTGAGTCCCACCCAGGAGGTAAAGGCCTTGGCCCGGAAGGACATCTTCCGGAATGGCGCCAGCGTCAGAAATACGCTCAGCGGACGGGTCACAAAGATCATCAGCAGGGCTATCACGCATGCCGGAATAAGGACGCCCGGCATTTGTGACGGCCGGGCCAGCAGGCCCAGGATGAGGAACATGAGCAGCTGCACCAGCCAAGTCATGCCGGAGAAGAGTTTGACGAGGTCCTTCCGGAAGGGCAGTTCCTCCATGTTCCCGATGCGGAGCGCCACCACATAGATGGCCAGGAGGCTGTTCCCGTGGAGCGGGGTCGCCAGACCGCCGGCCAGCAGGCCAATGCTGAGGACGAAAATGGAGAAGAGAGGACTGCTGTCCAGCTTGATCTTGCGGATGCTCCAGATCGCGGCATAGCTGAAGAACCAGCCGACGGCAATTCCCACAGCCACCTGCAGCAGGAAGAACCCGACGCCATGACCGATGATGTACCAGGTACTGGCACCGGCAGACTCCACCAGCTGAATCGATTGGACGAAAACAAGGGTCAGCACCATGGCGATGGGGTCGTTGCTACCGGATTCGAACTCCAGCTGATAGGCCAGACGCTCCCGAAGCAGCAGGCGCTTCCCCCGCAGCACGGAGAAAACCGAGGCGGAATCCGTCGAGGCCATGATAGCCGCCAGCAGGAAGCATCCCAGCAAAGGCGTAGAATCCGCAGCCGAAGGCCAGGAAATCAGCCAGATCAGCGTACCGGTCAGCAGGACCATCAGGAACACGCCGACCGTCGACAGGAGGATACTTTGCGCCAGGACCGGCTTCGTTTTCCGGAAGGAAGTCTCCAGGCCGCTGCTGAACAGGATGATCATCATCGCGAAATGGCCGATGGCCTCCGCCTGGTGATAATCCTCATAGTAGATGCCGAGCCCGTCCGCCCCGCAGGCCATGCCCAACAGAAGGAAGAGCAGCAGGACAGGGGCACCGAGCTTCGAGCCGACCTTGGTCAGCGGGACGGCCACGAACACCAGCAGCGGCAGAAGCAGCAGCAGATGCGACGAAACGAGGTTGACGGAAAAGACGGACAGCGGCAGCATAGGGCGGAGGCTAGATCATCAGGGCGCCGACGAGGCCAAGGATGGCGTAGAACTCAGGGAGAGCGGCGTAGATCAGCGTGTTCGTGAAGACGTCGTGACCCTGGGAGACGCCGACGATGCCGTTGGCGCAGACCTGGCCCTGGCGGATGGCGGAGAGCATGCAGACGAGGCCGACGCTCAGGCCGATGCCGAAGACGACGGCGCCGTCCGTGGCGACGCGGCCCATCAGCATAAAGAAGGCCACAAAGCCGTAGATACCCTGGGTGGCAGGGAGGGCGGAGAGAACCATGTAGGAACCGGAGCCTTCCGGCTTGCGTTTGAGGGCGCCTTCGGCGGCATTGCCGGCGATGGTGGTACCGATGGCGCTTCCGATACCGGCGAGGGCCAGCACGAGGCCGAGGCCGAGATAACCAAGAATTTCTACCATAATTGTTGTGTTTTTATTTGTTTATTGTTTGCTCAAAGGGTTGAATTTGCGTCCCACCGCCTCATAACCGGAATTCTTGAAGAACTCGAGGAAGTTGAGTCGCAGCGGGTGGACGAAGGCGCCAAGGGCGCACATCGCGAGGTTGAGGGTATGGCCAATTACGACGATCAGTATGAAGGGAATCCAGAGCGCGACCGAAGAGCCGTCGCCGAGGATCATCGTCCCGATGGCGTTGAAGGCCTCGCCGAGTTTGGCGCCCGCCAGGCCGAGTGCATAGAGACGGAGGTAACTCAGCACGTCTCCGAGCAGGCCCGTCACCGTATTGTAGGTCTCCCATAGGCCACTGCCGATATTGACCAGCGGGTTGCGGTCGAGATCGCTGAAAATGAAAATACCCAGCGCCGATACCACGCCGAGGATAATGACAATCCACTTCGTGACGGCCGCGGAGATCACGCCCGCCAGGGCGATGCCGCCAACCACAACCCCGCCGACGATCAGCAGGGTCCAGCCCCAGGTCCCCAGCGAATGCATGAAGCCCTTCACCCGCGTCGCCGCCACCGTCTTGACGATGAGGGCGAGGCAGATATGGACCACGCCGATAAGGATTGCCAGGACCATGGCCGCGTCGAAGTTGCTCAGCCCGAAGAGATGATCCGGCAGGAAAATGCCGCGGATGGGCGCGAAAATGCTCCATGTGGCGATGTTCATGCTGAAGAAGGTATGGAAGAAGAAGCCGACGAGCGTCGTTCCGGCGCCAAGGGTCACCACCAGCGGGGAGAGGTCCTTGAAGCCCTCGACCTTACGCAGCCCCAGTCCGACCAGCATCAGCAGCAGCCCATAACCGGCATCGCCCATGCAGAACGCAAAGAACAGCAGGAAGAAAACGGCGATGAAGGGGGTCGGGTCAAAGCCGTTGTAGGCCGGGCGGCCGTACATGTCAGTCAGGGGCTCGAACAGGCGCACGAAGGCGTTGTTCTTGAAGGAAATCGGCGGATTCTCCTCCACCTTCGCGGCCTCCTTGAGATAGAGGACGCCGAGTTCGTCGAGCTTTGCCGTGATGGCGGCCTCATCGGCGACGGGAGCGAAGCCTTCCAGCGTGACGATGTGGTCCTCAGCGGCTTTCGCGGCGGATGCACCGGCGAGATAGAGGTCCAGTTTCGACAGGGCCTCCGCACGGAGTGCTTCGATTTCGGAAAGACGTTCACGCAGGCTCAGGATGTGGCCGGAGAGAAGTTGTTTGCGGTCCCGCAGGGCTGCAGCGGCCGTTTCGGCCTCGGCAAGGGTCTGCGACGGCTTGGCGATTTCGCCCGGCAAGGCGTCTTTGCCAGCCACGACGAAACAGACATTGCCCTTCTCCTCGGCGATGACGCTGAGGGCATACTCCCCTGCCCATTCGGCCTTGAACTGCTTGGCGGCCAGGCGGTGGAAATGCAGCGGCACGCCGGCGGCTTCCAGCTTCGCGACCGTCTCCCGGGAATAATCTCCCCAGGGACGCAGGGCGGCCAACTGTTTCTCCGCAGCGGCAAGGGCCCCGGCGGTCTCGTTGTATTTCATCAGGATGTCACCGGCGGCATCCGCGAGGGAATCCCCGAACTGCAGGGGTTGGACAGCGGTGCCTTCCGGGATGTCTGCGGACTTGATGCCCTTGATCATGCCGTCGAGGAGATCCACTTCGGCCACAAGCCGACGGGACTGGTCGTCAACGGGCTTGCTGCCACGGGTGATGTCCACGAGGCCGAGCTCCTGGAGCTGCTCCAGCAGGCCCTCCTGTTCCCCATTCAAAAGAATGAAGTCGTATTTGGTCATCGGGCTGATCATAGCACGGAGGCCTCCTCTTCCTCTTGGGCGTGGCGGTTTTTGACGATCTTGGACGAGGCCTTGGAGAGGTTCTCCTCATCCTCCATGTAGCGTTTGATCTTACGGATGGCTTCCTGGTACCCCGGAATCTGGACCTTCTCGTAGAGGTTGACCTTCTGCGTGGTCTTTTTCCGCTGGTAGTCGAGGATGCGGGCCTTCTCCTGGTAGACTTCCGACTCGATGCCGAGGCGGGAAAGCTCCTTGAGGATGGCGACGCCGTCGGCGAACCAGGCGGGCTTCACGAAAGCGTTGAAGGGACGGATCTCGTACCGGATCTCCCCGAGGGCCGGGGTCTTCACGCCGGCGACCTTCTTGGTATAGAGTTCGACGTCCGTGATGGCGATCAGGCCCGGCTCGAACTCGTTCCAGAGGGCAGCCAGATAATCGTAACGCTGGAGGGCGGCTTCCAAGTCGGCAACAAGACGATCGCTCTCGTCCTTGGCCTTGCGCACCTCCAGCCGCAGGGCGCTCTCCTTGTTCTGAAGGGTCGGGAGGGCGCGCTGACGGACCTTGAGCTGCTTGCCCAGTTCGTTGAGCGAGGTTTTATTGTATTGGAATTTTACTGCCATTTACTTTTTCCAGTATTTGTCTACAAGGGCCTGTTTGATACCGGTCTCGGCCGGAGTGAAGTGCTTGGCGAAGAGCTCCCAGGCAGTGTCGAGCATCTCGTCGATCTTGATATTGACGTCGATGGCGAGAAGGCGCGTGGCGTATTCCTTCGCGTAGGCGAGGCAGCGGAGGTCGTAGTCGCTCAGGTCGAAACCGTTCTCGAGTTTGGTCTTGGCGTTCTGGGCGTCGGCGTAGAGACGCACGGATGCGTTCATCACCTGGCTGTGGTCCTCACGGGTCTTCTTGCCCTGGACGAGCTGTTTGAGTCGGCTGAGGCTGCGGAACGGGTCGATGATGACCTTGCCGGAATCGGAATCGGCACGGAGGAACAGCTGTCCCTCGGTGATGTAACCGGTGTTGTCCGGGATGGCGTGGGTGATGTCGCCGTCGTTGAGGGTCGTCACCGCGATGATGGTGATGGAACCGTCGGTCGGGAGCTGCACGGCCTTCTCGTAGATCTTGGCGAGGTCGGAATAGAGCGAACCGGGCATGGAATCCTTCGACGGGATCTGGTCCATACGGTTGGAGACGATGGACAGGGCGTCAGCATAGAGGGTCATGTCGGTCAGCAGCACCAGCACCTTCTCGTTCTTGTCGACGGCGAAATACTCCGCGGCGGTCAGGGCCATGTCCGGAATGAGCAGGCGCTCCACCGGCGGGTTCTCGGTCGTATTGATGAAGCAGATGATCTTGTCGAGGGCGCCGGCCGCTTCGAAACTGTGGCGGAAGAAAAGGTAGTCGTCGTTCGACAGGCCCATGCCGCCGAGGATGATCTTGTCGACGTCAGCGCGGAGGGCGACATCGGCCATCACCTGGTTGTACGGCTGGTCCGGGTCGGCGAAGAACGGGATCTTCTGGCCGGAGACGAGCGTATTGTTAAGGTCGATGCCGGCGATGCCGGTCGGGATCAGCTGCGAGGGCTGGCGGCGCTTGTACGGATTGACGGACGGACCGCCGATCTGGCGCTCCTCACCGTCGATTTCAGGACCGCCGTCGATCGGATGGCCGTAGGCGTCGAAGAAACGGCCGGCGAGCTGGTCGGAGACCTTGAGCACGGGCGGTTCGCCGAGGAAGGTTACTTCGGCGTCGGTCGGGATGCCTTCGGTGCCGGAGAAGATCTGGAGGGTGACGAGGTCGCCCTTGGTGCGCACGACCTGGGCGAGTTTGCCGGCCACGACGGCCAGTTCGTCATTGGACACGCCTTTCGCGCGGAGCGAAACCG
>CAMKRY010000019.1 GCA_946415345.1 uncultured Bacteroidales bacterium | reverse complement strand
CGGGTATGGACTTCTCCTTCCAGAAGGACGACATGTACCGCCGCATGCGCCGCCTGATCTGCTTCGATATGGACTCGACGCTGATCCAGGCTGAATGCATTGACGAGCTGGCGCGCCGCCACGGCGTCTACGACCAGGTCGCGGCCATCACCGAGTCCGCCATGCGCGGCGAGATCGACTTCAAAGAGAGCTTCACGCGCCGCTGCGCCCTGCTCAAGGGCCTGGACGTCAGCGTGATGCAGGACATCGCCGAGCACCTGCCCATCACCGAGGGCACCGACCGCCTGATGTCGGTCCTCAAGACCTGCGGCTATAAGATCGCCATCCTCAGCGGCGGCTTCACCTATTTCGGCGAATACCTCCAGCGCAAGTACGGCATCGATTACGTCTATGCCAACGAGCTGGAAATCGGCGAGGACGGCAAGCTGACCGGCCGCTATGTCGGCGATGTCGTAGACGGGCGCCGGAAGGCCGATTTGCTGAAATTGATCGCACAGACCGAAAAGGTCAATCTCGCCCAGACCATCGCCGTCGGCGACGGCGCCAACGACCTCCCCATGCTCAATGAGGCCGGTCTCGGCATCGCCTTCCACGCCAAGCCACGCGTCAAGGCCAATGCCCGCCAGTCCATCAGCACGCTGGGCCTGGACGGTATTCTCTATTTCTTAGGCTTCAAAGATAGCCACTTGGGCGAACAGGGCCGGATGCTTTAAGGCAGGGCGATGCGGACGACGGAAGTCGTGCGCACGGTGGGCTTCCGCTCGCCGCCGGCGATGATGAGATCGCCCTCCGCAGTGATCCAGCCGGCAGCACCGGCGCGGGCGGCGTACCCTGTAGCACCGAGACGCTGCCACGCCCGAGCCATCGGATCGAAGCGCCAGATGTCCTGACGGAACTGGTAGGTCCCCGCCGGCCAGCTGGTATAATCGGCCCCGTACAGACCCTGGATGGCGTTTTGGAAGATGTCCCGGTCCACGCCGCCGAAGACGACGAGCCGGCCTTCACCATCCACCACGCCCGTCGCGCCGACAAAGGTCCCGCCGTCCGGAATGCCCGGCGCAGGATGCCAGCGGCCGCGGCTCAGATCGAGGTACCAGCCCTCCGTCGGGCAGGTCTTCAGCACGGGATTGTAGCCGCCCCAGACATAGAGGCGGTTGCCGTTGAGAAGCGCCACCGGCTGTACGAGCGGCTCCGGCAGCACCGCAATCTGCCGCCACGCCTTCCCGTCCTCGCTGGTATACACGCCGCGGGACGCTGCGCCATCTGTCGTCAGGCCACCAAGCAAGTACATCGTACTGTAATCACGAACGGCAACGCCCTGCTCCACCGGCAGCGGCAGGTGTCCGAGTTCCTGGATTTCCCCATCCGAGAGGCTCCAGACGCGGTCCGTCGGGCCATAGCCATTGTTCCCGCCGGCGACGAGCACACGCCCCTCCTGCGGAACAAAGGCGCTGTAGGCCAGCGGCTCTGAGATGACGTCGCTCCACGCGTAACGGCCGTCCGCATGGCAAATCCAGATATCGGCATCGATGGTCTTGATGCCGTCCTCGTATTCCGAACCGCCGGCCAGCACGAACCAGCCTTCGCCGAGAGGGAAGCAGATCTGCGCGGAAACGGCAATCGGGAAATCAGGGAGTTCCTCAACGCACAGCCCTGCCTCCGGTGCGCGGACGATGTCCCGCAGCGGCACCGCCTCGAAGAGGATATGGCAGGTCGAACTTTCATATAGAATGCCCACCGTCTCCCGGTCGACCATCGTCAGGCAGGAGTAGCCCCAGCTGTAGCCGTCGTCGATGCAGAGCTCGTTCTGCGGCAGCCAGGTCATGCCCTTGTCGAGGCTCGCGCGGATCGTCATATTCTTGCGGTCGCGCCAGTCGGCGGGGTTGGAGAAAAGCAGCAGGTCAATGCCGAGAACATTCTCAGCGGCAGGCACTTGCAGGATCGAGGCCATGCAGACCGGATCCGGCAGCCAGCCCGAGCGCGGGTGCTCCGTCCAGATCTTTCCGTAGTCGCGGGTGATGGCAATGGCCCGGCCGGTGCCTCGGTTGTCCCGCATCGACAGCATCAGCACCCCCGGCTCGATCTCCGCCACCTGCGACTCGGTCGTATTGCTCCGCGCCGGCGTGCCCATTTCCCAGGTCTCGCCCCCGTCGCGGCTGACCATGATGGTCGATGACGGAATCTTCTCGGTATTAATGAATTGCATCGGGAACACCAGCGTCCCGTCGGCCATCACGATGCCGCGGCCCGGGCCCTGGAAGGTGAAGTACCACTCCGGCTGCTTGATCTGCTTGGTAAGGTTCCGCGGCGCGGACCAGGTCCGGCCGTCGTCGTCGGAGGTCGTCAGCATCAGCTGGGCCGTTTCGCCGGGCTCCATCCCCTGCCCGACCGCTGTCCAGGCGCGCTGGCCGGGGATGCCGTGGGTCCAGGTCCCGAGGACGAAAATCCGCCCGCTGGACGGATCCACCAGCACCGACGGGTCGCCGATGCCGTTCTCGATCTGGGGCTTGCCGCCCCACTCGCCCATGTCCAGCACGAGCCTCATCGGTTCCCAGGTCCGGCCGCCGTCCGTGGAGCGGCTCATGCCCACGTCGATGTCGGCCTGGAGGTCGTAGGAGTTGGCGTAGCGGACGTCATAGACGGCGATGAGCGTGCCTTTCGGGGTCGTCACCAGCCCGGGGATGCGGTAGGCGGCGACACCGTCATCCCCGGCATTGCGGACCGGGGTCTTCCACTGCGCCGCAGCGGTCATGGAAAAAAGTAGAAAAGAAAGGAGTGCGAGACGGCAGTGTTTCTTCATCATGGCGGACGGGTTATCGGTTCTTGCGAAGATAAGACTTATTGGTTATATTTGCAAGAACGAACACGCTTATATATGAAAAGATACATCCTTTTGACGGCGCTCGCCGCCCTCTTTTTCACCACTCCTACCGATGCCTGCACGAACCTCATCGTCGGCAAAAAGGCATCCGCCGACGGTAGCGTCATCTGTACATACAACTGCGACGGTTTTGGCTTCGCCTCGGCGCTGTCCTACCATCCCGCCGGCCGGCATGAGAGCGGCGAAATGATCGCCATCCGCGGCTGGGGGCCGAACAGCACGGTCCATTATATCCCGCAGGTGGAGTACACCTACGGCGTCGTGGGGCTGATGAACGAGAAGCAGGTCAGCATCGTGGAGACGACCTGGAGCGGCCGCGAGGAACTCCGCGATCCGGAGGGCTGGCTGGGGTACTTCACGCTGATGGACCTGGCGCTGCAGCGCTCCGCAACGGCCCGGGAGGCCATCGCCGTGATGCACCAGCTCGTGCAGGAATACGGCTACAACGACACCGGCGAGTCCTTCGCCGTCTGCGACAAGGACGAGGCCTGGATCATGGAACTCATCGGCAAGGGTCCCGGCCGCAAGGGCGCGGTCTGGGTCGCCCTGCGCCTCCCCGACGACTGCATCACCGCCTACGCCAACTCCAGCCGCATCCAGCAGTTCCCCCTGGCGAAAAAGGTCAACAAGAAGCTCGGCTTCTGCGTCACGCCGGACGGCGAGTGCATGTACAGCGCCGATGTCATCAGCTTCGCCCGCGAAATGGGGTACTTCGACGGCGCCGACAGGGATTTCAGCTTCCGCGAGGCCTACCAGCCCATGTCCTTCAGTAAGATCCGTGCCTGCGAGGCCCGCGTCTGGAGCTTCTTCCGCCACCACTACGACACCGCCGCGATGGACGCCTATCTTCCGTTCATCAACGGCGACATGTCCGAAATCGACCACCTGCCACTGTGGATCAAGCCCGATGCGCCCGTCAGCTACCGCGACATCCAGAACGACATGCGGGACCATTATGAAGGCACCGCCCTCGACATGACCGTGGACGTCAGCGCCGGTCCCTGGGCCTCGCCCTACCGCAACCAGCCGGTCAATTTCAAGACCTCCGACGGCACCGACATGTTCCGCGAACGCCCGATCGGCTGCCAGCAGAGCGGCATGACGATGGTCTGCCGGATGCGCTCCTGGCTCCCGGACGCCGTCGGCGGCATCACCTATTTCAACCTCGACGACGCCACGATGGTGGCCTACGTGCCGGTCTACTGCGGCATCAACCGCATCCCGGACCCCTTCCGCCGCGAGAACAACAACGTCCGCGAATTCTCCTTCGACAGCGCCTTCTGGATGTGCAACTGGGTGGCCAACATGGTCTACCCCCGCTGGAGCGCCCTGATCGGCGACCTGCGGGATGCCCAGAAGGAGCTGGAGGATTATTATGAAACGGAGCAGGGCGTCGTGGATGCCCGGGCCGCCGAACTGACCGCCGGCGAACGCGCCGACTACCTGACGATGACGACCATCGCCTATACGGATAAGATGATGCAGCGCTGGGACAAGCTCGCCAAGCTCCTGATTGTCAAGCACAACGACCAGATCATGCTCCCCAGCGAGAACGGCGAACTGGTCCGCGGCCGCCATACCTCCCCGGCCTACGCCCCCGCCTTCATCGACGCCGTTAAAGCCCAGACCGGTGACCGGTATATAAAACCGTAGTCCGTCATTCCACGGCCTGTCCGCGGAATCTATTAAAAAATTATTATCTTTGCAAATAATGCGCACGTGCGCATATACGTGTACTATGGGTAAACTCTACGACGAACTCTCCAAGGACTATCGTTTCAAGGAGGGCATGAAGACCTGCATCAACTGCGGGACCTGTACGGCCATCTGCCCGGCGGCGGAGTTCTACAAATACGATCCGCGCAAGATCGTGGACACGGTCCAGCGCAAGAACGACGACGAGATCGAGGCGCTGCTGAAGAGCGAAACGATCTGGTACTGCGGCGAATGCATGTCCTGCGTGACCCGCTGCCCGCGCAAGAACGGTGCCGGCCTCATCATCATGGCCCTGCGGAATCTCTCCGCGAAGCTGGGCTATTTCACCTGCTCCGAGAAAGGACGCCAGCTTTACGCGCTGACCAAGGCGTTGAACTACAATGTCCTGCACCTCGGTTACTGCGTTCATCCCAGTACCTTCGCCTATGCTGACCATCCCGAATCCGGCCCGGTCTTCGAGTGGCTGCTGAACAACAAGGAAGACGTCTACGGTCGCCTCGGAGCGAATTATGCCCGGGACGGCATCGGCGCCCTGCGCAAAATCCCGCAGGAGGACCTGGATGAGCTGAAGGCCATCTACGACGTCACCGGCGGCACCGAGCGCATCGAGCTCGTGGAGAAGTATTCCCTGGAGAAGGCCAAAGAGATGGGCATGACGCCCGAGGAATACATCGGTTATACTTTTACGCACTGCTCTCCGGGGCATTTTAACAGCGAGTAACGATGATTTATCAAGGCAAACAGAAAATCTGGTCCGACTACCAGAAAGAGATTCCGGACGACCACTGGTTCTATGTCCGCAGCTGCATCCGCCAGAACTTTTTCCCGGCGAGCGAGGCCCATTTCGTCAAGATCGTCAAGGATGTTCTCGGCAAGGACCTCTATGAAACCGAGCACCATACGACCTGCGGCGGCATCGCCTATCACAGCGACACCATCCCGCAGGAGACCGCGATGACCATCGTCGCCCGCCAGTTCGCCCTGATGACCGAGGCCGGCTACAAGAACCTCGTCGCCAGTTGCATCACTTCCTTCGGCAATTACACCGAGATCCTGGAGACCTGGCGCGAATTCCCGGAGCTCGAGGTCCGCATCCGCGAAAACCTCTGGAAGGCCTGCCGGCGCGAATTCGAGAAGCCCGAATACGTCTGCCATGCCTCCGACGTCATCTACAAGCTTCGCAACGAGATTGCCGAGAAGGCGACCGTGCGGCTGGTCAACCATGAGACCGGCGAGCCCCTCCGCGTCGTTGAGCACATCGGCTGCCACTATTCCAAGATGTTCCCCCACAAGGGCGTCGGCGGCGCCGAGTACCCGTGCGTGCTCAGCGGCATGGTCGAGTCCTGGGGCGGCAAGGTCATCGACTATCCCGAGCGCCGGCACTGCTGCGGCTTCGGCTTCCGGCAGTATCTCGTCAAGGCCAACCGCGGCTACAGCGTCTCCAACACCCACAAGAAGTTCGAGTCGATGGAGCCGTACCATCCGGATATGATCATCACCAACTGCCCCGGCTGTCCCTATTTCCTCGACCGCTGGCAGTATGTCATCGCCGAGCAGACGGGCAAGACCTACGGGCAGAACGGCTACGGCATCCCGGCCCTGACCTACGAAGAACTGGCCGGCCTTGTGCTCGGCTACGACCCGTGGGACCTCGGCCTGCAGGTGCACCAGGTGGCGAGCGAGCCGCTGCTCGACAAGCTCGGCATCGCCTATGACCCCGCGAAGAAGTACCTGGGTCTCAATGAGAAAGAAATCATGAAACCGGGCCTCCCGCAGGTCCTCAAATGCTGTTAACGCTATGAAAGAATCCGTTGTCGTCATCGGCGGCGGGGTCGCCGGCATGGAAACGGCCGCCTCGCTTCTCAGCCTCGGATACGCCCCGATCCTGGTCGAACAGTCGGACCACCTCGGCGGACATGTCGCTTCGTGGCACCGCCTCTTCCCGGACATGACCTCCGCGGACGAGGTCATCGCCTCTCTCAAGGCCCGCCTCGAGGGCGCGAGCGTCTTCCTCGGCACGGGCATCCAGTTCGTCAACCGCCTCAAGGACGGCTACAACGTCATGCTGACCAACGGCGTCAGCGTGCTCGCCAAGGCCATCGTCCTCGCAACGGGCTTCCGCCTTTTCGAGGCGCGCAGGAAGGAAGAGTACGGCTATGGCATTTATGATCACGTAATTACCAACAGTGACCTCGAGAACTGGTTCCGCGGCGGCGACGACCTTCGCGTCCCGGCCGAGCCGGCGGCCATCGGTTTTGTCCACTGCGTCGGTTCGCGCGACGTCAAGGCCGGCAACACGCAGTGCTCCAAGGTCTGCTGCATCACCGCCATCAAGCAGGCGATCGAGCTCAAGGAGAAATTCCCCGGTGCCGAGATCTACTGCTTCTACATGGACCTTCGCCTTTTCGGCAAGAAATACGAGGACTTCTACATCAATGCCCAGCGCGACTACGGCATCCACTTTATCCGCGGCCGCGTCTCCGAGGTCGGCGAGCGCATCGACGGCCGGGTCATCGTCAAGGCGGAGGACACCCTCGCCGGCAAGCCCGTCAAGGTCAGCCTCGACCTGCTCGTTCTGATGAGCGGCATCGTCTGCAATCCCGAGATTGCCGCGCTGACCAAAAACGTGACACTGGAGCGAGACGAGGACGGGTTCCTGCGCAGCCGCGACAATCTCTCCGGCATCACACTGTCGCCCCGCAAGGGCATTT
Organism: uncultured Bacteroidales bacterium; assembly: GCA_946415345.1. Classification (GTDB taxonomy): domain Bacteria; phylum Bacteroidota; class Bacteroidia; order Bacteroidales; family UBA932; genus Cryptobacteroides. The sequence continues at coordinate 17,834 of CAMKRY010000019.1, read as the reverse complement.
TCTACGCCGGCACCTGCACCGGCCCCAAGACGGTCCCCGAGACCCTCGCCGAGGCCCGCAGCGCCGCGCTCTGCGTGCATGACTTCTTACAGGGGAGGGCGTGATGGACTTCGGATTCTCACTCAGTCCCTCGTCGGCGGTCAATCTCGACACGGTGGACCTCAGCCTTTTCCGGAAGGTCGAGGCGCGCTGTCCGGACATCCGCACCTGCATCGGCTGCGGCTCATGCTCGGCCACGTGCATGGCTTCGGCATGGTCCGGCATGAGTGTCCGCCAGGTCATCCTCGCGCTGCAACGGGGGCAGCTGCGGCAGGTGGAGCAGAAACTGTCCGCCTGCATGCTCTGCGGCAAGTGCACGATGGTGTGCCCGCGGGGCATCAATACGCGAAACCTTATCCTGGCGGTCAGCCGGGAGTTTAAGAAGGAGGAGGCGCAATGAGAGAAGTAGGACAGTTTGAGTATTTCGTCATTCCGTTCCTCTTCGGCATGGCGTTCGTGCTGGGCTACTGCATCATCGGCATGGTCCGGGTCATCCTGGAGCTGCCGCAGTGCGACCGCCGGCGTTTCTTCATCTCCCTGATCACCCCGAAGACCATCTGGAAGAACATCCGCGACATCTTCCTGAACTGCCTGATCCACGTGAAGCTGTGGAAGAGAAAGCCGCTTCTTGGTTTCATGCACTCGTCCATCGCCTTCGGCTGGTTCATGCTGATTCTGATCGGCCACATCCAGGTGCTGTGGTTCATTCCGGGCCGCATCCACACCTTCTACCACGCGATTTTCTTCAATTTCTTCGTGGAGGAGACGGAGCCCTCGGTCGCGGGAGCCGTGCTGGCCTTTCTGATGGAACTGTCTCTGCTGCTGGTGCTTACGGGTATCGGTCTCGCCATGGTCAAGCGCGTGGCGTCGCTGCTTTTCGGCATGCGCCGCACCACGCGTCCGAGCCTGTTGGACCGCGTCGGCCTGTACTCGCTCTGGGCCATTTTCCCGCTGCGGCTCCTTTGCGAGGGCTTTGTGGCCCATGTCTCCGGCGGCAGCTTCCTGACCCTCCCGCTCAACTGGGTGTTCCGGCAGTTCCTGTCGAACCCGGACAACATGGTCCTGACCTGGTGGGGGTATTCGCTGGCTCTGTGCGTGTTTATGTGCGTGCTGCCGTTTACGCGCTACATGCATATCCCCGCCGAGATGCTGCTGATTCCGGTGCGAAACGCTGGCATCAAGATCCGGCACCCGCGGAAGGGGTTTGCCAAGCTCGAGTATTATTCCTGCCCCGGCTGCGGCGTGTGCATCGACGCCTGCCCGATGAGCGTCAAGAAGGCGAACATCAAGGACGCGACGGTGTATCTGAACCGCCAGCTCCGCCGCGGCAATGAGAAGCGCATCGAGGAGATCTCCGACAAGTGTCTGCTCTGCGGCAAGTGTACCGCCCTCTGCCAGGTCGGCTGCCAGGGCCCGGAACTGCGCGTTGCCCAAAGGTCTTTGAGGACGTATGGCCTGACGCCGGATTACGCCGCGCTGCCCCTGGATGGCATCAAGGAACGGCTGGCCGGCGAAGGCGAAGTTTTATATTTCGCAGGATGTATGACGCAACTGACGCCGGCCATCTCCCGGGCGACGGAATCGGTGCTGCGGAAGGCTGGGGTGCCGTTTAAGAGGATGGACCCGATGGGGGAGGAAGGGCTGTGCTGCGGCCGGCCGCTGTTGATGGCGGGGCGGACCGATGCCGCCCGCGAGCTGATGGCGCGGAACCGGGAGCTGATTCTGGCCTCCGGCTGCAAGACGCTGCTGCTCAGCTGCCCCATCTGCTATCGGGTCTTTGCGGAAGAATATGATTTGCCGGGTGTGCGGGTTGTGCACCATAGCGTATACTTCGAGGAACTGGCCGCCGCCGGCCGTCTGGCGATTCCGCGCCTGTCGCAGCGGCCGCTGGTCTATCACGACCCGTGCGAACTGGGCCGTGGCTGCGGCATCTACGATGAGCCGCGCTCGCTGCTCGGCCGTGTCGGTCGCGTCGTGGAAGGCGAGAAGCACCATGAGCAGGCCATCTGCTGCGGCGGGTCGCTGGGCTCGCTGTCGCTGGGCTTCGACAAGCGGAAAGATATGACGCTGAATGCGTTACGGAACCTCTGCGTGGAGGATCCGGAGGCCATCGTGACGGCCTGTCCGCTTTGCGAAAGCTCCTTCGCCCGCTACGCCGACCGGCCCGTCCGCGACATCGCCGAGGTCGTCGACGCCGCCGTCCCCGCCTCGGCCCCGCACCCCGCGGACGTCCTGGCGCAGAAATAGATATGAAGGAATTCGAAATAGCGCTGAAGATCGGGAAGGAATTGACCGAGGAACAGCTCCGGGCGGAAGCGGCGCGGAAATTGGGCGTGCAACCGGCTGGGGTCGGCACGGTCCGGGTGGTGCGTCGCTCGATCGATGCCCGGCAGGATGTGCTTTATCGCTATAAGGTGGAGGCTTTCCGGGCAGGGGAGACCGCACCGGAATATGCCCTGCCGCCTTACCAGGATGTGCATGATGCTGAGCCGGTCATCGTTGTCGGCGCGGGTCCCGCAGGCATGTTCGCGGCGCTGCGGCTGCTGATGGAAGGTCGCAAACCGATCGTCCTGGAGCGCGGCAAGGATGTCCATGCCCGCAAACGCGACATGGCAACGCTCGCCACTACCGGCGCGGTGAACCCCGAGTCGAACTACTGCTTCGGCGAAGGCGGCGCGGGCGCATTCTCCGACGGCAAACTCTACACCCGTTCCTCCAAGCGCGGCGATATCCGCGAGGTGCTCCATCAACTCGTCGCTTTCGGCGCCGATCCGTCCATCCTCATCGACGCCCACCCCCACATCGGCACCGACCGCCTGCCGATTATTGTGGAAAAGATCCGCCAGTGCATCATCGACCATGGCGGTGAATATCACTTTGATACGAAGGTCATTGATATTTCACCGGAGTTTATGGAAGAAGGTGTTGGTGAAAAATCCGTGGCCACCCTCGGCCACGTAAGGGTCTCTGCGCTTACCCCGGAAGGGGAGAAGGAATACAAAGCCTCGGCGGTGATTCTGGCTACCGGCCACTCCGCTCGCGATGTCTATGAAATGATCCATGGCAAAGGCTGGGCGCTGGAGCCGAAGGGCTTTGCGCTCGGCGTGCGTGTCGAGCATCCGCAGTGGATGATCAACCAGATGCGCTATCATGGCAAGTATCAGCCTTTTATGCCGACAGCGGAATACAGTTTCGTCCATCAGGAAGATGGGCGCGGCGTTTTCTCCTTCTGCATGTGCCCGGGCGGCGTCCTGGTCCCGTCAGCGACGGAGGAGCAGTCCATCGTCCTGAACGGCATGTCGAACTCCGCCCGCAATTCGAAATGGGCCAATGCCGGCGTCGTCGTCCAGATCGAGCCTGGGGACGAGCCGGAGGAATACCGGGATCGCGGTCCGTTCGCGCTGATGGATTTCCAGCGGGACGTCGAGCGGAGCATGTATGCCTATACTGCGGAGCACAAGCGCGAGGGCCAGAATCCGCTCGCGGCGCCGGCCCAGCGGATGAAGGATTTCTGCCGCGGCCTGGAGTCGAAGGACCTGCCGAAGACCTCGTATACGCCGGGTGCCATTCCCGCGCCGCTGCATGAGCTGCTGCCGGAGCATGTGGCGCGCCGCCTCCGTCGGACCTTCCCGCAGATCGACCGGCAGATGCATGGCTACTATACCAACGACGCCCTGCTGTTTGGCGTCGAATCCCGCACCTCCTCGCCGGTGCGCATCCCGCGCGACCCCGAGACGCTGCAGCACCCCGCCTGCCCGGGGCTCTACCCCTGCGGCGAAGGTGCCGGATACGCCGGCGGCATCGTCAGCTCGGCGCTGGACGGCATCGCCTGCGCCCTGAAGGCCGCCGGCCGGGAGATGGGCCGTGAAATGGAAGTGGTTGATAATTAGAGAATTAAGCGATTGTCTCCCCTCCGAAAAGAGGGGGAGAGATTGATATAAAACATTGAGAATGAAGAAGTTGTATTCAACGCTCTGGCAGTACGTGGTGGCATTCGCCGCGGCGGTCGTCGTCCTCGGCGGCGTCAGTTGGGCGCACCATGTCCATGCCACCGCAGCCCCTGCCACCCCCGCCAGCCAGTCCGCCGGCGACACCCTCATCGTCAATACGACAGACCTGGCCAAGGATGTCATCGGTTATAATGGCACGACCCCCCTGGAAATCAAGCTGGTGGATGGCGTCATTGTCGCCGTCAAGGCCCTGCCGAACAGCGAAACCCCGCGCTTTTTCCAGCGCGTCACGGCCAGTCCCATCTTCACGGCGCCCATCGGAAAAACGCCTCAGCAGGTGCTCCAGATGCATTTCGACGCCGTCACCGGCGCGACCTATAGCTCCGAAGCAGTGCTGGAGAACCTCCGCCGCGGCCTGAAATCCATCGCTGAATAGTTGCCATGGCCGATCCCGCGAATCCCAACGGCGCCATCAAGGTCTGCGTCGGTCTCAGCGGGGGAGTCGACTCCTCCGTGGCCGCCCTGCTTCTCAAGCAGCAGGGCTACGACGTCTTCGCCATGTTCATGCAGAACTGGCACGACGCCGACGCGACGCTGCATGGCGACTGCGAATGGGAGGAGGACCGCTTCGTCGCCGAGCTGGTGGCCCGCAAAATCGGCATTCCGTTCTATTTCGTCGACCTGTCCGGGCCCTACCGCCAGCGCGTGGTTGACTACATGTTCGACGAGTACGCCAAGGGCCGCACGCCGAATCCCGACGTCCTCTGCAACCGCGAGATCAAGTTCGACGCGTTCCTCGCCGCCGCCAAACGCCTCGGTGCAGATTACGTTGCTACGGGTCATTATGTCCGGAAGATGGTTCTGTCGGCGGATTCCGCTGCGGAGGAAGTGGGGTCCGGGGGACTCCGTTCGCTTCGCTCACTCCGGCCCCTCCCACAATCTGCTTCGTCATTCCCTTCCGAAAGCAAGCTTTCTCCAGAGAATAACTCGCATCTTGCGGGCCCCTCCCCCTATATGTGTCCGGGGGTGGACACACCCCCGGACCCCACTTCCTCCTCCGCTGCATCCGCCAATGACCGTCATGCCCGACCTGATCGGGCATCTGGTGAGGAGCCTATCTACCGCCTCCTGGAGGGCGTGGATCCGAATAAGGACCAGAGCTATTTCCTCTGCCAGTTGAGCCAGGAGCAGCTGCGGCAGGCGATGTTCCCGATAGGGGAGTTGACGAAGCCGGAGGTGAGAAGGATTGCCAAGGAGGCGGACCTGCCGTCAGCGGAGAAGAAGGACTCGCAGGGCATTTGCTTTGTCGGCAAGGTCGATCTGCCGACCTTCCTCAAGCAGAAGCTGGCGCCGGCGCCGGGCGATGTCGTGGAGGTGTTCCCGGCCTGGTATGAAGCGTCGGAGCATTATCAGGCACAGAAGGCGCTGCTGGGCAGCTTGTTACGGCCCGGGGAGCCGTTGGAGATGACAACGTATTATGCGCCGGAAGTCAAGGTGCTGACCAGCGATGGCGAGCCGCTGGGCGAGTGCCCGTTTGATCTGGAAAAGCTGGCGGCGCTGACCGAAGAGGAGCTGCGTCTGCTGGCGACACCGGAGGATTATTCCGGCATCCAGTTCGAGACGGAGACTTATCGCAGCGGCAAGAAGCATATCAAGAAAACCCGCTGGAAACCAAATCCTTACGGCGTGATTGCAGGACAGCACGAGGGCGCGCAGTTCTACACCGTCGGTCAGCGCAAAGGGCTGAACATAGGCGGCCACGCCGAGTCGCTCTTTGTCATCGCCACCGATCCTGCCTCTCGCCGCGTCTATGTCGGCGAAGGCCACGCCCACCCCGGCCTCTCCCGCCGCTGCCTCCGCATCGCCCCGGACGAAATCCACTGGCTTACGCCTCCGGACATTGCGGAAGGCTGTTGGTTCAAAACCGCCTCCGCTTCGCTCCGGCCCCAGTCGACAGCTACGCAGTCTCCCCTCCCTCTTACGTGGCCGAGGGTGGCTACGGGTTTTGAACCAACACCTTCCTCCATGTCCTCCGGCGAATCAACCGTCATGCCCGACCTGATCGGGCATCTGGATACTCCTATTCGGTGTCGGGTGCGGATCAGGTATCGTCAACCGTTGCAGTCGGCGACGCTGCTATTCCGTCCGGGGGGGCTGTATATCCTCTTTGACAAGCCGCAGCGGGGCATCACGCCCGGTCAGTTCGCCGCCTGCTACGACGGCGAGGTGCTCTTCCTCAGCGGCGTCATTTCCGAATAATGCATGCTGTCCTCCGGCGCTGCGGAGTGACCATGCAAAACCGCCCTGCAAAGCTCTCGCTTCGCTCGGCTTTTTCGGGCCCCACACGGCGACTTTGCCGCCTCGTCTCCCTTCGGGAGATTATTCTCCCCCTCGTCTTGGCCGGTCCCCCAAGGGACGTTTGCCCTTACGGGGCGTGGCCGAGGGTGGCCACGGGTTTTGCCATGGTCACTCCTCCGCACCTCCGGACAGTGTACTTACCCTCCCAACGAAAAAGGAGGGAGTGCACGAAAATGCCGGATAAGTGTGCTTTCCCTCTCCGTTTTGGAAGAGGGAATGCACACAGGAGCTTGATTATCCGATCAAGGTGTGGCTGCCCTCCTTCTTTTTCGGTAGGGCAGCCACGCTCCTGATGCCACAGACACACCTTGCTGCAGGTTAAGTGACGGCTTGCTGCAGGTTGGGGGATAAAGTGTGACAGGTCTGCAAAAAATCGTTGACCTGCCGTGCATTATCAAATGGCGAAAACAGCAACCGGCCGCTTGGCATTTGGGAAATATTGCTATCTTTGTAAGTAATAACCAATTCCTTGCGAAAAGATGGCGAAATTCTGTAAGTACTGCGGCACTCCGCTGAAGGAGGGCGCTAAGTTTTGCCCTAAATGTGGAAAACCTGTCCAGGCGGCTGCTCTCCCGGCTGAAGCGGCACCGCTGGCAGCTCAGGTAGTGGCAGACAAAGCAGAAACAAATCCGAAGAAGCGGGGTAAAGGCGGGCTGATTGCCGCGTGCGTGGTAGCGATATTGGCCCTGGGCGGGGGTGCGGCGTGGTATTTCCTGTCTGGCGACAAGGGCGGCGAGGAGCAATCGTCCTACGGAAAACCGAGCGCGGAGCTGGTGAAACAAGGCTATGCTATCGACCTGCCGGAGAGCGCCGGCAGCGACATTCGAATCGAGAAAGTGGAGCCGGAAAAGCTCTCAAAATGGAATCTGATTGGCCAGCCGGTCAACGTGACCCGGGGCGGCGACCGCCATGTGCAGCTGGAGGAGATGGCGCATGTCAGTTTTCCGATTCCGGCGGATATCGCGCGTGAGGACTTTATCGACCTGATGGGCGTGCTCATCGTCGATGGGAAACCGGTCTATATGGTGCCGGAGTATGAGGGGCTATGCAATGGAATGGTCTCGTTCGAGACGAGCCATTTCTGCTATGCGGGTATGACGAAGATGGAGAAGGAGAAGCGCCGCAACGAGTTTATCAACCGCATCGCCGCGACGGAATGGGTGGCCGGCATGAGCGAAAAGAACCTCCAGAAGACGGTCAAGCAGCGGCTGACGGAAGTGGCGGACGGGCTCGGTCTCGGCGAGCATACCCTGATGGGAATGGCCGTCCGCGAGGTCGTTTCCGACATCGGCTTCGTCAAGGATGCCACCGACCTGATCGATTCCTATGACAACGGTGAACCAGGGGAGATGGAGGCCGTCATTGCAGAGAAAATCACCTATAAGGTCCAGGAGAAGGTCCTGGCTGTTTTCTTCAATAAACTCAAGGGAGACATTGAGCGGAACGTGGTGATCTATGATCCTGATACCAAGCGGATTACCCGGACAAAGGAGGTGGAGAAAGGCAAGTACAGCGACTATATTTCGGCGCTGGAGAAGGAACTCGGTCGGGAGAATATGCAGGAGCTGGGCGAAAAGTTGGACAAAGGGGAAAGCCTCAAGAGTATCGCCAAGTCCTTTATCAAAAAGAAAGCGGTATCCTGGGCCAAGGATTTTTCCACGAAGATGATTCCGCAGATCAAAATCATGCAGGCGGGGGCGAAAGCGATGGGAGTGGTTTACAAATTCTGGACGGACAACCAGATGAACGACCTGTATGAGCGGTATCGCCAGGAATGCGACGGCGAAGGCCGCATGCAGGACGGGGACTGGAACGCGTTGGTCTATCGCGTGCTGAATACGCCAATGTCCAAGTTCAACATGACGGAAGAGCAAATCCGCCAGCAGTTCGAAGAAAGATTCCGCAACCAACGCGATATCGACCGGAAGAAAGACCAGCTCCGGACGCTGATCACCATGTACGAGGACACCGATGCCCATACGCTGATCAACGCAAAGATCTTCGATAAAATGGGCCTCGATTATATCCAGCGCCTGACGCGCATCCATATGCTCGTGGAGCGTTTCCGGACGGAGCTCTGCGACAAGTCGGGGAACATCCCGGACGTCGCGGCGGGGAAGGATGCCGTCAACCTAATCCTCTGTGATATCGTGGAGCAGTATCTGAAGATGTATCCGGACACCGACGGATTCTACGTGTGGCTGGAGGAGAATGGGTACTATGGGAACCGATATAAGAAGCTGGAGGATGGGCTGAACGCCGTCCGCTCCTGGTGGCTTGTCGACCTGGAGGTGATTCAGGCGGAAGATTACATCAACGCAGGCGGGCTGGGAGAACGTCACAGCGCATCGGAACTCCAGCATCAATGCCGCCAGTTCTGGAATGGAGAACCGTTCCAGGATTTAAACGACCCCTCAGGAGAGCGTTGGTACCGGCCTTTTACCTGTACGTCAACCGCCACGCTGTCGCCTGAGCCGCCGGAGTTCGTCGAGGCTGGCGACACGCTTCTTTTCCACGTTTCCCTGCGGTTGGAAGGCAGCTGCAACGCATGGACTGTCCGCGCCGATGCCAGGCTGAGTCCGGGTTTCGAACGGAATCTGGTGGGGAGCACGGTGGTTGGCGCAAGCTCCGGCGAGGTCCATTCCGGCGAGTGGGATGTCCTGCTGCCTTTCAATAAAGGCCGCAAAGGAGCTACCCGCGTCGTCATCTTCAGCAGCTGCGGCAACGAGTCCCGCTGGACGTATCAGTGGGGGAGTCTGCTGGAAATCAGCGAGGTGGCGGAATAATTATTTCAAAGCTTTCAAAGCCGTATCGAGGTCGGCTTCGTCGACGACGAGGGAGATGGAGAGCTCCTCGCCGCCCTGGGCGGAGGCGATGATGTTGACGCCGGCGGCGCCGAGCGCGGCGTAGACGTGGCCGGAGGTGCCGGGGACGTTCTTCATGCGGCTGCCGAAGATCGTGATGATGCCGACGCGCTGGTTGAGAACCATCACATCATCGAGCGGCAGCAGCGCACCGCCGGAAACGAGATTTTCCATGGCGTTGACGACGCGGTCGCTGTCTTCGTGGCGCACCGCAAAGCTGATACTATATTCCGATGAGGACTGGCTGATGAAGCGGATGTTGACGTGCTCGGCGGCGAGGGCAGAGAAGATGCCGGAGGAGAGGCCGACCTGGCCGAGAAGCCCGGTGCCGAGCACGGTCACGAGGTCCAGATCCTTCTCGGCGACGATGCCGGAAACCGGGCTTGCAGCAGCCTGGGTGGCGGCTTCGGAGGAGATGCGGGCCACGACGGCCGTCGGTGCAGCGATGTCCTTGACGAGGATCGGGATGCCCGCCTTCTTGGCCGGCCAGAGGGATGCGGAGGGGAACGGGGCGTCGGCGACGGCGCAGTAGTGCGCGGCCTCGTCGTAGGTCAGGCTGCCGCTGCCGCCGAAGGGGGAGGAGCTGAAGAACTCGATGGCCCCGGCCTGGACGGCGGAGGCGATCAGGGATGCCATCATGTGGGCGCCGCCGCGGCCGATACGGACGATGCGACCGCTGGCCTCACGGGCATAACCGCCGGCGACGACCATGCCGCCATGGCAGGCCTCGGCGATGGCGACACGGGAAGCGTCCCAGTCGAAATAGGGCTTCGGGGCATCCGTACGGCAGACGACAAGCTGCGTCCCGTCGATTACCGGCAGGGCGGCCGCGGCGGCCAGGGCCTCGGCGCAGAGGCGGGTGCAGCGCGCGAGCACGTAGTCTTCGACGGCCTGGAGGTCCGCCTGGATGGACATACCCTCGGAGAGGTAGGTCTCGAGGGTGCCGAGCTGACGGGTGACCTTTTCCTGGTAGGCGGCATCGGCGGACAGGGAGCGGAAGTAGGCCTCCAGCGGCTCGAAGGCGTCGCCGACGGGACGTTTGGCCGCGACGGTGCCCTGGATGAGGGAGCGGAGCATGTTCTCGAGTGGCTTTTCGGGCCGGACGACGGCGATGGTATCTTTATCGATCAGCGCGGCGAAATCCGCGACGCGTTCCTTAACGAGGGAAAATGACTTGACGGTAATCATGGCTTCAGTGTTAAAACATCCGCTAAGATAGTGAGAAATTTCGAGACTTGCCGAAAAAATCCGTATATTTGCAACCCATTAATAATATCCGGAATATGTTCGAGAATTTAAGCGAAAGACTGGAGCGGTCGTTCAAGATCCTCAAAGGCGAAGGCAAGATCACCGAAATCAACGTCGCGGAGACCGTCAAGGACATCCGCAAGGCCCTGCTGGACGCGGACGTGAGCTTCAAGGTCGCTAAGGAATTCTGCAACACCGTCAAGGACAAGGCCCTCGGACAGAACGTGCTCACGGCGGTCAAGCCGCAGCAGATGATGGTCAAGATCGTCCGCGACGAGATGGCCGCGTTCATGGGCAGTGCCGCCTCGGAGGTCAACCTCAAAGGCAATCCCGCCGTGGTGCTCGTCGCCGGCCTGAACGGTTCCGGTAAGACGACCTTCTCCGGCAAGCTGGCCCTCCACGTCAAGAGCAAGAAGGGCATGAAAGTCATGCTCGCCGCCTGCGACACCTTCCGCCCCGCCGCCATCGAGCAGCTGAAGGTGCTGGGCGAGGGGATTGGCGTACCCGTCTATACGGAAGAGGGTGTCAAGGACCCGATCCAGATTGCCCGCAACGCCATCAAGAAGGCCGGGCAGGAAGGCTATTCCGTGGTCATCGTCGATACCGCCGGCCGCCTCGCCGTCGATGACGAGCTGATGGACGAAATTTCGGCCCTGCACCAGGCTGTGAGGCCGACGGAGACCTTGTTCGTGGTCGATGCCATGACCGGTCAGGATGCCGTCGAAACGGCCCGCATCTTCAACGAGAGACTGGACTTCGACGGGGTGGTCCTCACCAAGATGGACGGCGACACCCGAGGTGGTGCGGCGCTGTCGATCAAGGCCGTTGTCGGCAAGCCCATCAAGTTCGTCTCGACCGGCGAAAAGATGGAGGCGCTCGACATTTTCCATCCGGACCGCATCGCCGACCGCATCCTCGGCATGGGCGATGTCGTCACGCTCGTCGAAAAGGCGCAGGAGCAGTTCGACGAGAAACAGGCCCGCGAGCTGAAGAAAAAACTCGCCAAGGACAAGTTCTCGCTCTGGGACTTTTACGAGCAGATCCAGCAGGTCAAGAAGATGGGCAACATCAAGGATCTCGCCGCTATGATCCCCGGTGTAGGTAAGGCCATCAAAGACGTTGATATTCCGGACGATGCCTTCAAGAGTGTCGAGGCTATCATTCTGTCGATGACCCCCTATGAGCGCGAGCATCCGGACGTGCTCAACGGCTCCCGTCGCAAGCGCATCGCCGACGGCTCCGGCACCTCGCTTGCCGAGGTCAACAAGCTCCTCAAACAGTTCGAAGGAACGCGCAAAGTCATGAAGGGCGCCATGACCGGCAACCTCATGCAGCAGATGCGTGGGATGCGCCGATAAGTCGCTGGTGCGTCATTCCACGGCTCGTCTGTGGAATCTTTTTCCGTCATGCCCGACCTGATCGGGCATCTTTTATTTGCTAAAGCAAAAATCTTTGGTTATATTTGTAACGATAATCTGTCGCTGACGATTATCGGGGTTGCGTGGCCGCTTCCTGGACAGGAAGAGGCGCGTGAAAGACAAAGAAAAATCTTCCGACCTGGCGCTCTGCCCGGTTCCGTACGCGCGCATATACGCCTACGACCGGGGAGTGTGAGGTTTGTTATATCCACAACCATGAGCAAAAGAACCATCATCATCACCGGCGGAGCCGGTTTCATCGGCAGCCACGTCGTGCGCCTTTTCGTCAACAAGTATCCGGATTACAAGATCATCAATCTGGACAAGCTGACCTATGCCGGCAACCTCGCCAACCTCAAGGACATCGAAGACAAGCCGAACTACCGCTTCGTCAAGATGGACATCTGCGACTTCGACGGTGTGCTGAAACTGATGCAGGAGGAGAAGGTTGACGGCATCATCCACCTCGCCGCCGAGTCCCATGTGGACCGCAGCATTAAGGATCCGTTCACCTTCGCCCAAACCAACGTGATGGGCACCCTGTCGCTCCTCCAGGCCGCCAAGGCCTGCTGGGAGGGCAACTGGGAAGGCAAGCGCTTCTACCACATCAGCACCGATGAGGTCTATGGCGCGCTGGAAATGACCCATCCCGAGGGCATCGAGCCGCCGTTCACGACGAAGGCAAGCTCCGGCGAGCACCACATGGCCTATGGCGAGAAGTTCTTCACGGAGGACCTCAAGTACCAGCCGCACAGCCCGTACAGTGCCGCCAAGGCCAGCAGCGACCACTTCGTCCGCGCTTTCCACGACACCTTCGGCATGCCCACCATCGTCACCAACTGCTCGAACAACTACGGCCCCTACCAGTTCCCCGAAAAGCTGATCCCTCTGTTCATCAACAACATCCGTCACCGGAAACCGCTTCCGGTCTACGGCAAAGGCGAGAACGTGAGGGATTGGTTGTATGTTGAGGACCATGCCCGCGCCATCGACGTCATCTTCCATGAAGGCAAGATTGCCGAGACCTACAACATCGGCGGTTTCAACGAGTGGAAGAATATCGATATCATCAAGGTGCTCATTAACACCGTGGACCGCCTCCTGGGCCGCCCGGAGGGTGCCGATATGGACCTCATCACTTATGTCACCGACCGCGCCGGCCATGACCTCCGCTATGCGATTGACAGCACCAAACTCCAGAAGGAGCTGGGCTGGGAGCCGTCGCTTCAGTTTGAGGAGGGGATCGAGAAGACCGTCCGCTGGTACCTGGACAACCAGGCCTGGATGGACAATGTCACCTCCGGGGATTATCAGAAGTATTACGAGGATATGTATAAAAATCGCTAGGCTATGAAAATTGCAGTTGCCGGTACCGGATACGTAGGCCTCAGTCTGGCCGTTCTCTTGGCGCAACGCCATGAGGTGGTGGCCGTGGATGTGGTCCCGGAGAAGGTGGATGCCGTGAACCGGAAGGTTTCGCCTATCGCCGACAGCGAGATCGAGAGCTATCTGCGTGAAAAGCCCCTGCAACTGCGCGCAACGCTCAATGCGGCCGAGGCCTATGCCGCTGCGGATTTCGTCATCATCGCAACCCCCACCAATTATGACCCGCAGCAGAACTTCTTCGATACGTCCCATGTGGAAGAGGTGGTTGATTCCGTGCTGGCCGTCAACCCGGCAGCCGTGATGGTGATCAAGTCGACGGTCCCGGTCGGCTACACCAAGGGCCTGGAGCAGAAGCACCCCGGGGCGAAGTTCCTCTTCAGCCCGGAATTCCTCCGCGAATCCAAGTCCCTTTACGACAACCTCTATCCCAGCCGCATTATTGTCGGGTATGATTCTGTCATTTCGAGCGAAGTCGAGAAATCTTTGGAGGTTGCTTCTCACGCATTCGCCGGCCTCCTGAAAGAAGCCGCCCTCAACGACCCCGAGGTTCGATTCATGGGCACGACCGAGGCTGAGGCGGTGAAACTGTTCGCCAACACCTTCCTGGCGCTGCGGGTGTCGTATTTCAATGAACTCGACACCTATGCCGAGATGAAGGGCCTGGACACCAAGTCCATCATTGAGGGTGTTTGCCTCGATCCTCGTATCGGTACACATTACAACAACCCGAGCTTCGGGTATGGCGGTTACTGCCTCCCCAAGGACACCAAGCAGCTGCTGGCGAACTACAACGACGTGCCCGAGAATATCATCCAGGCCATCGTGGAAAGCAACCGGACTCGCAAGGACTTTATTGCGGACCGGGTGCTGCGTAAGGCCGGCTACTACAGCTACACCGGCGAGAACACCTGGAATGCGGAAGGGGAGAAGGCCGTAACCATTGGCGTTTATCGCCTGACCATGAAGGCCGGGAGCGATAACTTCCGCCAGTCCGCTATTCAGGGCATCATGAAGAGGATTAAGGCCAAAGGCGCCAAGGTGATTGTCTATGAACCGACCCTGGAAGACGGCACTACCTTTTTCGGTAGTCCGGTCGTGAATGACCTGGCGGCCTTTAAGGCCCAGAGCGACGCCATCATCGCCAACCGCTACGAAGCCGTGCTGGACGATGTGGCGGAGAAGGTTTATACAAGAGATATTTTTAAACGCGATTAAATATGAATCTCAAAGGAACCAAGACCGAAAAGAACCTCCAGGAGGCTTTCGCAGGCGAGTCTCAGGCTCGCAACAAGTACACCTATTATGCCTCCAAGGCAAAGAAAGACGGTTATGTCCAGATCGCCAACATCTTTGAGGAGACGGCGGCGAATGAGAAGGAACATGCGAAGATCTGGTTCAAGTACCTGCACGGCGGCGCTGTGCCGGGAACGATCGAAAATCTGAACGATGCTGCCAACGGCGAGAACTTCGAGTGGACCGACATGTATGCCCGTATGGCCAAGGAGGCCCGTGAGGAAGGCTTCGAGGAGATAGCTCTCAAGTTTGAGATGGTCGGCCAGATCGAGAAAGAGCACGAAGAGCGTTATCGCAAGCTCCTGGCCAACATCGAAGGCGGTCTGGTCTTCTCTCGCGACGGTGACTGCGTGTGGCAGTGCTCCAACTGTGGCCACATCGTGATTGGCCCCAAGGCTCCCGAGGTGTGCCCGGTGTGCGACCATCCGCAGAGTTACTTCCAGATCAAGGCCGAGAACTATTAATAGCATTTGGTATGAAGAAGTTGTTGTTGGGAATGATACTTCCCGTAGTGATGCTTACGTCGTGCGATTTTGATGGTACCAAAGAAGCTGCTGAGGCTGGCCGCAGGTATGCGCAGAAAGAGTATGAGTGGGCTTGCACAAGCCCTTCTGATCCCGACTATTCTCGTTTGGAACGGGAGATGAGGGTCC
Source organism: uncultured Bacteroidales bacterium (assembly GCA_946415345.1). Lineage (GTDB taxonomy): Bacteria > Bacteroidota > Bacteroidia > Bacteroidales > UBA932 > Cryptobacteroides. The sequence goes on along the minus strand of CAMKRY010000019.1, from coordinate 2,625 downwards.
AAAGAGATGTGGATTACGCAAAATACGGGAAAGACTCCAAACAATGGAAAGCCTATGAGGACGCTCGGATGGAGATGAACAGGAGCCTTTATTAATGAGACGCGAGAATATGTACAAACTCATAGATCTTCCATACAAGTCCCTGGCGCCGGTGATCAGCGACCAGACGCTGGCTTTCCATCACGGGAAGCATCTGCAGGCGTATGTGGATAACCTGAATAAGCTGATTACCGGGACTGAGTTTGAGAGTATGTCTCTTGAAGAGATCGTCAAGAAGAGTTCTGGCGCTATCTTCAACAATGCCGGCCAGATACTGAACCACGAGATGTATTTCCTGCAGTTTGCCCCTCAGCCGTCATTGCCGGCCCCGACCGGCAATCTCCTGGCCCGGATCGAAAAGCAGTGGGGCTCTTTTGACGCCTTCAAGGCCGAGTTCGAAGCCAAGGGCACAACGCTCTTCGGTAGCGGCTGGGTGTGGCTCCAGGCCAACGAGACAGGGGAGCTAAGCATCGTCCAGTACGCCAATGCCGACAACCCGGTGGCGCACGGCCTCAAACCCCTCCAGACCTTCGACGTCTGGGAGCACGCCTACTACCTGGATTACCAGAACCGCCGGGCCGCGCACCTTTCCGCCCTCTGGCAGATAGTGAATTGGAGCGTAATTGAGAGGCGCTTCTAGGCTTAGTAGTGCCAGAATGGTATTTTTGCAACATAAACTCTATTGATTTATAATAGGTTATCATTTTTTTGATACTTTCTTTGCCTCTACTTGTTTGCTAGTTATCTTTGCAGTAAAAAAGAATTGAAAAACATGAATGAGATTTTTGATTTTGCTCTAACGGGCGCAAAGATAATGACCCTTAATAATAAGCCCGCAAGTATAGCAGTGCATGGATTGTCTGCCGCATATAACATTGGACAGTTCAGTTGGTATAAATCTCAATACTATAACCAATTGGCTACCATCTCGAATCGTAAGGCAGTTCAGAATAACGTCCTAATTAACGATTATCATCGAGGAATGCGCAAGTATGCCATACTAAGTATATGTGATTGCGTTTCACTCTTTCTTCTCGCGATATCACACTCGAAGGAATAATGCTTTTTTACTATGGGCGTATACGAAGATAACATAGTGCCGGTCAAGATTGCGAGTCTTGCTGAATTTATTGTAGATAGGAGAAAGGTTTCGTTATACGAAGCTCTAGTGTATATCTATTCCAATCCTATGTACGAGGAACTATATAATGAAGGGGCTAAGTGGTGGTATCTGGGTTCAGAAGCTTTATATGAAGAGTTTGAGAACAGGCGAAAAGAGAAATCTTACGATGTCTCTCTGGCCGCTTTTGAATTCTTTACATATACATTGGAAAAGTATGCAATCAGTAAGAGGATAGGGGGACTTCAAGCTTTGGCGATTTTTAAGGAGTATGGTGTTGATGCTTTTCTATTCAGCCATTATGATTTGCTGCATACGCAAGGAACAGGCTATGTGATTGATGAGATTCAGCGATTTATCAATAGGAGGAAGAAGAGATGAGACTGTATCACGGATCGGTGGTGGAGGTGCGAAAGCCTAGCCTCCGGTATGGCCGAAAGAAGACGGACTTTGGACGGGGCTTCTATACCACCACTCAGGCGGAGCAGGCCGAGAACTGGACAAAGATTAAGCAGGATCGGACGAAGGCACCCAGGAGGGTTGTGTCGGTGTATGAGATTGATGATTCTGAGATCTCTAACCCAGACCTTAAGATTCGTGAGTTTCATGGCGTTGACGAGGCTTGGCTGAACTTTGTGGTCGATAGCCGCAAAGGCATTAAGCACGACTACGACCTGGTCTTTGGCCCTGTCGCTAACGACAAGGTTTTCACCACGGTCAACCTTTACGAGAGCGGAGTGCTGGACGCTCCTGCTGCAATTGCTCAGTTAAAGGCATACAAGACCTATGACCAATTGTCTTTCCATACAAAACGAGTGATGGAGGTGTTAAGATTCGTGGAGAGTTATGAGGTTATATAACAACTTATTGTGATAGTTTGAAGGATTCATATGGACAATTATACCTTTGACATATCATTAAGTGTCCTAAATCATTTGGGAAGAAATCTGTATCGTAGTTTTATCACGGTTCTTGGTGAGGCAATTTCCAATGCTTGGGATGCAAACGCCGATAATGTATTCATTACGATAAATAGGAATTCCAGCACTTTTTCCATTCGAGACGATGGTGATGGAATGGACTCTGAAGATTTCCAGGGGAAGTTTTTAAAGATAGGGTACTCCAAACGAAAAGGGGGATCAACAAGGTCTGAGGGAAAGAATCGACCTTTTATAGGGCGTAAAGGTATTGGAAAGCTAGCGCTTCTTTCCTGTGCGAAACGCATTACTATTATAAGCAAAAAGAAGGGCAAGGGCGTTGTAAGCGGTGTGATTGATAATGCGGGTCTTGATGAAGCCATTAAGGAAGATGTTTCCGCAGGGAAGTATCAATTAGGAACCGTTGATTCCGTATTATTGGCGGAATATAGCTCAGAACTAAATACAGAATCGGGCACTCTTATCATCTTCAATGATGTAAATGACGGTATAAAGAATCGAATAGAGTATATTAGAAAGCTTATTGCC
>CAMKRY010000018.1 GCA_946415345.1 uncultured Bacteroidales bacterium | reverse complement strand
ACGCCGGCTCCGGCTCGAACCAGAGCAACCACATGTACAAGCTCGGTCCGATCCACCAGGGCATCCTCGAGCGCGGCGCCAAGACGGCTTCCGACTCCTATATCCTCTGGCCTTCCCGCATCGGCGCTTTCTCGCTGGTGATGGGCCGCCACGTCACCCATTCCGACACTACGAACCTGCCGTTCTCCTACCTGATCGAGCAGCAGAATACGACCTATCTCGTCCCGGGCGTGAATCTCCGTAGCGTGGGTACGATCCGAGACGCCCAGAAATGGCCCAAGCGTGACGCCCGCAAGGACCCGGACCGGCTGGACTGCATCAACTACAACCTGCTGAGTCCCTTCACCATCCAGAAGATGATCAAGGGTATCAAGCTGCTGCACAACCTCCAGTATTCCTCCGGCGAACTCTCCGACGTCTATTCCTACCACAGTACCAAGATCCGCAACAGTTCCCTGCGCAACGGCATCCGCTTCTACCAGACCGCCATCACGAAGTTCCTCGGAAACTCCATCATCAAGCGTCTGGAGAACCTGCCTGCCGGCGCGACCGACGAGCAGCTGCGGGCCGCTCTCCTGCCGACGAACCCTGCCGGCACCGGTTATTGGGTGGACATCAGCGGCATGATCGCCCCGAAGGCCGTCGTGGATGACCTGCTGACGCAGATCGCCTCCGGCGAGGTCAGCACCATCGCGCAGGTCCATGAGGCCTTCGCCGCGATGCACAGCAACTACTACGACTACGAGTGGACCTGGGCCTACGGCCAGTACAAGGAATTCTTCGGCGTAGACATGGACGCCATCACCAAGGAAGACGTCATCGACATCGTGAAGAAATGGAAGGAGGCCGTCATCGGTCTGGACCGCCAGCTTTACGAAGACGCCCGCAAGGAATTCGACCTCGCGGCGATGACCGGCTTCGGCGCCGACGGCTCCAAGGAAGACAAGGAGCACGACTTCGAGCAGGTCCGCGGCGACTTCGAATCGAACTCCTTCGTCACCGCCGTCCTCGACCACATCCGCATCAAGGAAGCTCTCGGCGACGAACTGATCGCCCGGCTTGGCTGAGCATTTACAACAGTAGATATGAAGCCCTGACCCATTTGGTCGGGGCTTTCTGTTGTATATATCAGGGAATTGCGTTATATTTGTATCCCGATTTGTATAAATCGGGACTATGAATACCAAGTATATCTTCGTCACGGGAGGCGTGGCCTCCTCGCTGGGAAAAGGCATCATTGCGGCCTCCCTCGCCAAGCTCCTTCAGGCACGCGGCCTGAGCGTCACCATCCAGAAATTCGACCCCTATATCAACATCGACCCGGGCACGCTGAATCCTTACGAGCACGGCGAGTGCTATGTCACGGAAGACGGCGCGGAGACGGACCTCGACCTCGGACACTATGAACGCTTCCTCGGCGTCTATACCTCCCAGGCCAACAACGTCACCACCGGCCGGATCTACAACACCGTCATCACCCAGGAACGCGAAGGCGCCTATCTCGGCAAGACCGTCCAGATCGTCCCCCACATTACCGACGAAATCAAGCGCCGCATGCTGCTTCTCGGCAGGACCGGCGACTATGACGTCATCATCACGGAAGTGGGCGGCACCGTCGGCGACATCGAGAGCCTTCCCTTCGTCGAGGCCATGCGTCAGCTCCAGTGGGAGCTTCCGGAAGAGGACTTCCTCTCCATCCACCTGACGCTGATTCCCTATCTCAAATCTGCCAAGGAGCTCAAAACCAAGCCCACACAGCACTCCGTCCAGGAACTGCAGTCCATCGGCGTCCATCCCGACATCATCGTCTGCCGCACCGAGAAGCGCCTGACCCCCGAAATCCGCAGCAAGATCGCCCGCTTCTGCAACGTCAAGCCGGGCCATGTCATCCAGTCCGTCGATGCCTGGAGCATCTACCAGGTGCCGCTGAACATGGAGGCGGAGAAACTCGATGAGATGGTGGTGAACAAATTGGAAATCAAGGATCTGCCGAAGGCCGACCTGACCCGCCTGAAAGAATTCCTGACCCGCCTGCGCCATCCCAAACAGGAGGTGGACATCGCCCTTGTCGGCAAGTATGTCGAGCTCCAGGACGCCTACAAGAGCATCCAGGAGAGCTTCGTCCACGCTGGCGCCGCCAACGACTGCAAGGTTCATGTCCACACTGTCCACGCCGAGCACATCCACGACGACAACGCCGGGGATCTGCTGGGCCGGATGGACGGCATCCTCGTGGCTCCGGGCTTCGGCGAGCGGGGCCTGGAGGGCAAGATCAGCGCCGTGCGCTATGCCCGCGAGCATGGGATTCCGTTCTTCGGCATCTGCCTCGGCATGCAGATGGCGGTAGTGGAGTATGCCCGCAATGTCCTGGGCTATGCCGAAGCCGCCTCCACCGAAGTCAATCCGCTGACGCCTTATCCGGTCATCGACCTGATGGAGGAGCAGAAAGCGCTCACCATGAAGGGCCATACCATGCGTCTCGGCGCCTATCCCTGCCACCTCGTGGAGGGGACGCTGGCCCACGACATCTACGGCAAGGACGACATTACCGAGCGCCACCGCCACCGCTACGAGTTTAACAACCGCTATCTCGAGCCGATGAAAAAGGCCGGCCTGCGGGTGAGCGGCGTCAATCCCGACTCCAACCTCGTCGAAATCGTGGAGCTGCCGTCCCATCCCTTCTTCATCGCTGTCCAGTTCCATCCGGAATACAAGAGCACCCCGGAGCGGCCGCAGCCCATCTTCGTCCGCTTCGTCGAGGCTGCCCTGAAGCGCCGCGCGGGCAAATAGGCGTTTTTTCTTATATTTGCAGTTGTATCAAGGACGTATAGCATGGAAACCCTTCCCCTGATGGCCCGGCGAATCCGGCGGATTCTGCTGGTCTGCAACAACTACGACAACTTCTCGCTGGAAGAGGACGGCCGGCTGGACATGCGCATCGCGCGCGAATACGCCGACCTCAACCTGAGCGGCCCGCCCGTCTTCGAACGGGTGGAATCGACCGCCCGGGCGCTGGAAAAAGCCGCTGCAGGGGAAAGGTTCGACCTCATCATCACCATGTACGAGTCGCGGGTCTTTGACTATGCGGCCCGTCAGAAGGAGTATTCTCCCGACACGCCGATCGTGCTCCTGACCTCCTTCTCCAAGGTGCTCTACCGCCAGCTCGAGAACGAGGACCGTTCCGCCATCGACTACATGTTCAACTGGAACGGCACGACCGACCTCATCATCGCCATCATCAAACTGCTGGAGGACAGCATGAATGCGCCTGCCGACATCCTCCAGGGCGGCGTCCAGTGCATCCTGCTGGTCGAGGACAGCGTCCGTTACTATTCGACCTACCTCCCGCTGCTCTACAAACTCGTACTGCAGCAGAATGTCGCCGCCGTGCGTGACGCCCTCAACGAGGACCAGCAGATCTTCCGCAAGCGCGCCCGCCCGAAAATCCTGATGGCCACCAACTACGAGGACGCTGTCAACCTTTATAATACGTATAAGGAGAACCTGCTCGGCGTCATCTCCGACATCGGTTTCGTGCTCCATCGCGGCGACAAGCCGTCGACGGAGAAACTCGATGCCGGCGTCGACCTCTGCAAACTCATCCGGGCGGAAATCCCCAAGATGCCGATCCTCATGCAGAGCTCCCAGGAGAGCATGCGAAGCGTCGCCGAGGACCTCGGGGCCGGTTTCCTGATGAAACGTTCCAAGACGCTGACCCACGAGCTGTCCGAGTATATCGGCCGGGAATTCGGATTCGGCGATTTCGTGGTCGTCAACGAAAAGGGCCGGGAAAAGGCCCGCGCCCATGACCTCCAGGGTGCCGAACAGATCATCGCCACTCTGCCGGAAGAGTTGCTCACCAAGCTCCGCAGCAAGAATTACGTCTCCCGCTGGCTCCTGGCCCGCGGTATCTTCAAGGAAGGCGCCGCCATCAAAAACACGACCTTCCCCGACACGGAATCCTTTCGCAAGGCCGCCGTCGAGCGCATCCATGCTTACCGCGTGTCCCAGAGCCTCGGCGTCGTAGCCCGTTTCGACCCGGATACCTACAATGATACCATCTGGTTCTCCCGCTTCGGCGAGGGCTCCCTCGGCGGCAAGGCCCGCGGTCTGGCTTTCCTCAACCACATCCTCTACAAGCACAGCCTTTACGAGAAATGGGAGGGCGCGCACGTGATGGTGCCGCGGACCCTCGTGATTGCCACGGAATACTTCGACCGCTTCATCAAGGAGAACGGCCTCCACTACGTCATCAATTCCGACGTTACCGATGCCGAAATCCTTTCCGAATTCGTCTCGTCCAACCTGCCGCAGGAGCTGACCGTCGCCCTCCGCGCCTTCATCCATCAGGTGAGGACCCCGCTGGCCGTCCGTTCCTCCTCAAAGCTGGAAGATTCTTATTATCAGCCGTTTGCGGGTGTCTACTCGACCTATATGATTCCCGCCGTCGAGAATGAGGACCAGCAGCTCCGCCTGCTCTCCAAGGCCATCAAGAGCGTCTACGCCTCCGTTTATTTCGCCAGCTCCCGCGGTTACATCACCGCGACGGCCAACGTCATCTCCGAGGAGAAGATGGCCATCATTCTCCAGGAAATCTGCGGCGCCGAGGAGCACGGCTACTTCTTTCCGACCCTTTCCGGCGTGGCCCGCAGCGTCAACTTTTACCCGATTGGTTACGAGAAGGCCGAGGACGGCATCTGCAAGCTGGCCTTCGGTCTCGGCAAGGCGGTCGTGGACGGCGAGCAGGTGCTCCGCTTCTCCCCGGCCTACCCCAAGCACGTTCTCCAGACGTCGACGCCGGACCTTGCCATGCGCGACACCCAGCAGGTGATGTACGCCCTCAACCTCCAGCCCGAGAAGTTCAAGACCTCCGTCGACGACGCCGTCAACCTCGAGCGCATCCCCACCGGCGAATGCGGCCAGTTCACCGCCTTCCAGAAGGTGGCCTCCACCTATGACTATGAGAACCAGCGGATGGTGGACAATACCTTCGTCCGGGGCCCCAAGGCCATTACTTTCGCCCATGTGCTCCGCTACGGAACCTTCCCGCTGGCGCCCATCGTCCAGGAACTCCTGGCCATCTGCGCAAGCGAAATGAATTGCAGCGTCGAGATGGAATTCGCCGCTGAGCTCAGCACCGGCCTGTTCAATGTCCTGCAGATCCGTCCGATTTCGTCCGACTCCATGCACGCCGATGTCGACTGGCGCAGCATCGACTGCTCCGGCGCCATCGTCACCTCCGAGAGCGCCCTCGGCACCGGCTGGATTCCGGACCTCCAGGACGTCATTTATCTCAAGGCCGATGCCTTCGACAAACTGAAAACCGTGGAAATGGCGCAGGAGCTGCGGGAAATCAACGCCCGGATGCGCACGGAAGGTCGCCAGTACGTCCTTATCGGCTATGGCCGTTGGGGCTCCAGCATCCCGACCCTCGGTGTTCCGGTCCAGTGGAGCGACATCTCCGAAGCCAAGGTCCTGGTCGAATGCTCGCTGCCCGATTTTCGGGTCGACCCCAGCCAGGGCACGCATTTCTTCCAAAACCTCACTTCCTTCAATGCCGGATATGTGAATGTGGATCCCTATTTGCGCCGGGGCGATTCCCTCGACCTCAGCGCACTGGATGCCCTCCCGGCAGTAGAAGAAACCGCCTGGCTCCGTCACGTCCGTCTCGACAGGCCCCTAAAGGTCTGCATCGACGGCCGCGCCGGCAGGGCGGTGATTCTCTAGTTCTTGATATTGATGCCGCCGAACTTGTTGTTGGCGACGATGCGCAGGTGCTTGTGCTCCTGGCCGGGAACGGTCGTGGAGCGTTTGTCTACCCCGCCGAAGACGCTCTTGCCCTCTACGTCGACCTGAACGTCGAAGGGGACCAACAGGTCCACGCCGGCAAAGCGGGTGTTGATCTCGATGGTCGTATCCGGTTCGAAGGCTGCGCCGCGAAGGTCCAGCCGGACCCCGCCGAAGCGGGCGTTGATGCTGGCGCCGCTGAAGGGCTCGCCGCGGTAGATGATTTCCTGCGAGGAGAAGCGCACCTCGATGCTGACCGGCTTGCCTTTCTCGGCCGGCTGCGGCACGGGCGCCGCCTGCCAGTTCTCCTTGTCGTGGTCGCTGTCGATCAGCGCAGAGCCGATGGCGATGACGGCGACGGCGAGCACGTATGGGACCCAGGGCTGATGCCACAGGTTCGTCAGGTTGACCCATCCGATCAGTTCGACCAGTTTCAGGGCACCGGCCACGATAAGTATAAGTCCGATAAGCTTTTTCATGGTATATATTTTGTTTCCACAAATATACTGACTATATTTGAAAAACACCTCCTGTGTAATATGATTTCTTTCAAATGTGACTATGCCGAGGGTGCGCATCCGGAGATTCTCCGCCGCCTCTCTGAGACCAATTTCGAGCAGGCCGAGGGCTACGGTTTCGATCCCTACTCAGAAAGCGCCCGGCGCAAAGTTCTCGCGGCTTGCGGCTGTCCTGACGGAGAAGTGTTCTTCCTCGTCGGCGGCACCCAGACCAACGCCACCGTCATTGCGGCGCTCCTCCATGGCACCGAAGGCGCCGTCGCCGTCGAGACCGGCCATATCGGCGTCCATGAAGCCGGTGCAGTGGAATATACCGGCCATAAGGTCCTGACCCTCCCGTCCCACGACGGAAAGATGGATCCGTCGGAGCTGGAAGCCTATCTTTGCACCTTCGAGGGCGACGAAGCCCGCGACCACATGGTCTTCCCGGGGCTGGTCTACATCTCCCTGCCGACGGAGTACGGCACCGTCTATACCCGCGCCGAAATGCTCGCCATCCATGAGGTGGCGCACCGCCACGGCCTGCTGCTCTATGTCGACGGTGCCCGCCTCGGATACGCCCTGGCGAGCCCTGCGGTTGATTTCACGCTGGCGGACATGAAGGACCTCTGCGATGTCTTCTACATCGGCGGCACCAAGGTCGGCGCCCTCTGCGGCGAGGCCGTGGTCTTCCCGACCGGCGCCCCGAAACGCTTCTTCACGACCGTCAAGCAGCACGGCGCCCTGCTGGCCAAAGGCCGGCTTCTCGGTATCCAGTTCGACACGCTTTTCACAGACAATCTGTATGGCCGCATCAGCGAGAATGCCATCGCCCGGGCGCAGGAACTGATCGCCGTACTGAAGGAAAAGGAGATCCCTTTCTATATGGAATCTCCTACCAATCAGCAGTTTGTGATCCTGGAAAACGAGCGCATTGAGCGCCTGGCCGTCGCCGGCATCCTCTGCGAGGTCTGGTTCGTCCACGACGCCGCCCACAAGGTCGTCCGCTTCGCCACCTCCTGGGCTACGACCTCTGACCACATCCGTGCTCTCGCCGCTGCGCTCTAGCGTACGTCGGCCTCGAATTCGATGCCTTTCTGGCCGGGGACGAGGTGGTCGCAGGCGATGGAGGGCTTGGAGGAGGCGGTGATGGACGCGTCCTGGATCTCCACCCATTGCGACTCGCCGGGCATGAGGCTGCGGAGGTTGTATTCTCCGCGCTTGCCGCCCACGGCGACCCAGGCATCTCTATAAATCGGCGCAACGCCCACATTCGAAATTAGCACGGCGGCGCCGACTCCGGCCTTGACGCGGAAATCCTCGATCCGGAAGCGGTAGCCCATGGACATGGCGGCCTCGGTAATGCGGGCATCGGTCTGCTTGCCGGGCTGGTCGTTGCCGATGATATAGGTCATGTGGAATTTCGCGACCTCATCCTCGAACTTGCGGCCGTACATGCCTTCCTTGTCGAGGCAGTGCTTCTGGTCGTAGCTGGAGTAGTAGCTGAATTCTCCGCCGAGCGGCGCCTTCTGGTGGCGATCCTCGCCGAAGTACTTCCAGGAACGGTAGTTGTAGCCGTCGTGGTCCTCGCACATGAACGAGTCGTCGAAGTTGCCGAAGGTCAGCTCCAGCAGCTCCTTGTTCTTCTGGAACGGGCCGTACTGGCTGTCCGCGGCGTCGATGGAGATGCTCCAGGTCGTCTCGTGGAACCACTCCGCCATGCCGCGCATGAACTCGGCCTGGAAATCCTTGCTGGGGAAGGTCTGGCCGGAGACGAACTTGCCGCCGTAGACATGGTACTCGGCCCAGTGGCCGAAACCGGTCTGGAGGAAGGCGAGGCGGGGATCCTTGTCGTAGCGCTCGGCAAAGCGGCGGTGGAACTCCATGTGGAAGCGCTGCAGCTCTTCGCAGCGCCAGTCGGGATACTCGCACTTGCCGTCTTCGGACTTATAGGTAATGCCCTCATAGCCGTCGAGTTTCTTGATATAATCCGGCACGGCGTTGGAGGAATAGCCGGGATAGACATAGCGGAAGCGGACGACGGCCTGGTGCCCCTGTGCCGCCACGCTTTCCAGCAGCTTGTCCATCGGCGTCCAGTCGAAAACGTCCTTTTCCTTGCAGACCTCGTTGTAGAGCATGTAGGCGAACTCGAGCTGGACATAGCTCTTCTTGCGGTTGGAGCTCTCGTTCCAGATGACGATGCCCGTCATCGGCTGGACGTGGGTCAGGGAGGACTGCAGCGGCACGCGCGTGTAGTCCTTGAAGGCGTCGGGCGTTTCGCCAGGCTGATCGCCGGGTTCGTCTCCGGGTTCATCCCCGGGCTCATCCCCCGGTTCTTCGCCGGGATTGACGCCGGGCTCCTCCGTCGGATCGGGGTTCGGAGCGGGCGTGGGATCGGCATTGTCGGTCCCGCAGCCGGCCAGGAGCAGCATCAGGACGGGGGAGAGGAGGTATGAGAACATGCGTTTCATTCAGCAGGGGCGATTTCGTTGATACCGGGCATATCCAGGCGGATGATGAGAGGCTGGGAGTCGTTGTCGTCACCGACCCAGACGCAGCCGTGCTTGTGGTCGACGCAGACGGACTCGTTGTTGTAGCTCGAGGAAAGTTTGTACCTGCCGTAATAGGTCCTTGCGTCACCGGAGAAGACGAAAAGCGAGTGGTCCTCGGAATCGGTTACCCAGAGCCAGTCAAGGACGGGATCGTAGCAGAGGCCGCCGATTTCCCGGATGTTGGAGCGGACATCCTTCAGGGAGATGAAATCGAGGATGTTGCCCTCGAGGTCATAGCGCCAGAGGTTGGCGCCGACCTGGGTGCCGACATAGAGCGAATTGTCCTTGTACCAGGCGATGCCTTCGATACCGGAGTTGCCGTAACCGGAGGCCTCCGCCACCTTGAAGATGCGGGTATAGGAGGTAAACGGATCGGAGCAGCGGTAGACGCTGTTCGGCTCGGTGCCGATATAGAGGGTATTGGTGACGGGATCGCGGGTGACCGCTTCGAGGTCGTTGCCGAAATGCTTGATGTTCTGGATGGAGACTTTGTCATCCGCGATGGTGACGATGGCGAGCTGGCCCTGGTCGCCCACGGCCCAGAGCGATTCGCCGTCCTCGGTCAGGCAGATGCCGGAGAGCTCCTCGACATTGACCTTGTATTCCTTCTTGGCAACGATTTCGGGCATCTTCATCTCTTCGGGTGCCGGGCCGTCATATTCCTTCATGCTGGACGTGATGTTGCCCAGCTCGAGGATAACGTCGGTGCGGAAAGAGATGCTCTCGGTGTAGGTATAGGCAAGCGGATAGCTGTCGCCCTTCTTCAGCCAGATGCCGAATCCTTGCTTGAACGTGGTCTTGCTGGGGACATAAATCCGGTATTCTCCGCTCTCCGAAAGGGGAATGGTGAAGTAAGGATGGCCGTCGGTGGGCTTTTTCGTGCTGATTTTCTGCTCCGAAGAGAAGGTGGCTTTCAGGTAATTGAAAAGGATGTCCTCGCGGGCGTTGCCGCCGAAGATGACGGCATCATAACCGGAGGCGTCCAGCGTGAAGACGATCTCGCCGCAGGCCTCCTTGAACTGGAAGGCATTGCCCTCCGTCCAGTAGGAAACCATGATGGGCTCGTTGAATCCGACGAAACGGGTCGTCGGATCGCAGAAGGAACTGTCAAAATCAACGGACGAGGCCGGATAGGCGGCGTAGAGATAATCCGGCGCGCAGAACGTCTTCGGCAGGGACGTCAGCTCGACCGTCGCCGTTTTACCGTCCCCGGAGATGTTCTCCTGGGCGAGGGTAATCGTCATGATGTCCGGCGCGTAATTGCCGCGGAGGGAAATCTCGTCACCGGCTTCCCACGCGGGCTTGAAGTTGCTGTCGGGGAGCACGAAAGTATAGGTGCCGGCGACAGGGCCTTCCGGCTCCGGTTCCGGGGGCTGAGGGGTCGGCGGATCCTCCGGTTTCGGCGGATCGACCGGGGTCTCAGGGCCCGGATCCGGTGCCGGCACATCGGGCGTTTCTTCTTTCGTTTCGCAGGCGATCAGGCAGAAGCTCACGAGGAGCGCAGCCCACAGGGAATAACGTTTCATATCAGTTGAGGTAGCTTATAAATTCTTTTCTCACATCTTCCCAGCGATAATAGGGACCGCCCGGAAGGGTCAGGAGGCGCGTTTCGCGCTCATTGATGAAGAACTTCACGAGAACATCGTTCTCCTTGTTCCGGTAGAAGACCATCTGGACGTTGCCGGCGAAGGGGCTGAAGAAATAGCCCGGCCAGTTGACGGCCTGGTCGGCGGTCAGGCGCTCGCCGATGCCCTTGATGCCGATGCGGGAGCAGAAGGCGAGGAGCTGGTAGTCGTGGCCGAAGCGGAAGTCCGCGACGTACTCGCCGGTCTCCAGCACCTCGTCGGCCTTGACGACGAAGTCATTGACGAGGTTCAGCACCTCGGGAACGGCCATGCGGCGGTCGCCGAACTCGGCGCTGTTGCACTGGCGGAGGAAGAGGTTGAGGGAGATGTTGCGGGAGTAGTGCAGGAGGATCTCCTCGTCGATCAGGTCGAGCAGGAAGGTATCGTAGTCAAAAGCGCCGGAGATGGCGGCGAATTCGAGCGTGCCCTCTAAAAGAGCCAGTCCGCTGCCGACGACGGCTCGTCCGGCCTCCACGTCCTTGAAGACGCGCTTCTGGAAGGAGAGCGTATCGCCGGTAAAGCTGGCGGCGTGCTTTTCGATCAGCTCATAGGCCTCTTTCTTGACATCCTTGGGGTCGTTGCTGCTGCAGTATTCCATGAAACGCTCGCCCGTGTCCCAGCTGACGTCCAGCTTGGGGTCGAGGGAGAGCAGCTCGCCCGTGAAGGCGGCCATGGAAACGATGCAGCGGGGGACCGTGCTCGAGACGGCGCGGACTTTCCTGGAACCCTTCGTGAAGACCTTGGTGTACTTCTCGTACATGCGGTGGGCGATGGCGCGATGCTCGCGGGCGCCGCGGGCCGTCAGACGGCCGTTCATGCCGTTGTGTTGACGGTAGATATCGCAGATCATCTGATAGGCCTCCTCTCCTGCCTCGGTGAGCACGCCGGCCTGGTGGGCCTTCTCATACATCGCTATGACGTTGGCATAGTCTCCGTCCCAGTCGCTGCGGGAACCGTGGCGGCCGTAGTGGCTGATATAGAAGGGCTTGTATCCCTTCGGAACGGGCGTTTCCGCGACCGGAATGTATTCATAGGGGTTGGTGTTGACGCCGGTGCGGTAGTGGTTCGCATGGATGTAGGCGGCGAGGGCCTGGTCCGTCTCCACCGCCGACTGGGCGGAAGCGGAAAGGACGGCCACGGCGGCCAGAAGGACGAGGAAGACTCTCCTCATGACTTATTCGCGGCTGAAAATGAACACGCAGCTGATGGCGGCGACCATGCCGCCGATCTGCCAGAAGGTCGGGATGGCGTCGAGGCCGGCGATGGCCAGGAGCACGATGGAGAGCAGGCAGCAGATCACCGGCGAGCAGGCGTCGGCGAGCGGCGCGATGACCATCGCCTTGCCGTAGCGGTTGGCGTAGACCAGCGTGAAGGCGCCGATGGCGTTGAGGATCTGGACGAAGAAGACCTTCGTCGGCGCGGCCCATCCGCAAGCGGACAGTTCCGCCGGCGACTTCAGCAGGAAGGCGACGGGAATCAGCACCACGGCGGCGATGGCCATATAGACAAAGACGCTCTCCGCGTCAGGCGTATTGTTGTTGGCGAGCTTCATCACGAAGGCCTGGATGCCCCAGCAGATGAAGACAACCGCCGCCAGCAGGATCCAGATCCATCCCTGGGCGCCTTCTCCCTCCGTATCGGAAGGAACGGCGAAGCAGATGATGGCGACAAAGGCCAGCACGATGCCAAGGATGCCCAGTTTGGAGACTTTCTCTTTCAGGAAGGTCGCCGACAGCAGTACCGTCACGATCGGCGCGACCGAAATCATCGGCATCACCAGATAGGACGGCGCATACTTGAGCGCCAGGAAAAGCACCAGCTGACCGCCGGCGCCGAGAAGGCCGACACCCATGCTGAGCGCCACCGTCTTCGGACGCACGTCCAGCTTCCATTTGATATTGATGAGCGCGAAAATCGCGCAGGGGATCATCGAAAGAGCCCAGACGACATAGACCATCTCGGACGGGAATTCCGTCGGGATGCCCAGATACAGCGCTCCCAGCGTCGGATCCGAGAACGTCATCCACACGCCCCAGGTCAGCATCGTAATCAGGGCGTATAATAGCCAGTTGTGTTTCTTTTCGTTTGTCATTTCGAGCGTAGTCGAGAAATCTATTTAACAAATGAAGCAATAATCTGCCCCCACTCGGCGTTCTCCTTGATGCCGGTGAAGCGGTCCGAGCCCGGCCCCCAGGCGTAAACCGGTACGGCGATGCCGTTGTGGGATTCGCTTGCGAAGTGGACGCCGATTTCCCCATCTTCCAGGTTGCCGTCCTGCAGGGTCAGGCAGCCGGTGGCGTGGTCCGCCGTCACGACAACGAGCGTGTGTCCGTCCTTCGCGGCCCATTCGAGTACGTCGCCGATGGTGCGGTCGAAGTCGAGCAGTTCCTCCATCGCCTTTTCAATGTCGTTGCCATGGAGCCAGTCGTCGATGCAGGAGCCTTCGATCATCATCACGAAGCCCTTGTCGCCCTGGGAAAGCAGGTCGAGGCCGCGGGCCACGCTGTGGCGGAAGAGGTCCCCGCGCTCCTTGGCGACGGGAAGATTGTCGGGGGAGAGGATGCCGATGACGGGAAGACCGGCCTGCATCAGCTCCTCCTCGGTCGTCACCACGTTGTAGCCGGCATTAGCCATCTCGGTCATGATGTTGCGGTCGTCGCCGCGCTTGACGTTGGTAAACCAGTCGGTGCCGCCGCCGGAGAGATAGTCCACGCCGCACTCGACATAGTCGGCGATGAGGTCATCCTGGTTGTAGCGGTACTCATTGTGGCAGGCGAAGTCGCAGGGGGTCGCATCGGCGAAATGGCAGGTTACGGCGATGCCGGTCCGTTTGCCGAGCTCCTTCGCCTTGACGAGAACGGAGGGCACATCCGTCGAATCGGCGGCTACACCCACGCAGCTGTAGGCCGTTTTCTGGCCGATGGCAAGGGCCGTTCCGCCCGCGCCGGAATCGGTAATGAGTTCGTTCGTGCACCAGGTCCGGGAAATGCCCGTATAGGGGAAGTTGTCAAAGTTGAGTTTGCCGTGGTTCAGCACCCATGCGCAGCTGACCTGCTCCAGGCCCATGCCGTCGCCGATCATGATGATGACGTTGCGGACCTCATTCGTTACCGGCGGCATCACGACATCGACGATGTCATAAGTGCGGTCGGTCTGGTAATACTGGAGGGCGGTTTCTTCCTCCGTGTCGGCAGCCTTCCCGGTGTCCTTGCCCTTGCAGGCGGCCAGGACAGCGGCGGCTACAAGGACGATCATTGCGAACTTCTTCATATACAGTGTTTTATAAGGCCGGCGTATAAGGCGTGACGACCACGCCGGCAGGGTCGGTGACGTAATAGAACGGCGTCATCTGGATGTCGAACCACTCGTCTGGGTTTTGCAGCCGGACATACTCCCAGCCCGGGACATCCGGTATGTTTCCATAGCCGCAGCAGTAGGCGACGTGGCGGGTTTCACCCCACTCGGGCAATGCTGCGAGGCTTTCGAGCGACTCCCGGCAGGAAGGACAGCTCAGGTCCACGACGAGCACCAGCGTGCTTCGTCCCTCGGGGTCGGCTTCGGGGATGGCGGCCTTTTCACCGGGAAGGTTGAGGCCCATCCATCTTTTTTTCTGCTGCAGCGGCGCGCATTCGTCTTCGCTCAGGATCCCGTCGCTGGCGATGCGGTCGGCTGCATAGGTAAACAGATCATAATCCCGGCAGGGGGAAAGGGGATTGTAGAAAGCCCCTTCCACCCAGCCGGCGTAAATGTAGTAAGCGACTTCGTCCTCCGCTTTCAGCGCATCCAGAAGCGCACCCAGCGCTGCGATGGCTTCCTCTTTCGGCGCGGCGACGGCCAGTTCGGCGAAGTCGGCGAAGCGGTCCTCGTTGATGTCGAGGTCCCCTTCGACCAGATGCCAGTCGTGGCGGTCCCAGTAGTCGATGACAGATTTCTCGACTTCGCTCGAAATGACAGTCGAAGCGGGCTTCTTCCCTGAATGGCAGGAAAGAAGCGCCGCGGCGGTAAAGATCAGCGCGAGGACTCGGCGCAGCATAGGAACTTACTTCTGGGTGGTAACACGGAGGAGATAGCCCCAGCCGTTGCCCATTTCCTCTTCCATGGAGACATTCGGCATGTTGGAGAGTTCATCCCACTTGCCGGCCTCGTTGATGAAGTAGAAGCGGATACCGGTCTGGAAGGTGTCACCCATCGGCATCGGAACGGTGCTCGCGTTGGCAGCCTCATTGAATTTGGCGCGGTCGAGAATGATTTCATACTCGTTGCCCGCACCCATACCGGAAACGAGACCGTTACCTTCTTTCAGGAGCGAGACCCAACTGCCGCCGATGCGCTGGTGGAATTCACCGTCATAGGTGGTGAAAGCACCGTTGTCGGCAAGAGCGCCTTCGACGATGAAGTCATAGCCCTCGAGGAAGTAGCTGGTGTAGCCGGACTCGAACTCACCGTCGGTGTTGATGCAGAGACGAATGGCCAGGATCTCGGCCGGATTGGCGAGAAGCTCTGTCAGCGTTTCGGAGTCATAGCGGATATAGTAGTAGACGTTGTCCGGATCGGCATAGCAACGGATCTCGTTGACGCCCTCCCAAGGGGAATCCGGGTCGTTCAGCGCCTTGGCGAAGGTACCGTCCTTCAGGGCAGCCCAGTCGGCGAAGTCACCGTCGATGGTGATGGCGCCGGCAACGGGACCGGCGGGCTTCCAGCTCGGAGCGGCACCGTCCTTGGCGACGATGGCGGCCTGTGCGGAGGCAACGTTCAGATAGAGGTCATAAATGCCATCCAGGCCGGGCTTGATGTTGTCACCACCGGGCTCGTTGTCCACATCGAATGCGGCACCGAGGGAGGCGAAGACACCCTTGTAGGCATTGTCCCAAGCCTTGTTCTGACGGAACTTGAATTCATCGGTAGCAACGAGCTTGACGTTCTTCAGGACGAAGACACCGTCGGATTCGGCGCAAACATAGTCGCCATGGGCGCCGCTACCCCAGTTGGATTCGAGGAGCGTACCGACGACGGACCATTCGGAAGTACCTTCGACAGGGCCGGTGTACTCAGGGGTCGGCGGATCATCGGGCTTCGGATCATCTTTCTTGTTGTCATCGTCCTTGGAGCAGGCGACGGCAAACATGGCTGCAATAGCCATCAAAGCGAAAACTTTTTTCATTTTTTTTGTTGTTAATTATTGAAGTTGAGTTATTTGAGTTCAAACAATTTGTTCCAGCCCGTCTTGCTGTCGAAGACATTGGCGTTGGCCAGGGCGATGCTGTAGGAGGGGTTGTCCGCCAGGAGCGGGTCCTCGAGGGCCAGATAGACGGTGCCCTGAGCCATAGGAAGGGTGAAGGAGGTCTCGATTTCGTAAGAGCCGGGGTGCCAGGTCCGCGGGTCGCTGCCCAGCGCGAAGCGGCTCTTCGTTCCGTTCGCGGCCACGAAAACGATTTCCGCGTTACGCGGGTTCATGGGCGCTGCGAAGCCCTTGTTCGTGAGTTTCAGCCTGATATGGAAATCTTCACCGGCTTTCGCATCCTTGTAGTAGGAGGCTTCCTCCAGGACAAGGCGGTAGCCGAGACGGTCGGTGATCTCGTCCATACAGCCGCTTTTCTTCCAGCGGCTGAGTACGTCGCCGTGGTAGCCGCTGTTGAGGAAGGTCCAGTGGTAGTCCACCATATCCTTGAGGGAGGCCGTGCAGGTGCAGTAATCGGAGACGTTGCAGGTCTCTCCGCCCATGATGAAGTAGCGGGAATCCGCTTTCCAGAACTTGCGGTCGTTGGTCTCGTTGTCGAAGGTACCCCAGTCGTCCTCGGCGGCGCCGAAGCAGTCGTTGTGGCCGGCCAGGCGGGAGTTGGTCGATCCGTCATGGGCCGTGGCGGCGGTGAGGGTGTCCTTGAGCGTCAGTCCGTACATGCGCATCTTGAACTGCGGGGTGCGGAGCTGGATTTCGCGGGATGCCGGTACGGCGTCCAGCAGGGCCTCTGTCAGACGCTTGCGCGGCTCGTAGTCGGCGTCGGAGCTGGGCTGATAGCCGAAATGGGAAGTATAGTACCATTCGCCCCAGGAGCCGACGAAGCCGGCCTGGAGGACGAAAATGACGTCCTCATTGTTCTGGAGCACGGGCTTGAGCTGCTCGACGTGGCGAAGGACGATGTCCACTTCGGGGTCCATCTCCTCCTTGTCCTTGTGGTAGTCTTTATAGGCGAAGCGGATGATGCCCTTGATGCCGGCCTTGCGAAGGTTGTTCATCGACTGTTGGACCATGTCGAGGTAGGCCTTGGAGATGTCGCCCTTCATGAAGTCGGTCAGGTAGAAGCCGAGGTAGGCGAGGGTCATGCCGCTGGTGCGGATCGACTTGGCCGACGAGGACGAAAGCGGGCTCGAGGCGGAAAAGATATCCGTGGCTTTATAGAAGCCGCGTTCGGGATTGACCAGGGCCTTGGTCGATTCCGTATAGGACACGCTGACCCATTCGTGCTCCGTTGCCGGGTCCGTAGTGGGGTCCGTGGTCGGGTCTGTGGTGGGATCCGTGGTCGGATCGGTCGTGGGATCCGGTTCTGGCGTAGGTACATCGACCGTCTCCGTCCCCTGACACGCGGCCAGAAGGAAGGCGGAGGCGAGGAGCAGGACGGGGAAGCGAAGCAGTTTCATGGTCTTTTAGAGGCTAAAACTGTAAAGGGTGTTGTAACCGGTCGCCTCGTTCCAAACGTTGTTGTTGGCGAGGCGGATGGAGAACCGGGGATCGTCGTGCAGTGTTTCGCAGGGATCCGGGAGGTTCATATAAAGGGTATAGGAGCCCGAAAGACCCTCGGGCAGGGTAAGTGTCTGGTTGATGATGGTTTCCTCCTCCGGCAGCCAGTAGCGGGGATCGCTGTCCAGCTTCCAGGTCTTGACGACCTTGCCGCCGGCGTCGCAGAGCACCAGCTCGGCGTCGCGGGGATTCTGGGCGGGAGCGAAACCGACGTTGCGGAGCGTCAGCTTGATGTCGAAGGACTTGCCGGCTTCGGCGGCCTTGGTGAACTCTCCTTCTTCGAGGACGTAGCGATAGCCGAGACGCAATTTGATTTCATCCATGCAGCCTTCGTCTTTCCAACGTTTGAGGACGCTCTGGTGGTATCCGTTGTTCAGATAGGTGAAGTGGTTGGTGGCCAGATCGGCGAGGGCGCCGGGCACCTTGTCGCTCTGCTTCTCGCAGTGACAGTAATTGGACAACTGGCAGGATTCGCCGCCCATGATGGTGAAGCGGCTTTCGGCAGACCAGTATTTACGGTCCGAGTTGCCCCTGTAAGTACCCTGGTCGTTCGTGTTGGCCAGATAGCAGTCGTTGTGGCCGCCAAGACGGGCCTGGATGGTCGGCTGATGCGCCGTGACGCGGGTTAGGGTGTCGGTTGCGGAGAAACCGTACAGCTGCTGTTTGAAGGCGGGGGTGCGGAGCTCGATCTGACGGCAATCCGGCACTGCCTCCAGCAAGGCGTCCACAATCTTCTTGCGGTCCGCGTTGTCGGTGTAGTTTTCGGTATAATACCATTCGCCCCAGCTCCCGATGAATCCGGCTTGGACAACCATGATGACATCGTAGAATTCCCGGATCAGGGGCGTTACCTGTGCGATGTGGCGGAGCGCCTGCTCCGGCGTGGCGTCCCAGGGTTTGTCTGATTCGTCAAAACCATTGGAGTAGCAGAATCGGAGGATGCATTTGAAGCCGCCTTTGCGAAGCGACTCGAATTTGGCACGGATGGTCGCGAGGTAATCCTCCGCAATATCCGTATCGACATAGTTCCCCATGTGGAACTCCAGCAGATACAGGGTACGTCCCTGCGTCCTGTTCACGTTCATACTGGTCTCGGTAATACCCGTTCCAGTAGCTGCGTAGACCTCGCCACCTACGTAAAAACCTCGTTCCGGATTGGGGAAATTCTCGTTGGACTGCGTATAATGGACTGTAACAGTATTGAGCTCAGGCTCCGGTCCCGGTTCCGGTGTCGGGTCGTCATTGTCGGTCTTGCCGCAGGCGATGACTGCCGGTACGAGAAGGGCGGCAAGGAAGTATCTGCTGAATCTTTTCACGTCGTTTCGTTTTTTAAAACATAGGCAGGCCCCGAGGTCGGGGCACTGCCTATGAATGAATAAAAGCCAATTACTTCTGGGTCGTGACCTTCAGGGAAGCAACGACACCTGCAGCGTTGTCCTCAGTCGGAGCGGCGTTCGGGAGAATACCGACGGAGCTCCAGTTCTGCTGGATGTCGAAACCGATGGAGAAGACGTCAGCGAAGGGGAAGCCGACCGCTGCGAACATCTGACGGTCGATGCTGAATTCGTACTTGCCGTCGACACCGGCACCCTCGGTCGGGGAGTCATCCGGGAAGACGTTGTCGGTATCGGGAGCCCAGCCCCAGCCACTGGCATTGGCTTCGCCAATCCAGGGATAGCCACCGGACCAGTAGGAGCAGATCTCATTGTCAGCGTACACGGCGCCTTCCAGGAGGATATCGGAGCAGGCGTCGGAGAACTGATCGGCATAACCACCGGTCGCCTCATTGCCGTCGGTGTTGATGTAGCAGTGGAAAGGAACCCAGGCGGTGTCCTCGATGAATTCCATATCCCACTCGACATAGACATAGACCTTCTCGGCATCTGCATAGACCTTGCAGTGGGTGAGGGCCGGGTGCGTGGCATCCTCGTCGCCGTAGGTCTGGGAGAAGGTACCAGCCTTCAGGGCAGCCCAGTCGGCGAAGTCACCGTCGATGGTGATAGCGGCGGCAACGGGACCGGCGGGCTTCCAGCTCGGAGCGGCACCGTCCTTGGCGACGATGGCGGCCTGTGCGGAGGCAACGTTCAGATAGAGGTCATAAATGCCATCCAGGCCGGGCTTGATGTTGTCACCACCGGGCTCGTTGTCCACATCGAATGCGGCACCGAGGGAGGCGAAGACACCCTTGTAGGCATTGTCCCAAGCCTTGTTCTGACGGAACTTGAATTCATCGGTAGCAACGAGCTTGACGTTCTTCAGGACGAAGACACCGTCGGATTCGGCGCAAACATAGTCGCCATGGGCGCCGCTACCCCAGTTGGATTCGAGGAGCGTACCGACGACGGACCATTCGGAAGTACCTTCGACAGGGCCGGTGTACTCAGGGGTCGGCGGATCATCGGGCTTCGGATCATCTTTCTTGTTGTCATCGTCCTTGGAGCAGGCGACGGCAAACATGGCTGCAATAGCCATCAAAGCGAAAACTTTTTTCATTTGTTTGTGTAATTAAAAGGGTTAATGGTTAATATGTGTTTGGTTTTAGTAGGCAAACTAACGGGGATTCTGCGGAATGCCCGCGGAGTTGATCTCATCCTGGGAGATCAGCAGGGCGATACGGGGATCGTTCGGCTGGATGATTTCCCAAGTGTGGTAACCGACATAACGGCGGTCCATCGGGAGCTTGTTGCGGAAGACGTCGAAGAAACGGTGGCCTTCGAAGCAGAGTTCCATGCGGCGCTCGTCGAGGACGAGATCCAGCATGCTGCTGTAGCCGAGGGCGGCGACGTCGCCACTGGTGAGGGCCGGGATACCGGCACGGGTGCGGATGATGTTGACATCGTCGAGCGCCTTGCCGTCCTGACCGAGCTTGGCCTCGGCCTCGGCGCGGTTCAGCACGACTTCACCCCAGCGGAGGAAGACCGGCGAAGTAAGCATCGCCATACCGTCCTGGTAGCTGAACTTGGTGTTGTAGTAGCGCATGTAGAAACCGCCGTTGTCCGTACGGCCGATAGCCGCTTTGTAGCGGGCGTCGGCGTCGGCCTGGCTCTCGGGATACTTCTCACCGGTGTCGGGGTTGGTCTTGTTCTTCGGCGTGGCGTGATCGGGGCCGGGACGGACCCAGACGCGCTTGACACCGTCGATGTCCTTGCCCGGGAAGTTGGCGTCGGAGTTCTCGACATAGTATGTCAGGACACCGTTGACCATCTTGGGCTTGGCGACATGATCGTAATATTTGAAGACGGGGATTTCCTTGCCGATCGGGTTGATCTCGGTACCGATCTGCTCGCCCTGGGACTGGAACTTGACGGAACCGTCAGCCTCGAACTTGCAGCCGATGGCGGCGGAGCCGGTGCAGTACTCACCGCTCGGGCCCGGGACGGGGTAGACAACGGAGAGCTTGCCGCCCATGGCAGCTTCCATCTCGTCGTAGTTCTTGAGGGGCTTGTACTCCTCACCCAGTTTCTCGACGTCCTTCTGGGCGCGCGGGTCGACCATGCGGAAGTAGGCCTTGAAACGCTTGTCCTCTGGATAACGGCGGAACAGGTCGATCAGGTTCTCGTTCCAATAGTGCTCACCCCAGCCGATACCGTCCTTGAGGTACATGGAGGCGATGGAGGCTTCACCGTGGTCAACGGCCCACTCGTGGGTGGATTTGAGGTGGATGCACCAGATGGTCTCGGGAGAGTCGTAGGTGTGCGTCGTATAGTCGGCATAGTCATAGCCGGTCAGGGAAGCGGACGGGGTCTCCATGAGCTCGTCGCATTCGTCGAGGCACTTCTGGTTCTCACCCATATAGAGGTAGACGCGGGCCAGGAGCGCCGTGGCGGCCTGCCAGGAGACATAACCCTTATCGGCGCCTCTGACGAGTTTGCCGGTCTTGTCGGCGGCCATGTATTCCTTGGCCTTGATGAGGTCTTCGACGATGGCGTCGTAGACTTCACCGACGGTGGCACGGGTCGTCGGGCCTTCGGGGGTCGAAGTCAGACGGAGCGGAACGCCCATGTTGTCGCGGCCCTGGACATACGGCATCGCATAGAGCGTGACCATGTGGAAGTGGCCGAGGGCACGGAAGAAGTAGTTCTCACCGAGCAGGTGGGTGTTCATGTCCGTTTTCTCCGCCTTGTTGAGGATATCCATGTCACTGTTGGCAACACTGATGATCTTGTAGGCCATCCACCAGGAATAATAGATGTTCTTGGCGGTGTTGTCGTCGGTGTAACGGTAAGGATTGATGAACGGGTCTTCGGTGATACCGGAAACCGTCACGTTGTCGCCACGGAGCTCGGAGAGCTGGAAGTAGTGGCGGATGTAGTAGTTGCCGCTTTCGCCGCCTTCCTGGCCCTTATAGGCGATTCTGTCCTGGAACAGGGTGTAGATACCGTTCGTCGTCAGGAGCGGGGCATTGGGATCTTTCGCCAGTTCCTCGGCGGTCAGGGCGTCGGAACGGTAGAAGTCCATGTTGCAGGCAACGAGGGCGAATGCAGCAAGTCCGAGTGCAAATATCTTTTTCATGGTAGCAGTCTCGTTTAGAATTTGACGTCAACGCCGAGGACCATCGTCATCGGGATCGGGTAGTTCTGCGTGTACATACCGGCGTGGTGGTAGGTGTCACCGTCGAGGCGAACCTCAGGGTCCATGCCGGAGAACTTGCTCAGCGTCCAGACATTGTCTGCGGAGGCGAAGAGACGGACATCGGACATGCCGACCTTCTGGATCCACTTCTGAGGCAGGTTGTAGGAGAGGGTCACGTTCCTCAGACGGAAGAAGCTGCCGTCCTCGAGGAAGCGGGAAGAGGTGTTGCCGGAACCATCCTTACGGCCGCTGGACGGCATCGGGTGGGTGGCGTTGTCGCCGGGCTGCTCCCAGCGGCTCCAGCCGAGACCGTTGTCGATGGACATGAGGTTGAGGCCGATGAAGGCACCGTCATGGTCCATGGACTCGCGGGTCTTGTTGTAAATCTTGTTACCGACGACGAAGTTGCCGTTGGCGCTGAGGGTGAGGTTCTTCCAACGGAAGGCCATGTTGAGACCGCCGCTGAAGGTCGGGGAAGCGACACCTACCAGCTGGTTGGTGGCCTTGGCCCAGTCGTTCACGATGGTCTTCTCGCCGGTCTCTTCGTTGATGGCTTCCCACTGCGGGAGACCGGTCTCGGAATCGACACCGACCCACTTGGGCATGTACCAGGTGAAGACGTCCTCGCCTTCGCGGAGGATCTGGGTGACCTCACCGCGGTTCATGATGATGTCTTCGCCCTCCGGGAGCTCCAGGACGCGGTTCTTGTTGAGACCCACATTGAAGCCGACCGTCCAGGCCATGTCCTTCTTGTTGATGATGGCACCGTCCACGGCGAGTTCGACACCCATGTTGCGGACCTTACCGACGTTGTCCATGACGGCAAAGAAGCCGGAGGACGGGTCGCGCGGGGCCTGCAGGAGGATGCGGCTATTGATGGTGTGGTAGAGGTCGACGGTCACGTTCCAGTTGTTCTTGATCGTGGCGTCGATACCGAGGCTGGCCATGTAGGCCTCTTCCCAGCCGAGGTAGGGGTTGGCCATACGGTCGAGGGTGTAGGCACCGTCGCCGCTGTCGCTCGGGGAGTAGGTCTCCTGATACTGGAAGTTCGGGATGTTGTCGTTACCCGTCTTACCGTAACCGGCGCGGAGTTTCAGGAAGGAGATGGTCTTGTTGCCCTCGAGGAAAGGCTCGCGGGAGATCAGCCAGGCTGCAGAAACGCCCGGGAAGTAACCGCCGCGGTTCTTCGGACCGAACTTGGAGCTTTCATCGTAACGGATGGAAGCGGTGGCGACGTACTTGCCGAGGTAGGAGTACTGGATCTGTCCGAGGAGAGCCCAGGAACGGGTCCGGTAGTCGTAACCTTCCGGCTTGCCGGGGATGTCGACGTTGGAGAGGGCGCGCTTGCCCTGCATGATGCTGGTACCGGAGGCGCCGAGGCTGCGGGAGTAGCCCTCGCCGAATTCCCAGCCGAGGGTGGCGTTGAAGTCGTGGTCGCCGAAAGCCTTGTGCATCTTGGCGAGGTTGGTCGTGCCCCAGCCGCTCCATTCGCCTTCGCTGTTGCTCAGGCCGCCGTTGGTCGTCTGACCGTCGTAGGTGCGGGGATCCGTGTAGGACTCCCAGAAGGAGTTGGAGGTGTCGTAACGGTTCATGGAGGTGAGGGTGAGCCAGTTGGTCACGTTCCAGACGAGCTGGAGGTCACCGGTGAGGCTGTCGCCCCAGCCCTTGCCGTAATTGTATTTCTCGGTGTGGAAGATGTTGGACGGGTTCTGGGTCCACCACTTCGCGCCGTTGTCCGGACGGACGTTGTTCTGCATGAACACGTATTCGTCGGTGTAGTTGCCGTTCTCATCCATGACGTAGGGGATATCCCAAGGCATGGCGTAGTAGGCGTATTCGAGAAGACGCCAGGAAGACTCCGTGCGGTCATAGGACTTCGCATAGTTGAGACGGAGGGTCAGCGTGAGGCGGTCCGTAATCGGGGCGGACAGGTTCATGCGGCCGGAGGTCTTGCGGAAGCTGGTGTTGACGGCGGTACCGAGCTCGTTGTAGTGGTCTGCGCTGAGGAAGTAGCTCACCTTGCCGGACTTACCGGAAACGGAAGCGTAGTAGTCCTGCGTGTGACCGGTCTTGAAGCTGTTGCCGATCCAGTCGAAGTCCTGCTCGAGCAGGGTCTCGGGATAGTTGGCCGTGAAGTCGTTCGGCTTGGTCATCGAACGGGTGAACTCATAGAGTTCGGAGGAGTTCATCGGTTTGAAGCGGCCCATCAGCGCGCGCTTGATACCGGCGCTGACCTTGAATTCGACCTCGGTCTTGTCCTGGTTGCCGCTCTTCGTGGTGACGACGATGACACCGCCGGAAGCGGCGGCACCGTAGAGAGCCGTGGCGGAAGCGTCCTTCAGGACGGTGATGGTCTCGATATCGTTCGGGTTGAAGGAACCACCGGCGACACCGTCTACGACGTAGAGCGGGCCGGCACCGGCGGTGATGGACCCGGTACCGCGGATGCGGATGTCGGCGGATTCGCCCGGACGGCCGGAACCGTTCATGACGACGACGCCGGCGACTTTACCCTGGAGCATGTTACCGACATCGGGGGTGCTGACATCGCGGAGTTTCTCGCCGCTCATGGAGACGACGGAGCTGGAAAGCTCGGCCTTCTTCTGGGTCGTGTAACCGAGGACGACGACCTCTTCGAGGACCGTGTTGTCCTGGGAGAGCATGACATTGATCACGGTACGGCCGCCGACGGTCTCCTGGACGTCGGTGTAGCCGATGCTGGTGAAGGTCAGCACGTCGCTGGCGTCGGCCATGATGACGTACTTGCCGTCATAGTCCGTGGAGACGCCACCGCCCGAGGAGATCATGACACCGGCACCGATGACGGGCTCGCCCGTGTCAGCATCCAGCACCTGGCCAGTCACCTGATGCTTCTGGCCGAACACCGGAATTGACAGTGCCAGCGAGGCCAGCACGATCAAAATGCGGAGGGAGGTTGTTTTCATGGATAGTGTTGTTAATATTTAAGGTTATACTCTTACAGCAAATCGTTGAGGCCGATCAGGTTGAAGGCCCGGAAGTACTTGTCCATGTCGCGCTCGATGCGGCCGAGGACAATCTCCTCCGCGTCGATGCCGAGGCGGGTGAGGTTGGCGTAGAGGGTGCCGCGGGCGGCCAGCGGGCGGGGCTGCTGCCAGATGTAGCGGCAGCAGGTCGCCACGATCCAGTCCTGGCGCTCGGGGGTGAGCTCGCAGAGGTCCTTGCCCTGCTCGTCGGCGTGGAGCCATTTCTCCCAGCGGTGGCTTTCGTGCACCTCTTCGAGAAGGATATCCTTCATGTGGGAGAGAACGGCGACGCGGCCTTCCTTGTGGTAGCCCTTCTCCATCTGCTCGAGTTCGCACAGGGCGCGGTACTCGCTGATGGTGAATTCGGGGCCTACGTTG